>CAZSRR010000013.1:0-157656 GCA_964609175.1 uncultured Bradyrhizobium sp.
ACCGCAACACCACGATCCCGACCAAGAAGAGCCAGGTGTTCTCGACCGCCGAGGATAACCAGAACGCGGTCACCATCCGCGTCTTCCAGGGCGAGCGTGAAATGGCGGCCGACAACAAGGTGCTCGGCCAGTTCGACCTGATGGGCATTCCGCCGGCGCCCCGCGGCATGCCGCAGATCGAGGTTACCTTCGACATCGACGCCAACGGCATCGTCAACGTGTCCGCCAAGGACAAGGCGACCGGCAAGGAGCAGCAGATCCGGATCCAGGCCTCCGGCGGCCTGTCCGAAGCCGACATCCAGAAGATGGTCAAGGACGCCGAGGCCAATGCAGCCGAGGACAAGAAGCGCCGCGAGGCGGTCGATGCCAAGAACCATGCCGACGCGCTGGTGCATTCCACCGAGAAGGCGCTGGCCGAGCATGGCTCGAAGGTCGAGGAAAGCGAGCGGCGCGCCATCGAGGACGCCGTCAGCGACCTGAAGGAAGCGCTGAAGGGCGAGGATGCCGAGGCGATCAAGGCCAAGACCAACACGCTGGCGCAGGCTTCGATGAAGCTCGGCGAGGCGATGTACAAGCAGCAGGCCGAAGCGGACGCCAAGCGCGACGCCGCCAAGGATGACGTGGTCGACGCGGAGTTCACCGAGGTCGACGACGACAAGAACAACAAGAAGTCGGCCTAAGCGGGCTTTCGATCATGACCCCCACTCCAGGAGCGCAGACACAGCGTCTCGCGGGGTGGGGGTCATTTTTCGTTAAGCCGGCGGCCGCATCTTTCGATTGAGCGTGCCTGCGGCATGAAGACGTATTTCGGGCGGGTTTGACGGATGTCCACCAAGCGCTGCTATTACGAGACCCTGGAAGTTGAACGGAACGCCGACGACAGCAAGCTGAAGTCGGCTTTCCGCAAGCTGGCGATGAAGTGGCACCCGGACAGGAATCCGGGCGACGCCGCCAGCGAAATGAAGTTCAAGGAGATCAACGAGGCCTACGAGGTGCTGAAGGACGGCGAGAAGCGCGCTGCCTATGACCGCTATGGCCATGCCGCGTTCGAGCAGGGCATGGGCGGTGGCGGTCCGGGCTTCGGCGCCGGCTTCGCCTCGTCCTTCTCCGACATCTTCGAGGATCTGTTCGGCATGGCCGCGCAGCGCGGCCGCGGCGGTGGGCGCGAGCGCGGCGCCGACCTGCGCTACAACATGGAAATCACGCTGGAGGAGGCCTATCAGGGCAAGACCGCGCAGATCGAGATTCCGGTCTCGGTCACCTGCGAGCCCTGCTCGGGCACCGGCGCCAAGGCCGGAACCAAGCCGAAGACCTGCTCGACCTGCGGCGGCGCCGGCCGGGTGCGGCAGGCCCAGGGCTTCTTCACGCTGGAACGGACCTGCCCGGCCTGTCAGGGCCGCGGCCAGATGATCGAGGACGCCTGCCCGAACTGCGCAGGCTCGGGCCGCGTCACGCGCGATCGCACCTTGTCGGTCAACATCCCGCAGGGCGTCGAGGATGGCACGCGCATTCGCCTGGCCGGCGAGGGCGAGGCCGGCGTCCGCGGTGGACCGCCCGGCGACCTCTATATCTTCCTGTCGCTCTCGACCCACGAGTTCTTCCAGCGCGATGGCGCCGACCTGCACTGCCGGGTTCCGATTTCGATGGTGGCGGCAGCCCTCGGCGGCGAGTTCGAGGTGCCGACCATCGACAAGGGCAAGACCAAGGTGAAGGTGCCGGCGGGGACGCAGTCCGGTCGTCGTTTCCGCATTGCATCAAAGGGCATGCCGGTGCTCCGCTCGCGCCAGACCGGCGACATGTATGTCCAGGTCATGGTTGAAACGCCGCAAAATCTCACCAAGAAGCAGCAGGAACTGCTTTCGGAGTTCGAGAAGCTGTCATCCGGCGCCACCCAGCCCGAAGCCGCGGGTTTCTTCACCAAGGTCAAGGATTTTTTCGGTAGCCGCTCTGGCTCCTGATGCGGGCCGCTGATGGCGTGGTGGAGATGAGCCTCCCCTGAACGCAGCCGTCGCATGGCAGTCCTGATTCATTCCAGCCGCAAAAGGGGCTTTATTGCGCGATCGCAAAACACGCTGGCACGACGGCGATGTGACCGTGCGGCTTGACCCCATCGCCATCGCCCTATACGTGTTTATGACCGTTTTCTGACATCCCGCTGGTTGGCGGGCCCCGCCTGGTAGCGACATGCCCCTGCAATCGTCCGTGCGTGCGTCGAAGAAACCCCTTCGTCTTGACGATGAGGTTCGCTTCCTCCGTTCATGGATCGAAAAGCCGCTGCACATGGGCGCGGTGATGCCGTCGAGCAAGCTGCTCGCGCGCACCATGGCGCAATATGTCGAGGTCGACTCCGAGGGACCGGTGATTGAGCTCGGCCCCGGCACCGGCGCGATCACCAACGCGCTGATCGAGCATGGCGTCGAGCAGAAGCGCCTGGTGCTGGTGGAATACAATCCCGGCTTCTGTGCGCTGTTGCGCGACCGCTATCCGCAGGCCAAGGTGGTGCAGGGCGACGCCTATGCGCTGCGCTCGTCGCTCGACAAGGTGCTCGATGCGCCGGCTTCCGCCGTGGTGTCCGGCCTGCCGCTCGTGACCAAGCCGATGCTGACGCGCCTCAAGCTGATCCGGGACGCGTTCATGGCGCTCGCGCCCGGCGCGCCCTTCGTGCAGTTCACCTATTCGGTCGTGCCGCCGATCCCGAAATCGCTGCCGGGCGTATCCACAGAGGCCTCCGAACGGATCTGGATGAATCTTCCGCCGGCGCGGGTCTGGGTGTATCGCAAGGGCTGAGCTCCCTGCGCTGTCGCGCGGGGGTCGCCCTGCACGCGATTGACGAGATATGTCCGCACTGAAAATCCTCGTGATCCCGGGATCGCTTCGATCAGGCTCGCTCAATGCGAAGCTGGCGGCGGTGGCGGCGCACGCGCTGGCGCTTGAAGGTGCCGAAGTCAGCCGGATCTCATTGGCGGATTTTCCGCTGCCGATCTATGACGGCGACCTGCAGGCCAAGTCAGGCGTTCCCAAACACGCGGTCAATCTCAAGCGCATGATGGCCGCGCATCATGGCGTGCTGATCGTGACGCCGGAGTACAATTCCTCGATCCCGCCGCTGCTCAAGAACGCCATCGACTGGGTGAGCCGGGTGCAGGATGCGCACGAGACCCGCGGGCAGGTGTTCCGCGGCCGGGTGTTTGCGATCGCATCCGCCTCCGGCGGCCGGCTTGGTGGCTCGCGGGCGCTGGCGGCGCTGCGGCTGATCCTGTCGGCCTGCCACGCGCAGGTGATCCCGAACCAGCTCGCGCTGGCGTTCGCGGAGGATGCCTATGACGAGATGGACCGCCTGAAGAATGCGGCTGACGCCGACGCGCTGAAAGCGCTGGCGCGGCAGTTGATCGACGTTTCCCAGCGCATGATGTGAGGTGACATGCAGCCAGCCGATATCGCCGCGAAGGACCGACTGATCGTAGCGCTCGACCTGCCCGGCGTCGCCGAGGCGGAAGCGCTGATCGCGCGTCTCGGCGACAGCGTGAACTTCTACAAGATCGGCTACCAGCTCGGCTACGCGGGCGGCTTGCCGCTGGCGCAGCAGCTGGCGAAATCCGGCAAGAAGGTCTTTCTTGACCTCAAGCTGCACGATATCGGCAACACGGTCGCGCGCGGCGTCGAAAGCGTGGCGAAACTCGGTGCGACCTTCCTCACCGTCCACGCCTACCCGCAGACCATGAAGGCCGCGGTCGAGGCGCGGGCCGGATCGGATCTCAAGATCCTCGCGGTCACCGTGCTGACGTCGTATGACGACGGCGACCTGCACGCGGCTGGCTATCGTCTCGGCGTCTCCGATCTGGTGGAGGCGCGCGCGCAGCAGGCCCAGGTGCTCGGCATCGACGGCCTCGTCTCTTCTCCGGAGGAGGCCGCCAGTCTGCGCAAGATCGTCGGCCACCAGATGAGCCTGGTGACGCCCGGCATCCGGCCTGCGGGTGCGGCAAGCGGCGACCAGAAGCGCATCATGACGCCGGCGCGCGCGATCGCTGCCGGCGCCGACTATCTGGTGGTCGGCCGGCCGATCACGGAGGCCGCCGATCCCAAGGCTGCGGCGGACGCAATTCAGGCGGAAATCAAGCAGGCATCGGCGTAGACTGCCGACGTAACAACGGAGAGTAAAATGGCCAAGGGATACTGGATTGCGCGCGTCGATGTGCACAATGACGAAGGATACAAGCCTTATGCGGCGCACAACCCCGCCATCTTCAAGAAATTCGGTGGACGCTTCGTGGTGCGTGGCGGCAAGTTCGAGCGCATCGAAGGCGACAGCCGCTCGCGCAACGTCGTGATCGAATTTCCCGATTACGAAACGGCGCTGGCCTGCTACCATTCCCCTGAATACCAGGAAAACATCAAGCGCCGGCTGCCGCATTCGCAGGCCGACCTCATCATCATCGAAGGGTATGACGGCCCGCAGCCGTAGGTCTCTTCGTCATGGCCGGGCATGACATTGAGTTTGGTTGCCGGAACGTCCCCGTCCCACTATAGGGCCTTGAGAGGAAAAGCCATGGCCGACATGCGATTGATCGTAGCGGGAGCCGGCGGCCGGATGGGCCGCGCGCTGGTGCGTGTCATTTCGGAAACGCCGGGGGCGGTCCTGGCCGGCGCGCTGGAAGCGCCGGGCTCGCAATTGCTGGGCAAGGATTCCGGCGTGCTCGCCGGCCTGCCGGAGAACGGCGTCAAGCTTTCCGCCGATTTGTGGGCGCTGTCGGCCGACGCCGACGGCATCGTGGATTTCACCGTGCCGGCTGCGACCATCGCCAACGTCGCCATAGCCGCCGAACGCGGCCTTGTGCACATCGTCGGAACAACCGGCCTTTCCATGTCTGACATGGCGGTGATCAGGAGCGTGACCTCGCGCGCGAAGGTCGTGCAGTCGGGCAATATGAGCCTTGGCGTCAATCTGCTGGCAGCGGTGGTGAAGCGGGTCGCCAAGGCGCTGGACGAAAGCTTCGATATCGAAATCGTCGAGATGCATCACAAGGCGAAGATCGACGCGCCCTCGGGGACCGCGCTGCTGCTCGGGGAGGCCGCCGCCGCCGGCCGCGGCATCGATCTGCATGCCCGCTCGGCGCGCGGCCGTGACGGCGTGACGGGTGCCCGAACGCCGGGCGATATCGGTTTTGCCAGCTTGCGTGGCGGCACCGTCACGGGCGATCACAGCGTGATCTTTGCCGGTCCGATGGAGCGCATCGAATTCACCCACCGCGCCGAGGACCGCACCATGTTTGCACAGGGCGCGATCAAGGCCGCGCTCTGGGCGCACGGCAAGCAGCCCGGCTTCTATACGATGGCCGACGTGCTGGGGCTTGCCGATTTCTGACGCATGGTCCTGAAAAGCAGCGACCGGTACTCCGACAAGAATCTAGCTAGGTTCGTTTGGAACGCAGCAATGACGTGCCGGTCATGTCTTTAGGCTTCGGCAACTGCATCAGGTCGAGCAACGTCGGAGCGATGTCTGCCAGCCGGCCGTCCGCCAATGATACGTTCCCGCCGCCCTGGAGCATCACCGGCACCGGCCCTGTCGTATGCGCGGTGTGCGGTCCGCCGGTCACGGGGTCGCGCATCATCTCGCAATTGCCGTGGTCGGCCGTCACCAGCAGCGCGCCGCCGGCCCGTTGGATCGCATTGGAGATTTTGCCCAAGCCGGTATCGACGGTCTCGACCGCCTTGATCGCGGCCGGCAGGCTTCCGGTGTGGCCCACCATGTCGGGATTGGCATAGTTCAGCACGATCAGGTCGTACTTGCCGGAGTCGATGGCGGCGACGACTTTCTCCGTCAACTCAGGCGCCGACATTTCCGGCTGCAGATCGTAGGTGGCGACCTTGGGCGAGGGCACCATGATGCGGTCTTCGCCGGGGAACGGCTCTTCGCGTCCGCCGTTGAGAAAATAGGTGACGTGAGGATATTTCTCAGTCTCGGCGAGGCGCAGCTGGGTACGGTTCGCGGCCGACGCGACTTCGCCCAGGATGTTGGGAAACGTCTCCGCCGGGAACATGGTCTGCATCAGCCTGTCCAGTTCGTCGCTGTACTGCGTCATGCCGACCGCGGCGGCGAAATGGATTTCGCGCTTGCGCGTGAAGCCGGAAAAAGACGGATCGAGCATCGCGCCGAGAATCTCGCGAACGCGATCGGCGCGAAAGTTGAAGGAAAGAACGCCGTCGCCGTCCCTGACGCCGGCGTAATCGCCGATCACCGACGGTTCGATGAACTCGTCGGTGAGGTTCTTTGCATACGCCTCCGATATCGCCGATCGCGCGTCGGGGAAGCGCGGGGCGTCGGCTTCGATGATGGCGTTGTAGGCCCTGGCGACGCGCTCCCAGCGCTTGTCGCGGTCCATCGCGTAGTAGCGTCCGATGACGGTGGCGACGGGGACCGAGGCGGGAAGCGCGGCTTGCAGCCGCGTCAGACTGTCGAGCGCCGATTTCGGCGGCGTGTCGCGGCCGTCCGTCAGGACGTGCACGACCGACGGCACGCCATCGTCGGCGAGGATGCGGGCCAGCGCCGCGGCATGGTCTTCATGCGAATGCACACCGCCGGGAGAAACCAGGCCGATGAGATGGCACGTGCCGCCGCTCTGTTTCAGCGCCTGGATCAGCGAACGCAGTGCTTCTGACGATTTGATGCTGCCGGACGCTATCGCGTCGTTGATGCGCGGCAGGTCCTGCATCACGACGCGGCCGGCGCCGATGTTGAAATGCCCCACCTCGGAATTGCCCATCTGCCCATCCGGCAGACCGACGTCGCGTCCCGACGTCTTCAAGAGCGCGTGCGGACTGGTCTCCCAGAGCCGGTCGAAATTCGGTGTGCGGGCCTGGCGAACGGCATTGTCGGCCGGGTCTTCGCGCCAGCCCCAACCATCCAATATGGCCAGCATCACCGGACGACGTTCTTGCATGGGCTCACCTTCCCCTGTTGAGACGGGTGGTTGTGAGCGATCATTTAGTGATCGTCAATCTGTGCCGGTAGGGGGCAACGCTATCGGCCTGTTGGAATTTACCTCCCAAAGGCAATGGCTTAGGTTACTTTCGGAAAAGTACCGCCCACGCGGCGCGTGCCGTCAGTGCAGTCCCAATTGCCCCGCTTCCCATCCCAGCATCGCCTGCTTGCGCGTGATGCCCCAGTGATAGCCGGTCAGCGTGCCGCCCTTGCCCAGTGCGCGGTGACAGGGCACCACGAACGACACCGGGTTGCGGCCGACCGCGGCGCCGACCGCGCGCGACGCTTTCGGATTGCTGATCTTGTTGGCGATGTCGGAATAGCAGACCGCGCGACCCATCGGGATTTTCAGCAGCGCCTCCCACACCCGCACCTCGAAATCGGTACCGATCAGGATCACGCGGAGCGGCTGGTCCGGCCGCCACAGCTTCGGATCGAAGATGCGCTGCGCGAGGCCGGTGGTGCCGTCATGGTCCTCGACATAGGTCGCGTTCGGCCAGCGCCGCTTCATGTCGGCGAACGCGGCAGGCTCCTCGCCGGGATCGGCGAACGCCAGCCCCGCCAGCCCGCGCTCGCTCGCGATCACGATCGCGGTGCCGAACGGGCTGGCGTGGAAGCCGTAGCGCAGCGTCATGCCGGCGCCGCCGTTCTTCCATTCGCCGGGCGACATCGCTTCATGGGTGACGAACAGGTCGTGCAGCCGGCCCGGCCCCGACAGGCCGGAGTCGAGTGCGGCATCGAGCACGCTGGCGGAATCGCGCAGCAGGCCCTTGGCGTGGTTGAGCGTCAGCGCCTGCATGAAGGCTTTTGGCGTCAGCCCGGCCCAGCGGCGGAACAGATGGTGCAGTTCGTCCGGCGTCACGGCGGCGGCGTCCGCCATCGCCTCGATGGTCGGCTGGGTGCGCCAGTGCTCGGAAATGAAGGCGATCGCCCGGCGCACCGAGTCATAGTCGCGCAGCGCGGCGTTCTGGGGGCCCGGCTTGGCCAGGCGCTGGTCGTGTATGGCGAGTGTCATCATGGGGTTAGAGTTAGAGGTCACGCCTGCTCCAAACCACCCGGTTTCCGACAAGGATCAAACGATGGGGTTATAGGTGATACCGCGCTTGGCGGTTTGCAGCGCAGCCAGTAAGGCTTTGGAAAAGCTTTCCTTTTCCTCGGGCCCCAGGAAATGGCCGACCGAGACGCGGCGGCCGCGGGAGACCAGATACAGCCGCTCGATGCCAAATTCCGGGTCGCCCGTCTTCTCGAGCTGCACCCACAGCGGGTTGAGCGTCCATTCCATGACATCGCCGCGATGGCTGACGCGGCGCACGCGCAATTCCGACGGCGTCATCACGATATCCTCGGTGGCCGAAGCGGTGCGGAAATTGACCCGGAACGCCCAGTAGATCACCAGCACATCGAGGCCAAAAAAGCCGAGCACCGGCCAGGCGCCCATCATGCAGAACGCGATGCCGGCCACGAAGCTGACGATGCCGACGAACGCCATCAGCACCGTGAAGCCGGTGCGGTTGAGCGAGCGATGCGGCGTCACCCGCGCCGAAAACAGGGTCGGCTGGTCAAGCGAGGGATCAAAGTCGTTGCCTGCGGTCATCGCGTGTCAGTATATCCCGATCATGGCCAAAATCATCCGCCCTGTTGGTGTGAAAAAGTCGGGCGTTTCACTGCCGAAAAAGCCGGCAAAGAAGGTTGTCAAGGCGGCGCCGAAGCCGAGGGCAAGGAAGTCACCGAAGATCACTCCCTGGACGCCGGCCGAGGTCCACGAGGCGTTCAGCCGGTTTCGCAAGGCCAACCCGGAGCCGAAGGGCGAACTCGAACATCTCAATCCCTATACGCTGCTGGTCGCCGTGGTGCTGTCGGCGCAGGCCACCGATGCCGGTGTCAACAAGGCGACGCGTGCGTTGTTTGCGGTCGCCGATACGCCGCAGAAGATGATCGAGCTCGGCGAAGACAAGGTGCGCGAGTACATCAAGACCATCGGGCTCTACCGCAACAAGGCCAAGAACGTCATCGCGCTGTCGGAGAAGCTGATCGCCGAATTCGGCGGCGAGGTGCCGCGCACCCGCGCCGAAATCGAGACGCTGCCCGGCGCCGGGCGCAAGACCGCCAATGTCGTGCTCAACATGGCCTATGGCGAGCACACGATGGCGGTCGATACCCATGTGTTCCGCGTCGGCAACCGCACCGGGCTGGCGCCCGGCGATACGCCGCTGGCGGTCGAGCTGGGGCTGGAGAAAGTGATCCCCTCCGAATTCATGCTGCATGCGCACCACTGGCTCATCCTGCACGGACGCTACACCTGCCTTGCGCGCAAGCCGCGCTGCGAGGTGTGTCTGATCAACGATCTGTGCCGCTGGCCGGAAAAGACGGTGTGAACCTTGGCGCGATAACCACCGCGTTCTCCGTCACGGCCGGGCTCGTCCCGGCCATGACGGCTTTGTCCTCACGCCACCGGCATTCCGGGCTTCCTCGCCGGCTCGATCAGCTCCGGCCGCGGACCCGACAGCCGCTTGTGCATATGAACCATGAAGGCCATGCCGAATACCGGCGTCGCGAGATTGACGATCGGGATCGACACGAAGGCGGCAATGAACAGGCCGGCGGTGAACACCGTCGCTGCATTGTCCCTGCGCATGGCCTTGGCCTCCGCGGGCGAGCGGAACCGCATCGCCGCCAGCTCGAAATACTCGCGTCCCAAAAGCCAGGCGGTGGCGATGAAGAAGATCAAAAAGCCGGCGCCGGCGAACAGTACGAACGGCAGCGCGATCAGGTAGACGAGGAGGGTGAGCAGCGCCGTCTTGATGCCCTCGGGGATCGCGATGCCGAGCGGCAGGGCGTCGCCCGGGCGCTCCGCCGGGTAATGTTCGCGCTCGACATGCTCGGCGACGTCGTCAACGAACACGCTGGCGATCAGCGAGGTGACGGCCGGCATCAGGAAGATGCCGCCAAGCACGACGCCGAGCCCGGCCGCGATCGAGAGGATCCAGGACAGCACGTTGAGGGCCGAGTGCCAGCCCGGCCCCAGCATCGCCTCGGCCCAGACTTCGCCGGATTCGGCGAACCAGCTCAAGAGCCGCTGCAATCCGATCGCCAGCACTGTGATCACGACCAGCGCCAGCCCGATCGAGCGCCACAGGATGGAACGCATCGGCGGTGATAGCATCTGCGAAAGCGCCTTGACGGCGGCGTCCAACATGGCAGTCCAATCTCCTGCAAAAACCCTCGCGAGAGGTAGATACAAGCGGAGGCTTCGGCAAGGGGGGCAGGAGGGCACCGGCAAGGGTGACAGTCGCCCGTAGCGCTTGCGTTCCGGGAAGATGAATGCAGTAATTCCGGCACTACCCCAACGAAACAACGCCGCATGAGGCTGCCATGGCCCGCGTCCAGGAACTATATCCCGACAACCAGATCGTGCTGCGCGAAGTCGGCCTGCGCGACGGGCTGCAGCTCGTGAAGACGTTTCCGTCCACCGCAGCCAAGCAGCGCTGGATGCGCGACGAATACGCGGCGGGCGTACGCCATTTCGAGACCGGCTCGTTCCTGCCGGCAAAAACCTTTCCGCAATTTGCCGACGTGCGCGAGATGATCGCCACCGTCGCATCGCTGCCCGGCGCCTACGGCATAGCGTTGACGCTGAATGAGCGCGGCGTCAACGAAGCGCTGGCCTCCGGCGTCGCCGAAGTGGCGACGGTGGTCTCGGCCACCGAAGAGCACAGCCAGGCCAATGCCAACCGCTCGCGCGAATCGGCCATCGCCAACGTCAAGCGGCTTTGCGAATTGCGAAATGCCACCGCGCACCAGCCGGTGGTGAACGCCGCGATCTCGATGGCGCTGGGCTGCTCGATCACGGGCGCCGTCGATCCCAACGAAGTACTGCGGCTGACCGAAAAACTGTTCGAGGCCGGCGTCGACATGGTCGTCATTGCCGACACCGTCGGCTATGCCGGGCCGAAGCAGGTCGGCGAACTGACGGCGGGCGCGGTGAAGATCGCCGGCTCAAGACCGATCTGCATTCACCTGCATGATACCCGCGGCATGGGTATCGCCAACGCCTCCGCCGCGCTCGATGCCGGCGCGCGGGTGCTGGACGGATCGCTCGGCGGCCTCGGCGGCTGCCCGTTCGCGCCGGGCGCCACCGGCAATGTGGTGATCGAGGATCTGGCGTTCCTGTGCGAGAGCAAGGGATTCAATACCGGCATCGACATCGAGAAGCTGGTCGCAGTGCGTGAGATCCTGAAATCGGAAATGCCGGGCGAGGCGCTCTATGGCGGCCTGGCGCGGGCCGGACTGCCGCGCGGGAGGGCGAAGGCGGCGTGATTTTTTTCTCGTCATGGCCGGGCTCGTCCCGGCCATCCACGTTCTCGATGCGAAGGCAAAGACGTGGATGCCCGGCACAAGGCCGGGCATGACGACCTCACTTAAAGCCGCGTCATCCGCAGCCGCAGCGCATTGCCGACCACGCTCACCGACGACAACGCCATCGCCGCGGCGGCGATGATCGGCGACAGCAGCAATCCGAACGCCGGATAGAGGATGCCCGCCGCGATCGGGATGCCGGCGGCGTTGTAGATGAAGGCAAAGAACAGGTTCTGGCGGATATTGCGCATCGTCGCCTGCGACAGCCGGCGGGCGCGGACGATGCCGCCGAGATCGCCCTGCAGAAGCGTGACGCCGGCGCTTTCCATCGCCACATCCGTGCCCGTGCCCATGGCGATGCCGACCTCGGCCGCCGCCAGCGCGGGCGCGTCGTTGACGCCGTCGCCGGCCATCGCGACCACCTTTCCGGCCTTCTGCAGCCTGGCGACGACCGCGCTCTTCTGGTCGGGCAGCACCTCGGCCTCGACATCGGAAATACCGAGGTTTTTCGCCACGGCATTGGCCGTGGTTCTGTTGTCGCCCGTGAGCATGATGACCTTGATGCCGTCGACCGCCAGCGCTTTCAGCGCGTCCGGCGTCGACGCCTTGACCGGGTCGGCGATGGCGAACAGGCCGGCAAGCCTGCCATCGATGGCCATGTTGATCACGGTGGCGCCGTCGCCGCGCAGAAGTTCACCCTGATCGTTCAACGGCTGCGCATCGACGCCGAGCGATTGCAGAAACGCCGAATTGCCGAGAACGATGCTCTTGCCGTCGACCTTGCCGGTGACGCCCTTGCCGGTCGGCGAGTCGAATGCGTCGACCTTGCCGAGATCGAGATGGCGCTCCTTGGCCGCCCGCACGATGGCGTCGGCCAGCGGGTGCTCGCTGGCGCGTTCGACGGTCGCGGCCAACCTCAAAATGTCGGTCTCCGCAAATCCTTCCGCCGGCACGATCGCAACGACTTTCGGCTTGCCCTCGGTCAGCGTGCCGGTCTTGTCGACTACCAGCGTGTCGACCTTCTCCATCCGCTCCAGTGCTTCGGCGTTCTTGATCAAAACGCCGGCCTGCGCGCCGCGCCCGACGCCGACCATGATCGACATCGGCGTGGCGAGGCCGAGCGCACAGGGGCAGGCGATGATCAGCACGCTGACGGCTGCGACGAGGCCGAACGCCATCCGCGGCTCCGGCCCGAACCAGGCCCATGCGCCGAACGCAATCAGCGCGACGATGATCACCGTCGGTACGAACCAGCCGGCGACCTGGTCGGCGAGTCTTTGGATCGGCGCGCGCGAACGCTGGGCATCCGCCACCATCTGCACGATCTGTGCGAGCAGCGTGTCGCGGCCGACCTTGTCGGCGCGCATCACGAAACTTCCGGACTGGTTCAGCGTGCCTGCGATCACCTTATCGCCAAGGTCCTTGGTGACCGGCATGGATTCGCCCGTCACCAGCGATTCATCGAGCGAGGAGCGGCCTTCGAGGATGACGCCGTCCACCGGCACCTTTTCGCCGGGCCGGACGCGCAGATGATCGCCGGCAGCGAGCGTATCGATTTCCACCTCCTGTTCCGTGCCGTCATCCCCGATCCGGCGGGCGGCTTTCGGCGCGAGCTGCAGCAGCGCCTTGATCGCGCCCGAGGTGGCTTCGCGCGCGCGCAACTCGAGCACCTGTCCGAGCAGCACCAGCACGGTAATGACAGCGGCCGATTCGAAATAGACTGCAACCGCGCCGCCATGGCCGCGGAAGGTAGCCGGGAAGATGCCCGGCGCGAGGGTACCGGCGACGCTGTAGAGATAGGCCACGCCGGTGCCGACCGCGATCAGCGTGAACATGTTGAGATTGCGCGTGAGGAGCGACTGCCAGCCGCGCACGAAGAACGGCCAGCCGGCCCACAACACGACGGGCGTTGCGAACGCGAACTGGATCCAGTTCGACAGGGTCGGATCGATCAGGCCGTGGCCGCCGACGAGATGGCCGCCCATCTCCAGCACGATCGCCGGCAGCGCCAGCGCAAGCCCGATCCAGAAGCGGCGCGTCATGTCGGCGAGTTCGGGGTTTGGCCCCGCGTCGAGGCTGACGACGTCGGGCTCCAGCCCCATGCCGCAGATCGGGCAGCTTCCCGGACCGACCTGGCGGATCTCCGGATGCATCGGGCAGGTGTAGATCGTGCCCTCCGGTACCGCGGCTTTCGGCCGCTTGTCCTTTTCCAGATAGGCGAGGGGATCCGCGGCGAACTTGGTGCGGCAGCCGGCGGAGCAGAAATGGTAGGTTTTGCCGTTGTGGTCGAAGCGGTGCTTGCTGGTCTCGGGATCGACGGTCATCCCGCAGACAGGGTCGATCACGGTGGCCGGCCCGCGCGCCTGATGATCGTGGTGGCCGTGGCCGGCGCGATCGTGCCCGGGATGACCGTGTCCGCCCTGGCCGCCACAGCAGGCGCCATTCATCGCTGCACCACTTTTCTCACTCCGGGTCATTCATCGCTCCGGCTCTTGAAACCCATACCCTGTATGGGTATATAGGCGGTATGCGAAATGACATCAAGGCATCCTGTCAAAAACGGCTGAGCCGGATCGAGGGCCAGGTCCGCGGCCTGTCGAAGATGGTCGACGAGGACCGCTACTGCATCGATATCGTCACCCAGATATCGGCGGTGCGGGCCGCGCTGCGCCGGGTCGAGGAGGAAATCCTGAAGGATCATGTCTCGCACTGCGTCGAGCATGCGATCACCAGCGGCAACAAGGCCGACCAGCGCGAAAAGATCGCGGAATTGATGGCCGTGATCGGTCGCTCGGACCGGTAACGTGACGAAGGCTCTGCTCCCTCCGTCGTCATGGCCGGGACAAGCCCGGCCATGACGGAATTCGCGGATGTTCCGCGTTCACACAACGACCAAAGGCGCTCCCGGCGCGATCACTCGTGGCTGTGCCCGCGCTTTCGCGCCTTCGCCTTCTTGTCCGCTGACGTCGGGATCATGACGACACGTCCGTAGCGCACGCCGCGCTCGGCGATGACGTGGTCGGCAAGATGCCGGACCTCGCTGCTGGCGCCCTTCAGCGCCGTCACCTCCATGCAGGAATCATCATCAAGGTGAACATGCAGCGTCGCCAGCGACAGGTCGTGATGGCCGTGGAAATTCTGGACCAGCCGCCTGGATAGATCCCGCGCCGCATGGTCGTAGACATAGACCAGCGCGGCGACGCATTGGCCTGAGGGCGCGGCCTGCTCCGCGCTCTGCTGCAACCCGGCGCGGGCGAGATCGCGAATGATCTCGGAGCGATTCTGATAGCCGCGCGCTTCCGCCGCTGCATCGATCTCGGCAAGCAGTTCGTCTTCGATGGTGATGGTTATTCGCTGCATGGAAAATTCCGTCAGGCGTCGAGTATGATATTTTTATTGTATCGTCATACTGCGCTTGGTAGATTTCGGGGCCGGGGTAGGTCGAACTGATGCGGTCGCAAAGCCGATTGTAGCAGTTTCCATGCGGGGGCATGAGCGTTGCGTGGATTTTCGTGGGGCGCGTTTTCGGCCGCCGCATCGCTGGTGCTTGTGGGACAGGCAGCCGAGGCGCAGGGCGTCCCACGGTCAGCCTCCGAGCCACTCCCGGCAGTCACGGTCAATCCTCCTGCGGCAAGGCCGCGCGCCAGGCTGACGCCACCGCGCCGCGAGCGTATCGCACGGACACCGGTGGTCATCGCACCGAACGTAGCCATTCCGCCGCTTTCGAGTGTCGGCGCGACGGCCGGCTCCGCTTCCGCCGGCCCCGCCACCATGCTGCCAACCGCCGCGAGCGCCTCGACCATCAGCGGCGCCGACGTGAACGCCCAGCCCTTCGCGCGTCCGGGTGAGGCGCTCGAGGTCGTGCCGGGGTTGATCGTGACCCAGCATTCCGGCGAGGGCAAGGCCAACCAGTATTTCTTGCGCGGCTTCAATCTTGATCACGGCACCGACCTCGCGATCAGCGTCGACGGGATGCCGGTGAACATGCCCACCCATGGCCATGGCCAGGGCTATGCCGACATCAACTTCATGATTCCGGAACTGATTCAGTCGGTGAATGTCCGCAAGGGTCCATACTTCGCCGATGTCGGCGACTTCGGCTCAGCCGGCGCCGTCGCAATCGACTACATGAACCGGCTGCCCAAGAACATCCTGGAGACCACCGACGGCACGTTCGGCTATCACCGCGGGCTGGCGGCCGGGTCGACCGCTGTAGGTGCCGGCACATTGCTCGCGGCCGTCGAAGGCGTCAGATACAACGGCCCGTGGGACGTCTCCGACAATGTGCGCAAGCTGAACGGCGTGCTGCGCTACAGCCAAGGAACCGTGACCGACGGCTTTACGCTGTCGGCGATGGCCTACTCCAATGCCTGGAATTCGACCGACCAGGTGGCGCAGCGCGCGATCGACCAGGGCGTCATCGGCCGCTACGGCTCGCTCGATCCGACCGATGGCGGCGTCTCCAGCCGTTTTTCGCTGTCGGGCAACTTCGCGCATTCGAGCGCATACGGCCAGACCAAGGTCAACGCCTATGCGATCGACCAGGCGATGCGGCTCTACAACAATTTCACCTACTTCCTCGATGATCCCGTCAACGGCGACCAGTTCAGCCAGCTGGATCGCCGCACGGTCTATGGCCTCAACGTCAGCCACGCATTTTACGTCCGCGTCGGCGGGATCGAGACGCAGAGTCGCGTCGGCATCCAGACGCGCGGCGACGACATTCGCGTCGGCCTGTTCAAGACGCTTCAGCGCGAGACGCTGTCGACCGTGCGCGAGGACAGCATAAAGGAAGGCAATGTCGGTCTGTGGGCCGATACGACCGCGCGCTGGACCGACTGGCTGCGCACCACGGTCGGCATCCGCGAAGATTACTTTGTGGGAAGGGTGCTGAGCGACACCGCTGCGAACTCCGGCAACGCCCAGGCAACGATGACGAGCCCGAAGGCCGGCATCGTGCTCGGCCCCTGGTACAAGACCGAATTCTACGGCAATGCCGGCTACGGCCTGCACTCCAACGACATTCGCGGCGCGACCATCACCGTCGATCCCGTCGACAAGGTGACGCCCCAGGACCGCGTGCCATTGCTCGTCCGATCGAAGGGCGCCGAGATCGGCGTTCGGACCAAGGCGATCGAAGGCCTCACCAGTTCATTCGCCGTGTTTGTGCTCGACTTCGACTCCGAGCTGCTGTTCGTCGGCGACGCCGGAACCACCGAGGCGAGCCGCCCGAGCCGGCGTGTCGGCATGGAATGGACCAACCAGTACAAGGTGCTGCCGTGGATGCGGCTCGATCTCGACGCCGCCTATACCAAGGCCCGCTTCACCGATTTCGATCCCGCCGGCGATTTCATTCCGGGCGCGCCGGCGTGGGTCGTCAGCGGCGGTGTGACCTTCGGCGAAGAGACCGGCTGGTTTGGCGCGCTGCGCGGCCGCTATTTCGGGCCGCGCCCCTTGATCGAGGACGACAGCGTGCGCTCGCAATCGTCGCTGATCTTCAATGCGCGGGCGGGCTATCGGTTCGAGAACGGGTTGAAGGTACAGTTCGACGCGGTCAATCTCTTCAATGCCAAGACCAACCAGATCGAATATTACTATCAGTCGCGGCTGCCCGGTGAACCGATCGACGGCGTCGCCGACCGCCATTTGCATCCGGCGGAGCCTTTGGCGGTGCGCCTGACGCTAGCGGGCAAGTTCTAAGGCGGGCAAGTTCTAATCGACCTTGCTCACGCTATTTCGATCGCCTTGTCGCGCGGCTTCATGCGACGCTCGGGCGGACGGACCGCGACGTACTCGACGGCGAGGTAATGCTCGGACACGGTGACGCGTTCGACCATCTTCGGCGCGGCGGTGACTTCGTCGGTTGCGATTGCTTCGATCATGATTTCCTCAGGAAGCGCCGCTTCCTCGTCAATCTCTTCAGGAACAAGCGGCGGCGATTTGGATTCGGGAAACATGGCGATTTCGCCCGCTACCTCCCGGAGCGGCTTCTGCTTGTCGGCCCAATGCAGCGCGGTGTAGTCGAAGCCGTTGACGATGGTCGGCTTGACGATCTCGAAATAGGGCGAGATGTCGAAATCGCGCGGCATGTAAAGCGAGGAATCGCGGATGTGCAGGATCTCGCGCCGCGCCTTGCGCGAGGCGGCGCGGGTGATCTTCGGCAGGATCGGATAGCGCACGGCATCGAACGCCTGCGCGATCAGCGCCGAGCAGATGATTTTTGTGGGATCGCCGGAACCGAACGCGATCATGCGACGCCGCCAGCGCTGCGGCACCGGCAGCGGAATCAGATAGCGCATCAAATCGACGATGTTCTTGGTGTCGTAGCCGAAGCCGATCCGGTTGATCGCATAGCGGCACACCGTGGTGCGGTCCTCGTAGGACAGCCCGATCGGGCGGCAGATGCGGGTGTGATAGGGAAAATACTTCGACAACGGTGCGGAGGTCACGCCTTCGCCGATATTGGCCTCGATCAGGACGTGCGGCTCGCCGTCGGGTTCGCTGGCGCCGTCGACCGGACCGACATACAGCGCGCCATGCGACCAGGTCGATTGCGTCAGGTACTTGATGATGCCGGAGATGCGGTTGTTGCCTTCGACCAGCAGCACGTCGCCCGGCTGGATCACGCCGCGCAGATGCTCGGGGTCGCTGGGGGTGAACGGCTCATAGCCCGGGACTTCCTTCTGGAGGTATCCCGCAAGCAGCTGGCCGATGGTGTCGAGCATTACGCCCATGCATATCCCCGAGAGCGGGTTTTCTTCCGCTTTTTTTGCTTCCATATCATGGTCGCAAGCCGTTTCCATTTAGTTCATGCGGAGCGCGAATCAATCATGATTGATTTACCATGAGTGTTGCTGCGTCCCGTGAGATGCGGCACAGTTCGCGGGCTGTTCTCTCGTCCTTCAGGCCTCGGAAACCATGACATGACAATCACCCGCCGCACGTTCCTGTCGGCGTCCGCAGGTCTGGCGGCTACATCGGTGTTCTGCGGGACGCACGCCGTCGCCGCTCCGTTACCGCGGGAAGCCGACATTGTTGTGATCGGCGCGGGCGCGGCCGGCATTGCTGCGGCGCGGCGCATCATGGCGGCGAACCGCAAGGTGATCGTGGTCGAGGCGACGAGCCAGATCGGCGGACGCTGCCAGACCGATGCTACGACCTTCGACGTGCCGTTCGATCGCGGCGCGCGCTGGATGCATAATCCCGAAATCAATCCGATGATCAAGCTGGCGCGCGCCGCCGGCCTCGAGATCACCACCGCGCCTACCGGCCAGAAGATCCGCATCGGCCGCCGCAACGCGCGTGCCGGAGAAACGGAGGAATTTCTCGCAGCATTGGTACGCGCCAACCGCGCCATCGACGAGGCCGCGCGCCGCTTCGATGTCTCCTGCGCCTCGGTGCTGCCAAAGGATCTCGGCGTTTGGGCGGATACGTCGGAGTTCGTGCTCGGCGCGAGTTTTTCCGGCAAGGATCTGAAGGACGTTTCGGTCGGCGACAAGTCGCGCGCGCAGGACCGCAACACCGCGATCGGCTGCCGCCAGGGCCTCGGCACGCTGATCGCCAAACTCGGCGAACAGGTCCCGCTGTCGTTGTCGACGCCGGCCAATCGCATTGTCTGGAGTAACCGCGACGTCAGCGTGGAAACGCCGGCAGGAAAAATCGCCGCACGTGCCGCCGTGGTCACCGTGTCGAGCAATGTCCTGACATCAGGCAATATCAAGTTCGCCCCCGACATTCCGAAGCGGATGCTCGACGCCGCGGCGAAGCTGAGCCTCGGCAGTTACGACCGGATCGCGCTGCAGATGGCGGGCAATCCGCTGGGCCTCTCCCGCGACGACGTCGTCATCGAGCAGAGCAATTCAACCAGGACGGCGCTGATGTCGGCCAATATCGGCGGCTCCACGCTGTGCACGCTCGACGTCGGCGGTTCGTTCGGCCGCGAACTCTCCGCGCAGGGCGAACAGGCCATGGTGGCGTTCGCGGTGGAATGGCTGACCAAACTGTATGGCAGCGAGGCCGCCGCCGCGGTGAAGAAATCCGGTGCGACGCGCTGGAATGCCGCGCCGTTCGCGCTCGGCGCGATGTCGGCGGCGAGCCCCGGCGGGCAATCGCAGCGAAAGGTTTTGACCGAGCCGTTCGGCTGCATCTACCTCGCCGGCGAGGCCACCCATGAGACGCTGTGGGGCACGATCGACGGCGCCTGGGAAAGCGGCGAGCGCGCCGCAGAGGCGGCGCTGCGGCGGATCGGTGCGCTGAAAGATGCGGAACCGGAGGCGCGGCCGGCAAAGCAGCGGCGGCGCAGGTCGGGGTCTCAGACCAACTGATGGCACGTCCGAAAGCCCTGATCTCCTGGTCGAGCGGGAAGGACTCGGCGTTCGCGCTGTATGAAGTGCGGTGCGCTGGCGAGTTCGAGATCGCAGGCGCCCTGACGACCGTAACCGAAACGTTCGGCCGGGTTTCGATCCACGGCGTGCGGCAGGAAATCCTGCAGGCACAGTGCGAGGCCGCGACCTTGCCGCAGCGGATCGTGCCGATTCCGTATCCCTGCCCGAACGAGGTTTACGAAGCGCGGATGGAAGCGGCGGTCGCGCGGGCTGTCGCCGACGGAATCACGCACATGATCTTCGGCGATCTCTTCCTGCGAGATATCCGCGCCTATCGCGAACAGAAGCTGGCGGGGACGGGCATCACGCCGGTGTTTCCGTTGTGGGAGCGGCCGACCGCTGAACTGGCGCGGGCGATGATCGCAAGCGGGCTGGAAGCGCACATCGCGACCGTCGATCTGAAAAAGCTGCCGGCTGAGTTCGCCGGTCGAAAGTTCGACGCGACGCTGCTCGCCGATCTGCCCGAAGGCGTCGATCCCTGCGGCGAGAATGGCGAGTTTCACACCTGCGTCGTGGCGGGGCCGATGTTCTCGCGGCGGCTCACCGTAACGTCAGGCGAGCGCATCGAACGCGATGGCTATGCATATTGCGATCTAGCTCTCGGATAGCGCAGGTCTCGCAGGGTGGGCAAAGCTAAAGCGTGCCCACCATCTCTCAGCTTGCTCGGTGATAAAGGGTGAGCACGTTGCTTCGCTCCCTCGCTCACCCCACGAGATCCGCGCCAGCATCACCGCAACACGCCATCCAGCGCCGGAAGCCCAAAAATCACCGCGGCTGCGATCAGCGCGTAGCAGATCGCGCGGAACACGGCTTCGCTGGCCTTGCCGAACAGCGAAGCGCCGAACCAGACGCCGAGGGCGTAGACGGGCCCGACCACGACAGCGAATTTGATCGAGTCCAGCGTGATCAGCCCGGCCGCGGCGTAGCTGACGCCCGAGAAGAAATCCGAGGCGCCGAAGAACAGCACGATGTTGGCGCGGGCGATGACGGGAGCAACCGGGCGGCCGAGCCAATAGCCGACGATCGGCGGGCCGCCGGTCTGGGCAAGCCCGCTGCAAAACCCGGACAGCCCGCCGATGCCGATCGAAATCGCCGGATGGTCCTTGCCGCGGTAGCGCCAGCCCGACAGCAGCAGCAGGAGCAAGGCGAACACGAAGACGGAGATGATCCAGCGCGTCGTCACCGGCTCGAGTCGGCTGAGCAGATAGGTGCCGATCGGCACCCCGATCAGCGCGCCGAGCACGATGATCGACGTCGCCTTGCGGTCGGCCTTTTGCCACGCGCCCGGTAGCAAGGGCGCGGCGGCGATGAAATCGATGATCAGGAGCAGGGGCGCGACCAGCCGCGGGTCGGCGATCGAACTCGCAAGCGGCATGAAGATCAGCGCCGAACCGAATCCGGAAAATCCCCGCGCCGTTCCGGAGATGAAGGCGACCGCGCAGATGGCGATCGCCGCATTGAGGCTGACCTGGGCAGGGATGAGGCCGAACAGGCTCATCCCCGCAGAGTGCCGCCGGTCTTCTTCGTCACTTCGGCCACGATCCTGGTCGCCACCGCGTCGATCTCCTGATCCGTGAGGGTCTTTTCGCGCGGCTGGATCGTCACGGCAATGGCGACCGATTTCTTGTCGGTATCGATGCCCTTGCCTTCATAGACGTCGAACACGGTCACGTCGGTGATCAGCTTCTTGTCGACGCCCTGCGCCGCTCGCACGATGTCGCCGGCCCTGACGCTGCGATCGACGATGAAAGCAAAGTCGCGCGACACCGGCTGGAAAGCCGAGAGGTCGATCAGCGGCTTGGCCCGGGTCGGCTTCTTCTTGGCGTCGGGAATGCGGTCGAGGATCACTTCGAACGCGATCAGCGGGCCATCGGCGCCGAGCGCTTCCAGCGTGCGCGGATGCAGTTCGCCGAAATAGCCGAGCACGTTTTGCGGCCCGATCTGGATCGTCCCCGAGCGCCCCGGATGCAGCCAGCTCGCGCCGCCCGGCACGATCTGCAACGCCTGGACAGGCGCGCCGGCGGCCGCGAGCACGGCGAATGCATCGGCCTTGGCGTCGAGGGCATCGGTCATGGCGGTGCCCGACCAGTGCCGGCCCATGCCCTTCGCGGACGCAAAGCCGTGGCGGACGCCAGATGCGGCGACGAATTGATCCTGCGGCCGGTCGCCCTTGAAGACCTGTCCGACCTCGAACAGCGCGACATCCGAGAAACCGCGATTGGCATTGGCCTGCGCCGCCGCAACGAGGCCCGGCAGCAGGCTCGGCCGCATGTCGGAAAGGTCCGCTGCGATCGGGTTGGCGAGCGCGAGTTCAGCCTGGCCGCCGCCGAACAATTCGGCATGCGGCTTCGAGATGAACGACCACGTCACGGCTTCCACCATGCCGCGCGCCGCCAGCGCCCGCTTGGCGCGGCGGGTGCGGTTCTGCATTGCGGTCAGCACCGGCTTGCGCGCGTCGTCGCCGCGCTCGAACGGCGTCATCGGCACCTTGTCGACGCCGACGATGCGCACGACTTCCTCGACGATGTCGGCCTTGCCATGGACGTCGGTCCGCCACGAGGGCACCGCGACCTTCACGACGGGTCCGCTGCCGGCGACCATGAAGCCGAGATGGCCGAGGATGCGCCGCATTTCCGGCAGCGGCACGTCGATGCCGGCCAGCCGCTTGATCTCGGTCAGCGGGAAGTCGATGATGCGATCTTCGCCAAAGGTATTCCCGACGACCACGTTCTCCGACGGCGCGCCGCCGCAGAGCTCCAGCACCAGTTTCGTCGCGAGTTCGAGCCCCGGTACCATGAAGGCCGGATCGACGCCGCGTTCGAAGCGATAGCGCGCGTCCGAATTGATGCCGAGCTTGCGGCCGGTCTGCGCGATATTGATCTCGTTCCACAGCGCCGATTCGATCAGCACGTCGGTCGTGCTTTCGTCGCAGCCGGAGGTCTCGCCGCCCATGATGCCGGCCAGAGATTCGACACCGTGCTCGTCCGCGATCACGCAGATGTTGCCGTCGAGCGCGTAGGTGCGGCCGTCGAGCGCCAGCAGGCTCTCGCCGTCCTTCGCGCGGCGCACGGTGAGATTGCCCTTGACCTTTTTGGCGTCGAACACGTGCAGCGGGCGGGCGCGGTCATAGGTCATGAAGTTGGTGATGTCGACCAGCGCATTGATCGGCCGAAGCCCGATCGAGGTCAGCCGCTTCTGCAGCCACTCGGGAGAGGGCCCGTTCTTGACGCCGCGCACCAGCCGCAGCGCAAAGCCCGGACACAGCGTCGCGTCTTCCACCGTCACCTTCACCGGGCACGGGAATTCGCCCTTGATCGGCTTGATGGCGGGATCGATGAACTTGCCCATGTCGGCGGCGGAAAGGTCGCGCGCGATGCCGTGCACGCCGGTGCAGTCCTGGCGGTTCGGCGTCAGGTTGATTTCGAGCATGGGATCGCCGAGGCCGGCCCATTCGGCATAGCCCTTGCCGATGGGCGCGTCGGCCGGCAGCTCCATGATGCCGTCATGGTCGTCAGAAATCTGTAGTTCGGCGGCAGAGCACAGCATGCCGCGGCTCTCGACGCCCCGGATGGTGCCGACGCCGAGCGTGATGTTCTTGCCGGGAATGAAGGTGCCGGGCGGCGAGAACACGCTGACAAGGCCCGCGCGTGCATTCGGCGCGCCGCAGACCACCTGCACCGGGGCGCCGCCGTCGCCGGTATCGACCATGCACACCCGCAGTCGATCGGCGTTCGGATGCTGCTCGGCCGAAATCACCCGCGCGATCGAAAACGGCGCGAGCGCCTTCGTCTTGTCCTCGATGTTCTCGACCTCGAGCCCGATCATGGTCAGCTTGTCGGCCAGCTTTTCCAGCGGCTCGTCGGTGTCGAGATGTTCCTTCAGCCAGGAGAGCGTGAATTTCATCGTCAGATTCCTAGAAAACGTCTACCAGCCGGAAGCGTTCGCACATCAGCATCATGGCGTTGCCGGCCGAAGTGTGGGGCGCGTCATGCCGGCAGGCGAGGCTGCGGTCGCGGTCACGTGCTCAGCCCGCCCGCGAGTGTCGGGACCTCGAGCGGCTTGAAACCGTAATGATTGAGCCAGCGCACGTCGCTCTCGAACAGCTGCCGCAGATCGGCGATGCCGTATTTCAGCATAGCGATGCGGTCGAGGCCCATGCCCCAGGCAAAGCCCTGGTAGACGTCGGGATCGATATCGCAGGCGCGCAGCACGTTCGAATGCACCATGCCGCAGCCGAGAATCTCCAGCCAGTCCTCGCCCTCACCGAAGCGGATTTCGCCCTTGTCGCGGCGGCACTGGATATCGACTTCGAGCGACGGCTCGGTGAACGGGAAGAACGACGGGCGGAACCGCATGTTGATGTGGTCGACCTCGAAGAACGCCTTGCAGAACTCGTGCAGGATCCATTTGAGGTGGCCGAGATGCGAGCCCTTGTCGATGACGAGGCCCTCGACCTGGTGGAATTGCGGCGTATGCGTCGCGTCGGAATCGATGCGATAGGTGCGGCCCGGGCAGATCACGCGGATCGGCGGCTTTTGGGACAGCATCGTGCGCACCTGCACCGGCGAGGTATGCGTACGCAACAGCATGCGCGAGCCGTCCTGCTTCGGGCTGAAGAAGAACGTGTCGTGCATCTCCCGCGCCGGGTGGCCTTCCGGGAAATTCAGTTTTGTAAAATTGTAGTCGTCGGTCTCGATATCGGGACCTTCGGCGATCGCAAATCCCATGTCGGCGAAGATCGTGCTGACCTCGTCGAACACCTGGCTCAGCGGGTGGATACGGCCGGTTTCCGCCGGCGCCTCGCGCAGCGGCAGCGTGACGTCGATGGTCTCCGACGCCAGCCTCGCATCGAGCGCCGCCGACTTCAGGATCTCGCGGCGCGCGGCGAGCGCCTGCGTGACCGTGTCCTTGGCGAGGTTGATCTTGGCGCCTTCGGTCTTGCGCTCATCCGGCGACATCTTGCCGAGCGTCGACAGCAGCGCGGAGATCGAGCCCTTCTTGCCGAGCGCCGCGACCCGCACGGCTTCGAGCGCGGTTTCGTCGCCGGCGGCTGCGATCTGGTTGAGGATTTCGGATTCGAGTTGGGCGAGGTCGGTCATAGCAATCCCCTCTGACTAGGATGCTCAGTGCCGGTGCCCCTAGCCCCGTCATGCCCGGGCTTGTCCCGGGCATCCACGTCTTACAGCAGTTGCAGAACCGAGGACGTGGATGGCCGGGTCAGGCCCGGCCATGACGACCTCGGGAAATTTCGCCCAGCGGCGAAATCAGGCCGCGAGTGCGGCCTTGGCCTTCTCGGCGATCGCCTGGAACGCCGCCGGCTCGTTGATGGCGAGATCCGACAGCACCTTGCGGTCCACCGTGATGCCCGACTTCGACAGGCCGTTGATGAACACGCTGTAGGTCATGCCGAACGGACGAACCGCCGCATTGAGGCGCTGGATCCAGAGCGCGCGGAAGGTGCGCTTCTTGCGCTTGCGGTCGCGGAACGCGTATTGACCGGCCTTTTCGACGGCGGCCTTGGCGGCGCGGATGGTGTTCTTGCGGCGGCCGTAAAAGCCCTTGGCGGCCTTGTAGACCTTCTTGTGCTTGGCGTGAGCGGTCACACCGCGTTTGACGCGAGACATGACTGTAATCCTTGATCAGAAATGAGGTGACGGGATCGCCGCGCGGACGCGGCTCGGCTGCTGTGGCGTGAACGCGATCAGGCGTTCGGCAAGAAGTACTTCTTGACGTTGTCGCCGTCGGTCTTGAACAGCACGCGGGTACCGCGGAGCTGACGAATCTGCTTCTTCGTCCGCTTGATCATGCCGTGGCGCTTGCCGCGCTGGGCGTGCATCACTTTACCGGTCGCAGTCACCTTGAAGCGCTTTTTAGCGCCCGATTTGGTCTTCAGCTTGGGCATTTGGCTCTCCTATGGGCCACGGAAAAACGCGCCCGAGGGGCGCTTTTGCGGCCTGAAATGCTCGTTAGAGCGTTGTAAGTGCTCAGGTTTTTCTCAAAGCGAGAGAACCCGCACGGACATCGACACGGCAGCCCTTGATCAGCCGGGCGATGAAGGTCGGGCTTATGGCAGAGGAACGGCCGATTGGCAATGATGAACCGGGAAATGCCGTGCCGCTACGTAAGTACGATATCCTTAACTTCCCGAAGCGGAGCAACGACTGATGACCCGTTTTTCAAGCTCGACTGCCGGCATTGAAGCTTCCCCCATCCGGCGCGCCGGGCGCTGGCTGCCTGTATCCGCGGCGCTGGCTGCCGTCCTCGCGTCCGGCGGGGCCGATGCCGCAGCCGGAAGGGCGGGCGGCTACGATGGCACCTGGCACGTGGTTTTCGCCACCACGCGGGGCAATTGCAGCTCCGGCTACAGCGTCCCCTTCATGGTCATGGGCAACCGCGTCTCCTCGGCCGGCGGCGGCCGGGTGTCGGGCACGGTGAATCGTTCCGGCGCCGTGGCCGTCAATGTTTCGGTCGGCGCCTCCACGGCGACCGGAGGCGGCCGCCTCGTCGGGGCCTCCGGCTCAGGCTCATGGCGAGGCATCATCACCGGCGACAGCTGCAGCGGCACCTGGCAGGCCACGCGGATCTGATTGCACCGCGCCCGGAAAAACAAAAACGGCCCGCCGGATGATCCGGGGGGCCGTTTTCAATTCCGGTAACCCAAATCAACGCGGCGCCAGCACCATCACGACCTGGCGGCCTTCGAAGCGCGCGTCCTGCTCGACCTTGGCGAATTCGGCGACATCAGCCTTCACCTTGTCCAGCAGTTTGGTGCCGATCTCCTGGTGAGCCATTTCGCGGCCGCGGTAGCGCAAGGTGATCTTGACCTTGTCGCCTTCCTCGAAGAACCGCTGCATCGCCCGCATCTTCACGTCGTAGTCGTGATCGTCGATCATCGGCCGCAGCTTGATCTCCTTGATCTCGACGATCTTCTGCTTCTTGCGGGCTTCAGCCGCCTTCTTCTGTGCCGAATACTTGAACTTCCCGTAGTCCATGATCTTGCAAACGGGAGGATTGTTGTTCGGCGAAATCTCGACGAGGTCCATGCCGGCCTCGAGTGCCATCTTGATGGCCACCACGGTCTCGACCGTTCCGTGGTTGGTACCGTTCTGATCAATCAGCTGGATCTGCGCGTTTCGGATATCATCATTGGTGCGCGGCCCGTCCTTGGTTGCGGCGGGCGGGGCTCTGTTGGGACGGCGAATGGGTAGCTCTCCAAAGTTGTGAAAGGGAAGGGCCGTAGTTTGAAGCAATACGCTGATAACAGCAAGCGAACTGACAGCCTGCGCCCGAAAACCGTCAAATGAGAGGCATTCTGGTCACGTCACGCAAATATAGCCGCCCGGGCCGATCCGCAAGCGAGACCTGGCCGCGCTTGACCGATTCATCGCGACGGCGGACAAAGGCGGCCCGGCGAGGGCGACCCATGACCGATCCAGCGACAATCGACCAGGAACCGAGCTTTATCGAGGTCGGGGAGGGCGATGGCCGCCGCCGGATCGCGGTTCGCCTCCGGCCCGGCGGCACGAACGGTGCGCCGGGGCTGTTCTGGCTCGGCGGCTTCAACTCCGACATGCGGGGCACCAAGGCCCTGGCACTGGACGCCTGGGCCGCGGAACACGGTCGTGCCTGTATCCGGTTCGATTATTCCGGCCATGGCGAATCGGGCGGCGCCTTCATTGAAGGTACCATCGGCCGCTGGCTGGAAGAGGCCGTGGCGGTGTTCGAACAGTTCGCGAAAGGCCCGCAGGTCGTGATCGGCTCCTCGATGGGCGGATGGATGGCGCTGCTGCTGGCGCGCGCTCTCGCCGGGCGCGGCGCGAAGACGGCGTCACTCGCCGGGCTGGTGCTGATCGCGCCGGCGCCCGACTTCACCGAACAACTGATGTGGAACAGTTTTTCCGACGAGATCCGCGAAGAGATCAGGACCAAGGGTGTCTGGATGCGGCCGTCGGAATATGGCGACGGCACGCCCTATCCGATCACCCGCGCGCTGATCGAGGAAGGTCGCCATCACCTGCTGCTCGGCAGCGCCATCGAGGTCGGCTGTCCGGTCCGCATCCTGCAGGGTGCGCAGGACCCCGACGTACCCTGGCAGCACGCCTTTGCGCTGGCGCATCGCCTGCCGGCCGAGGACGTGGTGCTGACCATGATCCAGGACGGCGACCACCGCCTGTCCCGGCCGCAGGATATTGCAAGGATCATGGCCGCGGTGGCGGAGATGGGGTGAGTTCTGTCTTCCCTTCTCCCCCTGTGGGAGAAGGTGGCGCGAAGCGCCGGATGAGGGGTTCTATCCGCACGATAGATATGTGCGTGTGGAGAGAACCCCTCACCCGTCTCAATCGCTCACGCGATTGATCCACCCTCTCCCACAAGGGGAGAGGGTAAAAAATACGATCGGGAGAACCACATGAATTCATCCACCATGCTCCGCGCCTTCTGCGACGCCGTCGAGCAGCGCAACGGCAAGGCGTTCGCGGAATTGTTCACTGAGGACGGCGTCTATCACGATGTGTTTTACGGCGCGTTCGAAGGCCGCGAAAAGATCGCAAGCCTGATCGACGATTGGTTCTATCGCACGGCCACGGATTTCCGCTGGGACATGCACGACCCCGTCAACGATGGCCAGACATTGTACGCCCGCTACACCTTCAGCTACCGTTCGACGCTGCCGGAAGCGCAAGGCGCGCGGGCGATGTTCGAGGGCGTGTCGATCATGAAACTGCGCGACGGCAAGATCGCCGAATACCATGAGGTCGCCAACACCGCGCCGGCCTTCGTCGACATCAAGTTCGCGCCGGAGCGGATTGCGAAGATCGTCGCGAAACAGGGCGCGGCGCTGAAGGCGCGGCCAGAGATGAAGCGGCATTTGGAGTGAGGGTTGGCCAGCGTTCTCTCTGCCGTCATTCCGGGGCGTGCGCAGCACGAACCCGGAATCCAACTCTCCCCGAGTATGCGGCCCGTTGGATTCCGGGTTCATTGCTGCGTGATGCCCCGGAATGACGACGAGAGAGCGTCGCCTTGTGACTACGGAGGCGGCACGTTCGTCATCGGCTTGCGCTGCGCCAACGCGGCCACCGTCGCGGTCCCGATCGGACCTTGCTCGTCGTAGAGCCAGCATTCGCCGATCGCGATGCCGTCCGTCGCGTGATGGTTCACCACGTCGAAACCGATCCAGCGCGTCACCGGCAGGCGGTGCAGATACAGCGTCACGTCGCTGTTGATGTAGCCGAGCCCCTGGTCGCCGGCATTGGCGAACGGGCTGGCGAAATCCGCGCCGGTCGCGACATGCACGAATGGCGACATCGGCGTGCCCTCGACCAGTTCGCGAACCTCGCTCATCCACAGCCGCCGCGGCCCGAGCGAGCCCATGCGGCCGACGATCGGCCGCGTCGTCCACTTGCCATTCATGCCGAGCTTCGGATCGGTCGGCGCCGGGATCGTGTCGGGCAGCGGCGCGTCCCAATTGGTGGGCGACCAGACATTGCCCGGCGCGTTTTCCGTCTTGCGCAATAACTGGCAGGAGGCGCGCGCCATGCTGGTGCCGCCGGACACAAACTCCGCTTCCACCACCTTGATGCGCTTGCCGTCGCGGATGAGTTTGGTGGTGACTTCCACCGGCGTATGAATGTTCGGCAGCCGAAACATGTCGACCGTCAGCCTCGCCGGCAGGTAGTCGTCGGAGCCGTGGCGCGCTTCGATCTCGTGCGCCAGCAGGCCGATCGCGACGCGGCCGTGCATCGAGTTCGGGTCCCACGGGCCGTTGCACACTGGATTGGGGATGAAGGCGTCGCCACGGCGGGCGAAGAAGGGTTCTTTATTTGTCATGGCGAGCGAACATGACGGAAACCGCGAGGCGAAATCAAGTGTGTGTGCCGAAATCCTTCCACTCCGCGCGGACACTGGCGTCAGCTTCACGGGCGGCGGCTCGCTTCGCCAATGCGGTAAAGGCGTCCGGTGTCATCAACTGCGCTAGCGCCCATATCGCAGCGCCGCGCACCAGCGGGCTGGCATCGTCGAGCAGTCGCTCGGCCTCCGCCGTCAGCGACGCGTCATCGGCATTGCCGATCGCAATCAGAACGTTGCGGACAAGGCGATCGCGGCCGATGCGCTTGATCGGCGATCTGGTGAACAGCGCGCGGAACGCGGCGTCGTCGAGGCGAGCCAGATCTGCCAACTGCGGCGCGCGCAATTCATCGCGGGCCGCGAGCCTGGCCTCGCGGCCTTGCCGAGCAAACTTGTTCCAAGGACACACGGCGAGGCAGTCGTCGCAGCCATAGATGCGATTGCCGATGCGTTTGCGAAATTCCCGCGGGATCGGACCCTTGTTCTCGATCGTCAGATACGAAATGCAGCGCCGCGCGTCGAGCTTGTAGGGCGCGGGGAAGGCCGCGGTCGGGCAGATTTCCTGGCAGGCGTTGCACGATCCGCAGTGATCGGTGTCGGCCTCGTCGCGCGGCAGGTCGGCGGCCGAGTAGATCGCGCCGAGAAACAGCCAGGAGCCGAGTTCGCGCGAGACGAGATTGGTGTGCTTGCCCTGCCAGCCGAGGCCCGCCGCCTGCGCCAGCGGCTTCTCCATCACGGCTGCCGTATCGACGAACACTTTCACGTCTTCGCCCGATGTCGCCGCCAGCCAGCGCGCCAGCGTCTTCAGCCGCTTCTTGATGACGTCGTGATAATCGTCGCCCTTGGCGTAAACCGAAATGGCGCCGCGCGAGCGTGCTTTCAGGATATCGAGCGGATTTTCATCGGGACCGTAGTTGACGCCGAGCATGACGATCGAGCGCACGCCGGGCCACAGCACGCGTGGATCCATGCGCCGTTCGGGGTGCGACGCAAGCCAATCCATGTCGCCATGGCCGCCCGTGTCGAGGAACGCGCGGAAATATTCGCCGGCCTTGCCGATCGCATCCGGCGCGGTCACGCCGATGCAGTCGAAGCCGAGGATTTTCGCTTCGCTGGCAAGCGCACGCTTGAGATCGGCTGGGGACAGTTTCGAATTCAGAAGTCGAGGTCCACATAGGTCCGCGACGCCGGCACCCCCGCCAGCCATTCGCTCAGCAGCGGGCGGAACGACGGGCGGGATTTCACCCGCGCGTACCACGCCTTTGCCGCCTCGTCCTCGTACCATGGCACGTCGCCCAGATAGTCGATCGCCGAAAGGTGCGCCGCGGCGGCGAGGTCCGCGTAGGTCAGCCGGTCGCCGGCGAGGAAATTCCGCGTCTGTGCCAGCCAGCCGATATAGGCCAGATGATAGCGCACATTGACCTTGGCCGCGCGGATTACGTCGGTCGAAGGCGACCCGCCGCCGTTCTCCTCGCTCATGAAACGCTTGTAGATGCGCTCGGTCACCAGGGGGTTTGACGCTTCCTCGAAGAACTTTTCGTTGAACCATCCCATCAGCCGGCGCACTTCGACGCGCTCGGCCATCGAAACCGGCAGCAGCCGCCGATCGCCCGCCTCCAGGCCGTGGGTTTCGTCCAGATACTCGGCAATGATGCCGGCGCCCGGGATCGGCGGAAAGCCATCCGCCATCAGCACCGGCGTGGTGCCGGCGGGATTGAGCAGCAAAAACCCTTCGCGCCGTTCCCATGCCCGTTCCTCCACCAGGCGCAGATCAATGCCGTACTCGCCGAGCACCAGGCGAATGAAGCGCGAATGCGGACAGAAGGGGTGGTGGTAAAGCGTGTACATGAAATCCCTAGGCTGAAATCCGGGCTTGAGGAACCCTCGAGCCGTCTCATGCGAATCGGGACACTAGTCATGCAAGCGCGCGAGACAATGGTGTTCTGGCGTTTTTTTACGATTGCGGCGCGGGAACTAATAGGCGAGAAGGACGCGGCTTTCAGTCGGAATGGACCACAGCATGATGTCGGATGCGGTTAAGGCGGTGATTCTCGGCATCATCGAGGGTATCACGGAATTCCTGCCCGTTTCCTCAACCGGTCACATGCTGCTCGCGCAGCGCTTCTTCGGCCTTGGCGAAGGCGCCTTCTGGCAGAGCTTTGTGATCCTGATTCAGCTTGGCGCGATCCTTGCGATCGTGATGCTGTATTTCTTCAAGCTGTGGCGCGTCGCGCTCGGCATGTTCAGCAATCCTGACGACCGGCGCTTCGTCATCGGCGTGCTGTTGGCGTTCCTGCCGGCGGTGCTGGTCGGGTTGGCGGCAGGGAAATACATCAAGGAATTGCTGTTCAATCCGTGGGTGGTGTGCTTCACGCTGATCGTCGGCGGCGCGATCCTGATCTGGGTCGACCAGCTCGATCTCAAGCCGCGCGAGGACGACGCCACGCGCTATCCGCTGATGATGTATCTGTGGATCGGCATCGCGCAATGCGTGGCGATGATCCCCGGCGTATCGCGCTCGGGCGCCAGCATCGTCGCGGCGATGCTGCTCGGCGGCGACAAGCGCTCCGCGGCCGAGTTCTCGTTCTTCCTGGCGATCCCGACCATGATCGGCGCCTTCGCCTATGATTTTTACAAGAACCGCGCCGAGATGTCGGCCGATCATGTCGTCGTCGTCGCGATCGGATTCGTGGTGTCGTTCGTCACGGCAATGATCGTGGTCAAGACGTTCCTGGCCTACGTCACCCGCCACGGATTCACGTTCTTTGCGTGGTGGCGCGTCATCCTCGGCACCGTCGGCCTCGTCGCGCTGGCGCTGGGAAGGTAATTGCCGGAAGCGGCAGCGTGGGCAAAACGAGCGCGAGCGACGTGCCCACCATCTTTCGCCGGGCACGTCGCAAAATGGTGGGCTCGCCTCGCTCAGCCCACCCGACGAAGCGTCAGGCGCTCTTGCGCTGAAACTGTCCGGCGGCGCGGAAGCGCCAGAGATATTGCGGGGCGACGGCTTCGAGCGAGTCCGGCGTGATGCCGAGGCCCTGAAAAGTCAGCCCGGCAGCCTTGGCGGCATCCGAAACCACATTGTCCGATTTGAGCATCTCGACCTGGTCCGGCGTCAGCTTCAACAGGCCCGGCGCGAATTGCAGGAACATCGCCTGCAGCCGCGCCAGCCCGAACGGCAGCGAAATCAGCGCGCGCTTGCGATCGGTGATCGAGAGAATGATTTCCATGATCTCGCGCATGGTCAGCACTTCCGGGCCGCCGAGTTCGTAGGTGGCGCCCGCCCTGGCCTTGCCGTCGACGGCGTCGGCCACGGCGGTGGCGACGTCCCCCACATAGACCGGCTGCATCCGCGTGACGCCGCCGCCGATCAGCGGCAGGAAGGGCGAAACTCTTGCCAGCGCCGCAAAGCGGTTGGTGAACTGATCCTCGGGGCCGAATACCACCGATGGGCGCAAAATGGTGGCCGAAGGTACGGCGGCCAGCACGGCGGCTTCCCCCATCGCCTTGGCGCGGGCGTAGGCCGCCGGAGAATTTTCGTCGGCGCCGATCGCCGACACATGCACCATCCGTGCACCGACGGCCGCGGCCGCCTTGGCGACGGTCTCGGCGCCCTTGGCCTGCACCGCGTCAAAGGTCTGCGCGCCGCCCTCGGTCAGGATACCGACCAGGTTGATGGCGGCCTGTGAATCGCGCATCGCCGCCTCGATGGAGGCCGGATAGCGCAAATTGGCCTGCACGGTGTGGATCTGCCCGACCCGGCCGAGCGGCTGCAGGTGCCCGGCCAGTTCCGGCCGCCGCACCGCCACCCTGATCCGGTAATCGCGCTTGGCCAGCGCCCGGACGACGTTTCGGCCCAGAAACCCCGATCCGCCGAAAACCGTGACGAGCGTTTCAAGGTTCGATGCCATGGTGAATTCCTGCCGGGTCGAATTCGGGTGTTGCCGGATGCATTTAGCGGATTCGCGATACGCCAACACAGCCGCGCTGTACAGCGTATTTGCGAGGCGCTGAAGGTATTTGACAAGCGTGCGACCGATCCTTATCAACCGCCCAACGCCCAGGTGGTGGAATTGGTAGACGCGCTGGCTTCAGGTGCCAGTGGCTTAACGGCCGTGAAGGTTCGAGTCCTTTCCTGGGCACCATCCCTTTATTTCCAGAAGCATGCGAGAAGCAGTCGAACTGCGATGCCTGCTTCCGCTCGCGCAGAAGGCCGGATTTTCCCGGGAGCTGAAATCGTCGATCGTCGTCAGCGGTTGCGGCGGCAAGCGCAAGCGTGTGACCTCAAGCGCATCACTTAGAGACGCCACAGATGTCGGACATCATCGGTCCGGTTCGGCCGATGAATTGAGTGGCTTGCTCACCCATCGCGGGCTTCGGGTCCATCTGGCAATGCCAGGTTGGATAAATAATCGTTTAAAAACATGATTTTAAGCGTTGATGATCGCCCGGTTCAGGCGCCTGTTTCCTAAGGAGGCGGGCCCGCGATCGAGAACGCCAAGCTGCCCGAGGAGCGCCAGCCGCCGCTCCGCTCCGGCCGAGCCCATGCCTGCACTATCGAAAATCCCGATCGCTGGGACCAATCGTCCCGGGTTGCAGCCGCCAAGCGATCCGAGGGCAAGGTGTCGCGATCGGCCGGTCCTACAGCCGGCGCCTCCGCAGGGTAACGAAATCATTACGAAGGTGCCAATTCCCGGACTATAAGCCATGCGCTCCGGCTCGCCTCCCAGGGCGGCGGGCGCTAGTGTTTTGTCGAATCGACCCGGAACACGAGGCTTTGTCCATGACCATTCGCCTGCATCGCGGCGACCTGCCCGATCTGTCCCGCTACAGGGACTCGGTGGCGATCGACACCGAGACCATGGGCCTCAATCCGCATCGCGACCGGCTGTGCGTGGTGCAGTTGTCGAACGGCGATGGCAGCGCCGATGTCATCCAGATCCCGAAGGACCATACCGACGCGCCGAACCTGAAGGCGCTGCTGGCCGATCCTGCCGTCACGAAGATCTTTCACTTCGCGCGGTTCGATCTCGCCGCGCTTTACAACACTTTTGGCGTGATGCCGCAGCCGGTCTACTGCACCAAAATCGCTTCGCGGCTGACGCGCACCTATACCGACCGGCACGGTTTGAAAGACCTGGTCCGCGAAGTCCTCAACATCGACCTGTCGAAACAGCAGCAGTCGAGCGATTGGGGATCGGCCAGCCTCAGCGAGGCGCAGCTCGCCTATGCCGCTTCCGACGTGCTGCATCTTCACGGCCTGCGCGAGCGGCTCGATGCGATGCTGGCGCGCGAGGGCCGCGCCGAGCTGGCGCGGGCCTGTTTCGAGTTCCTGCCGACGCGGTCGAAACTCGATCTCGGCGGCTGGGAGGCCGAGGACATTTTCGCGCATTCGTGAACGCGACATTAGTCAAAGCGGTGCCAAGCATCCGATTCCGCGTCGTTTCAGTCAAACTCCGGACACGTCTGCGGGCTGCATAATCCGCGGATTGAGGTTAGGATGGCGCTTTCCGGGGGCGTCATGACGACCCTTGCCCAACCCTACCTGTGGAGTCGCCGTGAACTCGATGCAGAACCCAGCCTACGATCCGGGACTGGAGGTCCGCTTCGCGGCGGCCGCCCGTCACAGCCGGATGGTGCGGGTGCTGCGGGTCGCCGTTCCGGCGGCCGTGATGTTGGCTCTGGCCAGTATCGTCCTGATCCAGGTCTTCTTGAACCCGTTCCGGGAAGGGCTGGCGAAGCTGCCCGTCGACATCAGCAATCTCGTGGTGTCTGGCACCAGGATCACCATGGAAACGCCGCACCTTGCGGGTTTCTCGACCGACCAGCGTCCTTACGAAGTCTGGGCCAAGGCGGCAATCCAGGATCTGGCCAAGCCCGACAACGTCGAGCTGCAGACGTTGCGCGCCAAAGTCATGATGGAGGACAAGAGCACCGTGACGATGGACGCGCGCACGGGACTTTTCGACAGCAAGCAGCAGATGCTGGACTTGCGCAAGGACATCTTCCTGCAGTCCTCCACCGGTTACGAGGCGAAACTTTCGCAGGCCTATATCGATATCAACAAGGGGACGGTGACGTCGGACGAGCATGTCGACGTCAAATTGCTCAACGGAACGCTTACCGCCGACCGGCTCAGGATTCTCAACAGCGGCGAGATCGTTCGTTTCGAGGGCAATGTCGTGATGAACCTGATCATGGAACAGCCGGCGGCCGCGGAGCCCGAGCCTGAACCCGAGCCGGCACCTGCGCCGAGGACACGGTCCGGCGCCGGCAAGTCATCGAACGCGAAGTGATCTCAATGAAGCAATTCCTCACGCGCAGTCTCGCCGCCGTCGCGCTGGCCGTGGCGTCGATCGCTTCCGGCGACGCTGGCGCGCAGGGCGCCATGTCGGGCGTGCCGAACGCGATGCAGGGTTTTTCGCAAAACCGCGACCAGCCGATTCAGATCGAAGCAGCCTCGCTCGAGATGCGCGACAAGAAGAAGGAGGCGACCTTTTCCGGCAACGTCAAGGTCGTGCAGGGCGACACCACCATGACCTCGAAATCGCTGGTGGTGTTCTACGATTCCGGCGGTTCGTCAGGTTCGCCGGCGCCTGCCGCGCCGAAAGGCGCGAAGTCGGGAACGATTCAGTCCGCGACCCCCGGTCCCGGCGGCAGTTCGTCGATCCGCCGGCTGGAAGCCAGGGGCTCGGTCGTCGTCACGCAGAAGGACCAGGTCGTGACCGGAGAGACGGCGATCTTCGATCCGCGGGCCAACCTCATCACGATGGCCGGCGGGGTGGTGCTGACGCAGTGCAAGAACGTGTTGAAGGGCGACCGCCTCAAGGTCGACATGACGACCGGCGTGTCGCGTGTGGAATCCGACACCAACAAGGTGCAGGGCATGTTTATGCAGGGCGAGAATTGCGGCTCCGGCCCGGGCGGCGCGAAGCCGGCCGCGCCGGTCGCCCTACCGTCGCTCATCCCCGGCAAAAAATAAGACATATCAGTGCCTTAAACATTAATTGAACCGCCTGCGGTTGAAGCCGGTGGCGTGAGCCTGTATCTACTGGTCGAGGCACGGCGGGGTGTTCGGGGCAGGGGACATCCATCCATTCATGGTTCGCTTGAGCACGATCCGGGAGAGGGGAGACCGGCTTTCGTCAAGATCATGCTCAAACGAAAGCGATCGTGGTGCGATTTCTTCAGATCGCAGCATGACTCATCGTGGCGATTTGCCGGCAGGCGCGTCGCGGAATCACCGTGAAAGGCGTAAGCGAAGCGGGATGGTGGATCTATTCGGCATGTTCCGTCGACGTCCCGCGAAGCGCGGCGGGCCGGCTTTCGCGCGCTCCCGCGAGGACATCACTGCGCTCGGCGATTCCTTTGGAGACATGCTGACCAGCCCGGTCCGCGATGCGCCGCAGAAGGCGCGCTCCGCTTCGCCGCCCGGACTGGATTTGGCGCAGCAAGCCGGCTACGAACCGCCGCGTGAGCCGCGTCCCCGCGCGCAGCCACCGCGCCCGATGCCGGGCGCGAACGCCAGGGCCAATGACGGCGAAGCGCCACGCCAGGTCAAGCGGCCGGGTTTTCTTGCGGTGCACAGCGTCGAAAAAAGTTTCGGCACGCGGCAGGTGGTGCGCGGGGTCAGCATCCACGTCCGCCGCGGCGAGGCCGTCGGCCTGCTCGGCCCGAACGGCGCCGGCAAGACCACCGTGTTCTACATGATCACCGGCCTCATCAAGGCCGATCGCGGCGCCATCGAACTCGACGGCCACGACGTGACGCGGTTTCCGATGTATCAGCGTGCGCGGCTCGGCATCGGCTACCTGCCGCAGGAAGCCTCGATCTTTCGTGGCCTCACGGTAGAGCAGAATATCCGCGCCGTGCTGGAAGTGGTCGAGCCCAGCCGCAAGAAGCGCGAGCGCGAGCTCGACGCGCTGCTCGACGAATTCAATGTCACGCGACTGCGCAAATCGCCTTCGATCGCTCTTTCCGGCGGCGAGCGCCGCCGCGTCGAAATCGCGCGCGCGCTGGCGACTCGCCCGAACTACATGCTGCTCGACGAGCCCTTTGCCGGCATCGATCCGATCGCGGTCGGCGACATTCAGGATCTGGTCCGCCATCTCACCAACCGCGGTATCGGAGTCCTGATTACCGATCACAATGTGCGGGAAACGCTCGGGCTGACCGACCGCGCCTATATCGTCTATGCCGGGCAGATTCTGACCGAGGGCAGTCCGGAAGAAATCGTCAACGATCCGGATGTACGCCGTCTTTACCTTGGCGAGGAATTTCGGCTTTGACGCGAGGCCTCGCAGGACAACATCGGCCCGGCGACAAGGTATTGTGCTTCTTCGGGAATTTGTGGCATGCCGCGATGCGGCATGGCGTTGTCTTGGTCGGGCCGCGCTCTAGCGTGATTTTCGTGAGAGTCAAGGCGTGTACAAGGGCCTTGGACTAAGATAAGCAAGAATCGGACCAATTTTCAATGGATCGGTTCTTGGCCTATGGCGCTGACGCAAAGACTAGAGTTCCGTCAATCGCAATCGCTGGTGATGACGCCGCAATTGATGCAGGCGATCAAGCTGTTGCAGCTGTCGAACCTGGACCTTTCCGCCTTTGTCGAGGAAGAACTGGAGCGCAACCCGCTGCTGGAGCGGGCCAATGATGGTCCGGAAGCCCCGGTGGCGGGCGAACCGGCGGCAGAGCGCGCCGACTTCTCCGATTCCGGGAGCTATGGCGACGACGGCGGCGATGGTTCTGGCATGGAGGCTGGTTCCAGCGGCGATGCTTTCGAGCCCGGCCAGGAAGACTGGCTGAACCGCGACCTCGGCAGCCGGGCCGAGATCGAGCAGACGCTGGATAGCCCCCTGGATAACGTCTTTTCTGAGGAACCGGCCGAAGCCGCGGCGCGGGCGGCGCAGGACGCGGCGCCGACCGCCTATACCGAATGGGGCGGCGGCGCCTCCAACGACGATGACTACAATCTGGAAGCCTTCGTCGCCGCCGAGGTGACGCTCGGCAGCCACCTCGCCGAACAACTCGCGGTGGCGTTCAGCGCGCCGGCGCAGCGCATGATCGGGCAGTATCTGATCGACCTCGTGGACGACGCCGGCTATCTGCCGCCGGACCTCGGGCAGGCCGCCGAACGGCTGGGCGCTTCGCAGGCCGATGTCGATGCGGTGCTTGCCGTGCTGCAGAAATTCGATCCGCCCGGCGTTTGCGCGCGCAACTTGAGCGAGTGCCTTGCCATCCAGCTTCGCGAACTGGACCGCTACGACCCCGCGATGCGCGCGCTGGTGGAGAATCTCGACCTGCTGGCCAAGCGCGACATCGCGTCGCTGCGCAAACTGTGCGGCGTCGACGACGAGGACATCACCGACATGATCGGCGAGATCCGCCGTCTCGATCCCAAGCCCGGCCTGAAGTTCGGCTCGGCGCGGACGCAGACCATGGTGCCGGATGTCTATGTGCGGCCGGGTCCGGACGGCGGCTGGCATGTCGAACTCAACAGCGACACGTTGCCGCGCGTGCTGGTCAATCAGGTCTATTACTCCGAACTGTCGAAGACGATCCGCAAGGACGGCGAAAAATCCTACTTCACCGACTGCCTGCAGAATGCGACCTGGCTGGTGCGCGCGCTGGATCAGCGCGCCCGCACCATCCTGAAGGTCGCGACCGAAATCGTGCGGCAGCAGGACGGCTTCTTCACGCATGGCGTGGCGCATCTGCGGCCGCTTAATCTGAAGGCGGTGGCGGACGCGATCCAGATGCACGAATCGACGGTGTCGCGCGTCACCGCCAATAAGTATATGGCGACCAATCGCGGCAGCTTCGAGCTGAAATATTTCTTCACCGCCTCGATCGCCTCGGCCGACGGCGGCGAGGCGCATTCGGCAGAGGCGGTTCGCCACCACATCAAGCAACTGATCGACGCGGAATCCCCGAGCGCGATTCTTTCCGACGACACCATCGTGGAACGATTGCGCGCGACAGGCATTGATATTGCCCGCCGCACGGTCGCCAAATACCGCGAGGCCATGCGGATTCCATCATCGGTACAGCGCCGCCGCGACAAGCAGAGCATGCTCGGAAACGCCCTTTCGGCCCCCGCGACTTCCTCCGACCGGTCCCGCGATACGGCCCCGGCCTGATTGCGTTCGCGTTAAATCGCGATAGTCTCAATTCCCCCGAAGTGCCGCCGGGAACGGCAGATCAGTCGAGGCATCAAGCGAGGCATCAAATGACCCTTCGAGTCTCCGGGAAAAGCATCAGCATCGGTGAAGCGCTTCGTTCGCGCGTCAGCGAGCGCACCGATGAAGTCCTGCGAAAGTACTTCGACGGCAATTATTCGGGCCACATCACCTTGAGCAAGGATGGGTTCGGCTTCCGCACCGACTGCGCGTTGCATCTCGATTCCGGAATCACGCTCGAGGCCGACTCCAACGCCACCGACGCCTATGCCAGCGCCGACCAGGCGCTGCTGATGATCGAGAAGCGGCTGCGCCGCTACAAGAGCCGGCTGAAGGATCGATCGGCCCGCAAGGCCTATGCCGCCAACGCGGCGCTGGCCGATATCGACGCGGCGAGCTACGTCATCGAGGCGCCCGCGGAAAGCGACGAGGAAGTCACCGCCGCCTACAGCCCCGTGATTATCGCTGAAGCCACCACGTCGCTGAAGCAGCTTTCGGTCAGCGAGGCGGTGATGGAACTGGATCTCACCGGGGCCTCGTGCCTGGTATTCCAGCACGGCTCCAGCGGGCGGGTGAACATCATCTATCGCCGCACGGACGGCAATGTCGGCTGGGTCGATCCGCCCGCGGTCTCCTCGTGAAGATCCATGACCGTCGGCATTGACGCCTCCGAGCACCCTTCCTATGGTCAGTCGGCCTTAAGCATGGGACGTTGGAACTGGCCCTTTGGGAGTTGGCACCGCGCATGCGTTGGAGTAGAAGCGCCCGAATCGGGACCCGGGTCTAAACCCGCCTCCCGTCTCATCTTCTTGAAGCCCGGGCTTCAAGGCCTATCTCGCAACCTGACTCGCAATTCACCTCGGAACGCCCCATGACGATTACCGATCTGGTCGCACCCGAGGCGATTCTCCCCGCGTTAAAGGTCACGAGCAAGAAGCAGGCGCTGCAGGAACTGGCGGCGCGCGCCTCCACCCTGACCGGCCAGAGCGAACGCGCGGTGTTCGAGGTGTTGCTGCAGCGCGAAAAGCTCGGCACGACCGCGGTCGGCTATGGTGTCGCCATTCCGCACGGCAAGCTGCCGAAGCTGGAGAAGCTGTTCGGATTGTTCGCGCGCCTCGAGCGCCCGATCGATTTCGAGGCGATGGACGGCCAGCCGGTCGACCTGATCTTCCTGCTGCTGGCCCCGGAGGGCGCCGGTGCCGATCACCTGAAGGCGCTGGCGCGGATCGCGCGGCTGTTGCGCGACGTCGATGTGGCCAAGAAGCTGCGCGCCTCCCGCGATGCCCCGGCGATCTATTCGGTCCTGGCGCTGCCGCCGGCGAGCGCGGCGTAGGTTTGCTACGCGGGCCAGTAATTGTACGGAATCCGTGGCATACCGGATAAACGCAATTTTAAACGAAATGGCAGCTATTTCGGGGGCCGAGATTTTTTTGCCTCGGCACGGAGAGCATTGCCATGACGTTGAGGTTTACGATTTCTCGCGCGATTTCTGTTTTTGGATTGATCACCGCACTGGGGCTCGGCGTGGTCATCGCCACCAGCTTTTACGGGCTGTCGCAGCTCAGGGTTGGCGGTCCACTCTACGATCGAATCAAGCTCGGCAACGACCTGATCGCCGACATTTTGCCGCCGCCGGAATACGTCATCGAGGCCTACCTCGAGGCCACCCTGGTGCTGCACGACCCGGCCAAGCTGGCGGCGCATAGCGACAGGATCGCGCAGCTCAAGAAGGAATATGACGAGCGGCGCGAATTCTGGATCAAGTCCGATCTCGAGCCGGTGTTGAAGGCCAAGCTGGTCGAGAAGTCCGACGGAGAGGTGCGCCGTTTCTGGACCGCGATCCAGGACGGCCTGCTGCCGTCGCTCGCAAAGGCCGACAGCGCGGCAGCCGCGAAATCCTATGCCGAGATTGCGGCGCGCTATGCCGCGCATCGCGCCATCATCGACGACATCGTCAAGCAGGCCAGCGATCAGAACGCGGCAACGGAAGTCGCCGCTACCAAACGGGTCGGCACTTTCACCTTGCTCCTGTGGGGCGTCTCGGCCGCGGTGTTCCTGGTCATCGGCGCCGGCATTTTCGGCGTGGCCTTCGGCGTCGTCCGCCCGATCGCGGAAATGACGTCGGTCATGAAGGGGCTGGCCGGCGGCGACCTCGATGTCCCGGTGCCGGCGTTGAACCGCGAGGACGAGGTGGGCGCCATGGCGCGCGCAGTCCAGGTGTTCAAGGAGAACGCGCAGCGCGTCCGGTCGATGGAGCAGGAGCAGGCCGACCTGAAGCTGAAGGCGGAAGGTGACCGCAAGGCGGCGATGCTGCAGATGGCCGACGGATTTGATTCCGCGATCGGCAGGATCATCCACACGGTGTCGACGGCGTCCTCCGAACTCGAATCGTCGGCGGGGCAACTGACCAAGACCGCCGAAGTCACCCAATTGCTGTCGGCCACGGTCGCTTCCGCCTCGGAGCAGTCCTCCGCCAACGCACAGTCTGCCGCGGCCGCCGCGGAAGAGATGGCCTCGACGGTGTCGGAGATCAGCAGGCAGGTGCAGGATTCGCACAAGATCTCGCGCGAGGCGGTCAACCAGGTCGAGCAGACCAATGCGCGTATCGCCGATCTCGCCCAGTCCGCCAGCCGGATCGGCGAGGTGGTCAAGATGATCAGCGCGGTCGCCGAGCAGACCAATCTGCTGGCGCTCAACGCCACCATCGAGGCGGCGCGCGCCGGCGAGGCGGGTCGTGGATTTGCCGTCGTCGCTTCCGAGGTCAAGGCGCTGGCTGCGCAGACCGCGAAGGCGACCGAGGAAATTTCCGAGCAGATCGGCCAGATGCAGTCGGCGACCCATCAGTCGGTCTCGGCGATCCAGGAAATCGGCGGCACGATCGGCCGCATCGCGGAAATCTCGCAGACGATCGCCGCCGCCGTGGAAGAGCAGGGCGCGACAACGCAGGAAATCTCACGCAACGTGCAGCAGGCGGCCCAAGGCGCCACCCGGGTCGCCGGCAGCATCACCGACGTGAACCGCGGCGCGACTGACACCGGGACGGCCTCGACGCATGTGCACGCGCTGGCGCGCTCGCTGCTCGGACAGAGCAATCATCTCAAGGGTGAGGTCGAAAAATTCCTCTCGACCGTTCGCGCGGCGTAAGTTTGCAATCGAACAAGAACGCGCGGGTCACACCCGGTATGGAATGTGACCCGCGCATGTTGAACTCAGGACGCAGCCTTGATGGGCCGACAGACCGGCCGCGACGTCAGTGCACGCTGACGGCCTGAAGCTCGTTGCTCCAGGCGTTGGCAATCGCGGCTTCCCGGCTGTCGGTCAGCATGATCGGGGTGCCGTCGGCGGCATGCAGGGCGAACAGCTTCAGTCCCGGCGCGATCTTCGGCGCCTGCGGAAACAGTCCCGGCACGTCCTCGGAACGGACTTGCTTCACATAGGCGATGTGGCCTTCGCCAAGATGGGCCAGCGCCTCGACGGAAACCTTTTCGGGTTCGTACGCATTCACGTCACTCATGGTCTCGACTCCTTCTGGGTCTAAGCGGTCGAGTCCGCTACTTGTTCCATTATTCGTGCTCATTGATAGCGATTGTCTTAACAACCCTTTCAGGCTCCGGCCTGGCGAGGTCGATCGACAACAGCCCGTTCTTCAGATCCGCGCCCAGCACCTGCATACCGTCCGCGAGCACGAAGGTGCGCTGGAAGTGGCGCGCCGCGATGCCGCGGTGGATGTATTGCCGGGCCTTGTCGTCCTGCTGGCGGCCCCGGATCACGAGCTGGTTTTCCTCAATGGTCACATCGAGTTGGTCGCGGGTAAAACCCGCCACCGCAAGCGTGATGCGCAGCTTTTCAGGCTGGCCGTTGCTGCGGTCGCACCGCTCGATGTTGTAGGGAGGATAACCGTCGGCACCTTTGACGACGCGATCGAGCGCACGCTCGATTTCGTCGAACCCAAGCAGGAACGGACTGGACAACGTAGGAACACGAGACATTACAAAGTCCTCTCGAAGCGACTTTGAGGGGCCCTAGCGGCGCCCCATGCAACTGGCCGGCCGACTTGCCGCCCGGTCACGAAATAATATGGGGGCGATTTCGGACCGGTTCAAGTACCTCTGAAAGCTGTGTAAATCGGCCGCGGAGGATGAAGGAATTGTCATATGGGTCGCCGTCATTCCGGGCGATATGGCGGCATCGAACCCGGAATTCGAGATTCTCAGGTGCCCACCATCGTTCTTTTCGCGCTCCGGAATGACTTGTTAACCAGCCAACCGTTTCCGACCGTCGGCGGTGAACAGATGCAGCTTTTCGGGAGCGGCGACCACCCTGATTTGCTCGCCAATGGCGGGGCCTTCCGCGCCCGGAATCCGCACGATGATTTCGCCCGGCGGCAGTTCGCCGGGAGTGGCGGCGACGCCCTGCGCTTCCCGTTGCCTCGCGCCGTAAACAAAGGTTTCGGCGCCGACGCGTTCGATGGCTTCCACGGTGAGGCCGAGCGCCACGCCGCCGGCAACCGTTTCGTTGGAGATCGCGAAATCCTCGGGCCGGATGCCCAGAATGCCGGCTTCGCCCAGCCTGCCATCGCCAGCCAGTTGCGCCTTCAATTCATCCGACCGCAACGGCATCAGATTCATCGGCGGCGCGCCGATGAAGGAGGCGACGAACGTAGTTGCCGGTTTCTGGTAGATGTCGAGCGGATTGCCGATCTGCTCGACCGCGCCACTGTTCATGACCACCAGAATATCGGCCAGCGTCATCGCCTCGAGCTGGTCGTGGGTGACGTAGATTGAGGTGGTGGAGAGCCGGCGCTGCAGTTTGCGGATTTCGACCCGCATCGCGATGCGCAGCTTGGCGTCGAGATTGGAGAGCGGCTCGTCGAACAGAAACACCTTTGGCTGCCGCACGATCGCGCGGCCCATCGCCACGCGCTGGCGCTGGCCGCCGGACAATTGCCGCGGCTTGCGGTCGAGCATGGTGCCGAGTTCGAGGATGCGCGCGGCTTCCTCCACCCGCGTCTTGATCTCGGGCTCCGCCATGCCGCGGTTGCGCAGGCCATAGGCCATGTTGTTGTAGACGCTCATGTGCGGATAGAGCGCGTAGTTCTGGAACACCATCGCGATGTCGCGGTCGGCCGGCTCGACCTGGTTGACGACGCGCCCGCCGATGTCGATCTCGCCGCCGGTGATGGTCTCCAGCCCCGCGACCATGCGCAGCAGCGTGGACTTGCCGCAGCCGGACGGGCCGACCAGCACGCAGAAAGCGCCGTCGCCGACCTCGAAATCGATGCCCTTGATGGCTTCGAACCCGCCGGGATAGGTCTTGCGGACGTTGCGCAGCGTAACGTTAGCCATGGGATACACCGGCGAATTGCGGGTAGCGAATGGCGAATAGGAAAGGGAGGCGCGCCGATTTGCGCCCGCCCCTACTCGCTGTTCGCCATTCGCTGTTCGCCATTTTCACTTCTCCGTCTGGACCAGGCCGCGCACGAACAGCCGCTGCATGAAGATGACGACGGCGACCGGCGGCAGCATGGCGAGGACCGCGGTGGCCATCGCAAGCTGCCATTCGGCGAGTTCGTCCGTCGTCACCAGCATCTTCTTGATGCCGATCACGATGGTCTGCATCGAATCCTTGGTGGTGATCAGCAGCGGCCAGAGATATTGATTCCAGCCATAGATGAACTGGATCACGAACAGCGCCGCGATCGTCGTCACCGACAGCGGCAGCAGCGTGTCCCAGAAGAAGCGAAACGGACCGGCGCCGTCGATGCGCGAGGCTTCCAGCAGTTCGTCCGGCACCGTCATGAAGAACTGGCGGAACAACAGCGTGCCGGTGGCGGATGCGATCAGCGGCAGGATCAGGCCGGCATAGGTGTCGAGCAGCTTGAGGTCGGCGACCACCTTGTAGGTCGGGTAGATGCGCACCTCGACCGGCAGCATCAGCGTGATGAAGATGATCCAGAACGCGGTCTTGCGGAACGGAAAGCGGAAATAGACCACCGCGTAGGCGGACAGGATCGAGATGAAGATCTTGCCCACGGCGATGCCGACCGCCGACACGAAGGAGTTGATCAGCATGTTGGCGACGGGCTCGCGGCTGGTGCGCGAGCCGCCGACGAATACGGCGCGGTAGTAGTTTTCCAGGGTGTGGGTGCCGGGCGTCGCCGGCATGTGGCCGCCGACCACGGTTGCGGCGTCGTGCGTCGAAGCGATCAGCGCGAGATAGACCGGGAACGCCACGATGAAGACGCCGAGCGTCAGGATGGCGTAGGCGATGAAGTCGCTGAGCGGGCGGTGCTCGACCATCAGTACTGCACCTTGCGTTCGACATAGCGGAACTGGATCGCGGTCAATCCGATCACGATGACCATCAGGATCACCGATTGCGCCGCCGAGCCGCCGAGATCGCCGCCGAGCCGGCCGTCGGCATAGACCTTGTAGACCATGGTGGTGGTAGCGCCGGCCGGTCCCCCGCCGGTGACGGCGTCGATGATGCCGAACGTGTCGAAGAAGACGTAGACGATGTTGACGACCAGAAGGAAGAAGGTGGTCGGCGACAGCAGCGGGAAGATGATGGTCCAGAAGCGCCGCATCGGGCGCGCGCCGTCGATGGCGCCGGCCTCGATCACGCTCCTCGGGATCGCCTGCAGGCCGGCGAGAAAGAACAGGAAATTGTACGAGATCTGTTTCCACACCGAGGCCATCACCACCAGGATCAGCGCATGGTTGCCGTTGAGCAGCGGATTCCAGTCGATGCCCAGACCGCGCAACGGGCGGGCGAGCATGCCGAGCGAGGGTTGGAACATGAAGAACCAGAGTACGCCGGCCACCGCGGGTGCCACGGCATACGGCCAGATCAGCAGCGTCTTGTAGGCGCCGGCGGCCTTCAGGTTCTTGTCGGCCTGCGTGGCGAACAGCAGCGCAATGGACAATGACAGCGCCGCGACCAGCGTCGAGAAGACGACGGTCGTGAGCATCGCCCGGTAATATTCGGGCTGGGCGAACAGGGTCTGGTAGTTTTCAAAGCCGACAAATTCGGACACCAGCCCGAACGCATCCTCGCGCAGGAAGGATTGCCAGACCGCCTGGCTCGCCGGCCAATAAAAGAAAACGACGGTGATGACAAGCTGCGGCAGCAGCAGCAGGTACGGCAGCAGGCGGTTGTTGAAGACGGTGGTCTTTTCCATTCAGGCGTCGCGGTCTTGCCGTTGATGCAAGCGCTCCCCTCCGGGTGGAGAGGGGAGCGCCGCTAGCTGCTTGGCTCAGCCTATTTTGCCGTCTTCTCGAAGGTACGCAAAATGGCATTGCCGCGTGCAACGGCGGCATCGAGCGCCTCCTTCGGCGACTTCTTGCCGTCGAGGGCGGCCTCCATTTCTTCCGCCCAGAGGTCGCGCATCTGCACCATGTTGCCGAAGCGCAGACCGCGCGAATTCTCGGTCGGCTCCTTGTTGGTGAGTTCCTTCAGCGGCGTCTGCAGGATGGGGTTCTTCTCGTAGAAGCCGTCCTTGATCGACTTTTCATAGGCCGCCTTGGTGATGGGCAGGTAGCCGGATTCCTGGTGCAATTTCGCCTGGCGGCCGGTGTCCGACAGGAAAGTGAAGAACTTGGCGACGCCCTTGTACTCGTCCGGCTTCTTGCCGCCCATCACCCACAGCGAAGCGCCGCCGATGATCGAGTTCTGCGGTGCGCCCGCGACATCCGGGTAATAGGGCATCGGCGCCGAGGTAAAGTCGAACTTGGCGGTGGCCTTCGCGGTGCCGTAGTAGCCCGAGGAGGTCAGGAAGATCGCGCATTCGCCGGAAGAGAAGCGGGCCTCGTTGGCGCTGGCGCGTCCGCCGTAGCTGTAGGTCTTGTCTTTCTGCAGGTCGACGAGGTTCTGCAGGTGCTTGACGTGCAGCGGCGAGTTGAACTTCAACTCGGTGTCGAAACCGTCGAGGCCGTTAGCCTTGGTGCCGATCGGCACATTGTGCCAGGCCGAGAACTGCTCGATATGCGCCCAGCTTGCCCAGGCGTTGGAGAAGCCGCAGGTCTCGTGGCCGGCCGCCTTCAGTTTCTTGGCGGCGTCGAATACTTCCGGCCAGGTCTTCGGGATCTCGTTGACGCCGGCCTTCTTCAATTCATCCTTGTTGATCCACATCACCATCGAGGAGGAATTGAAGGGGAATGACAGCATCTCGCCCTTCGATGTCGAGTAATAACCGGTGATGGTCGGCAGGTAGGCCTTGGGGTCGAAGGGCTCGCCGGCGTCCTTCATCAGCTGGTGTACCGGCTTGATCGCGCCGGTGGCGCCCATCATGGTCGCGGTGCCGACTTCGAACACCTGCATGATATGCGGCGCATTGCCGGCGCGGAACGCCGCGATGCCGGCGTTCATGGTGTCGGGATAGCTGCCCTTGTAGGACGGCACGACCTTGTAGTCGGACTGGCTGGCGTTGAATTCCTCGGCGAGCTTGTTGACGACGTCGTTGTTGGCGCCGGTCATGGCGTGCCACCACTGAATCTCGGTGACCGCGTGGGCGGGCGTTGCAAGCGCAAGCGCACCCATCACTGCCGCCGCCGCGCCGAATTGTCGAAGTGCCATGGAATTCCTCCGGGGTTGGGACCGTCACCTTCATTTCGCGCGATAACAGCGGCGGATGACGTGCAAATGACCGTATAAGCGAAAGCAGGTTATTGGGGAAGCGGCCCCGGAGGGAAGCCTGGAAAATAGGCGGAGAGAAAACCAGAACCATCGCCCCCGCGAACACGTTCGCAGGGGCGATCAAGGCTACCGCTTGCGTTCCGACCCGCAAACCGCGCCCTGGGCAACCAGTGCCTCGATCTCGCTCTCGGAATAGCCGAACTCGCCCAGCACCTCCGCGGTGTGCTGGGAAAACTTCGGCGGGGTCCGCCGCAGGCTTGGTTTGGTCCGCTCCAGCCGGATCGGCGAGGCGACGCCCTTGTACCAGTCCTTGGAGATGACATCGCCTCGATGCAGCGTGTGCGCATTGGTCAACGCCTGGTCGATCTTCTGCACCGGGCCGGCAGGGAGTCCGGCCGCCAGCAGGCGATTGCACAGCGGCTCGGCCTCGTGCTGGCTGAACACGGCGGCGAGTTCGACGCGCAGCGCGTCGCGGTTGGCGATGCGGTCCTTGTTGCGGGCGAAGCGCGGATCGGTGCCGAGTTCGGGCTTGCCGATCTCCTTGGCGAGTTTGCGGAACGTTCCGTCATTGCCGACGCCGATGAAGATGTTGTCGGTCTTGGTCGGGAAGATCGCGTAAGGAACGAGGTTCGGATGCTCGTTGCCGGTCAGCCCCGGCGGCTTGCCGTGCATGAAATAGTTCGCGGTATGCGGATGCATGATCGCGAGGCCCGTCTCGTAAAGCGTGGTTTCCAGGAACTGACCTAGACCCGAACGCTGGCGTTCCGACAGCGCCATCAGAATGCCGATCGCCGCGTAGAGTCCGGTGGTGATGTCCACCAGGGGAACGCCGATCCGCATCGGGCCGCTTTCCGGCGAGCCGGTGGCCGCGATCATCCCGGTCATCGCCTGGATGATCGCGTCATAGCCGGGATTGCCGCCGCGCGGGCCGTCGGCGCCGAAGCCGGAAATCCGGCAATGCACCAGGCGCGGGAATTTTGTGCGCAGCATCTCGTTGCCGATGCCCCATTTGTCGAGCGTGCCCGGCTTGAAGTTCTCGATCAGGACGTCGGCGGTCTCCAGCATCTTCAGCAGCACCGAGCGTCCGCCCTCGGAGGTGAGGTCGAGGGCGATCGCGCGCTTGTTGCGGTTGATGCCGACGAAATAGGCCGCGTCTTCCTCGTGGAAGGGAGGGCCCCAGTCGCGCACCTCGTCGCCGGCCGGTGGCTCGACCTTGATGACGTCGGCGCCATGGTCGGCGAGGATTTGCGTGCAATAGGGTCCACCGAGCACGCGCGTGAGATCGATCACGCGCAGGCCGGCCATTGCGCCGGGAGCGGCTGCAGAACTCATCGAGAAGAACCTTCGCTCAGAATGAAAAGGAGTCCCTGAGCTAGCGGTCTTCCGGCGTAGCGGCAATGGCTTCGGGCGCACAGGCGCATGACGTGGCCGTCATGGCAGGCACGCCGATAGCCCGCCGGGTGTCACTGGCGGGCCATCGCGATGCGTTTCAACAACTGTTGGCTTAATTATACGACCGTGAGGCGTACATCCACATTGCCGCGGGTGGCGTTGGAATAGGGACACACCTGGTGCGCCTTTGCCACCAGCGCTTCCGCATCCGCCTTGGAAACGCCGGGTAGCGAGACCGCGAGGTCGATATCGAGGCCGAAGCCGCCTTCCGAGCGCGGGCCGATGCCGACGGTCGAGGTGACGGTGGCGTCCGCGGGCACCTTGGGGCCGCCCTGCGAAGCCACGAATTTCATCGCGCCGATGAAGCAGGCCGCGTAGCCCGCGGCAAACAGCTGCTCGGGATTGTTGCCGGCGCCACCGCCGCCGCCAAGTTCTTTCGGGGTTGCAAGCTTGACGTCGAGCGCGCCGTCGAGGGTGGCGGCGGTGCCGTCGCGGCCGCCGGTGGCCTTGGCGCTGGTCTTGTAGAGCACGTTGACGGACATGGAGGTCTCTCCCTTGGGGTTCTGCCGTTGCGATGAGTGTTACATAGCGAACAATTCGATTGCGCGCAATCGATTTGATTGCAAATGGTGCAATTCGATTGTATGCAATTGAATCAACCGCTTAGGACGCCGAATCGGCGCTCATGCGCGGTCCGTTAACGAGGACGTGATGGCCCGGAAATCTTCATTGGACGCCCCGCTGCGGCTCGACAATCAAATCTGCTTCGCGGTGTACTCGACTGCGCACGCCTTCAACCGCGTCTACAAGCCGCTGCTCGACAAGCTCGGTCTGACCTACCCACAATATCTCGTCATGCTGGCGCTGTGGGAGCGCGACGGCGTGCCGGTCAAGGACATCGGCGAGCGGCTGTATCTGGATTCCGGCACCCTGACGCCGCTGCTCAAACGGCTGGAAGCCGCCGAGCTGATCAGGCGGACCCGCAATGCAAAGGACGAGCGCCAGGTGATGATCGCGCTGACCGCGAAGGGCGAGGCTCTGAAAGAGAAAGCGAGAGCGGTGCCGCAGTCGATTCTTGCGGCGTCAGCCTGCTCGGTCGGGGAACTCGTGGCCACGAAAAACGAGATCGTGGCGCTGAGGGACCGGCTGAATAAGGTGTCGGGGGAGTAGGGGCAAAGGCGCGATCAGAAATGCTTTTTTGCGAACGCGCGCCCCGATCCAGACTTTAGGTACTTTTCGAAGGCCACAGCAAGTCTCGCATCGCTGAACGCAAAGTAGGTGCGTATCCGCCAAGGTCTGAATTTGGACGTATGAGGCACTTCCCCCGCATTGTGTTTAGCAAGGCGCGCTCGAAGGTCGTCGGTGATCCCGACGTAGAAATGCTCGGAATCCAGGCTTTCGAGAATGTAGACGTATTTCATGATGGCTCCCCCATCTGGAGGATACATCAGCCATTCATTGAAGCCAGAAGTTGCTTGGAAGCCAGAAGTTGTTTGCCGCGGCCCGCCGTCGCCCTTCGGGCTATGGCGAGGCAGCCTTCGCTCTCTTCGCTACAATAGGGCACGGGTTGGCTTGCCCAGCCGAAGCTCGCGAAGCGAGCGAAGGCTGGTGGAGCCAGGCGGGATCGAACCGCCGACCTCTTGCATGCCATGCAAGCGCTCTCCCAGCTGAGCTATGGCCCCTTAGAATCGCATCGCCTCAAATCAGCGTGCGGGCATGTCCCTGAACCACAGTTCAGGGACGATCTCAAGTCTCTTCGTCGCCTCCGACATCACCGATGATGTCGGTGACGTCCTCATCGCCCTCTTCCTCGTCGGCAATGAAGGTGGAATCGTCGTCGTCATCGTCCTCGATGGTCTCGTCGATCTCGATGTCGTCTTCCGATTCGGGAACCACTGCCTTGACCTTGCCGGTGTTCTCCTCGGCATCGGCCTCCTCGAGCGAGACCAATTCTTCGGCCTCGGCGGCCTCCGGCATGTCAGCGGCGGCGCTGGCAGATGCGGCGGCGGCAGCGGCCGCGCCACGGGCTCCCCGCGGCGGTGCGATCGGTGCGATCGGCACGACCTCGCCAGTATAGGGAGAGATCACCGGGTTCTTGTTGAGATCGTAGAATTTCTTACCCGTCGTCGGGCAAATGCGTTTGGTTCCGAGATCGGACTTGGCCACGTGGGGATCCTGGGAAATTCTGAAAAACGGTGCTTCACTTGGCTAGTTGAGGGGCTGGTGTCAATAGCGGTTTGCCGCATTTGACGGCCGCGTGACGCGGTGTGGCCCATGTGGTACTGCGGCCTCCGTAAAGGACCGTGATTTTGACCCATTCAACCGCCCAGACCCCGTTGGAATCCCGCGCAAGCGGCCCCCTGAGCGGCAAGGTCCGCGTCCCCGGGGACAAGTCGATTTCCCACCGTGCCCTGATTCTGGGGGCCCTTTCGGTTGGAAAAACCACGATTTCCGGCCTGCTGGAGGGCGAGGACGTCCTCAACACCGCCAAATCGATGCAGGCGCTGGGCGCCCAGGTCGAGCGGACCGGGCCGTTTGCCTGGCAGGTCCGGGGTGTTGGCGTGGCGGGTTTTGCCCAGCCGGCGGCCCCGCTCGATTTCGGCAATTCCGGCACCGGCTGCCGGCTCGTGATGGGGGCGGTCGCGGGGTGTCCGATATCGGCCATATTCGACGGTGACGCCTCGCTGCGGTCCCGCCCGATGCGCCGGATTCTTGATCCGCTGGAACTGATGGGGGCCAGGGCCGGTGAGGCGAGGGAGGGCGGCCGGCTGCCGCTCACATTGCACGGCGCACGTGAGCCGGTTCCGATTCTCTACCGGACCCCGGTCGCCTCGGCCCAGATCAAGTCGGCGGTGCTGCTGGCAGGGCTCGCCGCGCCCGGCGTCACCACGGTCATCGAGCAGGAAGCCAGCCGCGACCACACCGAACTGATGCTGAAGCATTTCGGCGCCGAGATCGTCTCGCTCAACGAAGGCAGCCACGGCCGCAAGATTTCGCTGATCGGCCAGCCGGAACTGCATGGCGCCGAAGTCGTGGTGCCCGCCGATCCGTCTTCGGCAGCGTTTCCGATCGTGGCGGCGCTGATCGTCGAAGGTTCGGACGTGACGTTCTCCGACGTCATGACCAATCCGCTGCGCACCGGCCTGTTCACGACGCTGCGCGAGATGGGCGGCTCGATCGAGGAGAGCGAAATCCGTGGCGACGCCGGCGAACCGATGGCCCGCCTGCGCGTGCGCGCGTCAAAGCTGCGCGGCGTCGAGGTGCCGCCGGAACGCGCGCCCTCGATGATCGACGAATATCTGGTGCTGGCGGTCGCCGCCGCTTTCGCCGAGGGCACGACCATCATGCGCGGTTTGCAGGAACTGCGGGTCAAGGAATCCGATCGCCTGGAAGCGACCGCCGCCATGCTGCGCGTCAACGGCGTCAAGGTCGAGATCGCGGGCGACGATCTGATCGTCGAGGGCCGCGGCCACGTGCCCGGCGGCGGCCTCGTCGCCACCCACATGGATCACCGCATCGCGATGTCGGCGCTGGTGATGGGGCTGGCCGCCGACAAGCCGGTCAAGGTCGACGACACCGCCTTCATCGCCACCAGCTTTCCGGACTTCATTCCGATGATGCGCTCGCTCGGCGCGGATTTTTCATGAGGCGGGCGCGATGAGTGCAGCCTTCGACCGCGATGCGCTCCTCGATGCCTTTGACAGGATCGGACGCGCGGCGGTCGATGCCGGTACGAAGCTCCAGATCGCCGTGTATGGTGGCTCCGCGCTGATGCTGGCGAGCAATTTTCGTTTCGCGACGGAAGACGTGGACGTATCCAGGCTCGAGCATCCGTTTCCCGAATGGCTGGCGGCCGTCGTGCAGGAAATCGCCGACCAGAACCGTTGGCAGGCAGACTGGTTCAACGACGGGGTGGCGTTTCACCTCAGCCCGCTCGCGGACAGCGCCGCCGACCATTTCGAGTTCGGGACTTTTCCTCGCGACAGTACGCCGGCTGGGCTCTTGGTTTCGGTGCCGACGGCAGCGTATCTGCTGGCGCTCAAGCTGAAGGCGTTCAGGATCACCGACCCGCTGCGCGGCGAAACCGAACGGTTGGACATCCTGAACCTGATGCAGGTTGTCGGGATATCGACGGTGGATGAGGCCATCGTCTTGCTGGGCCGATATTTCCCCCTCAGTGCCGCTTCTTCGGAGAAGCAGCGGTTCTTGCTGAGGCACATGAATCGCGAGGGAGCGGCCGATGCGCCCGAATACCCTCGCTGAGGCCGTGGAGAGAATCGACAAGGGGGAGCCGCAAGATGCGATGCTTGCGGAGTTTGTCGACACGTTCGATCTGGAGGCAACCAGCGAGGGGCGTTATTCGTCGATCGAGCAAGAGCCGAAATTGACGGGCAACAGTCGGCTCGATGCGCTGGTGGGGGCGATGGCCGAATATTTGGCCAAACAGCGCAGGTTGGGGCGCGTTCCGCACTGGGTGTGCGATCCCGCGCGCCGTCTGGACCAGCCATGGTTTACGGCGACGAATCCGTCAGATGCCATGCGCGAATACCTCACCTTCAGCAGCCCCGCCGAGTTCGCCTCGCGCAACATTTTTACGGAAGAGCGGCCGCTGCGTCGCGCGCGCGGTCCGCGTCCGTCAGGGCAGTAGCATCCGTTCAGTTCAGGACGGCGCAAGCCCGAGGCTCGTCACCGCCTCGAGCCAGATCGGCGACTCCTCCTTGTAGAGCTTCTGCGTCGCCTCGAAGGTCATCGCGGTGTCGTCGACGCCGAATGATTTCATCAGCGTCCGCACCTTTTCAGTCTTGCCGCCTTCGACCAGCAGTTTTGACAGTTTTTGAACGACCGCGTCCGGCGTGCCCATCGGCACGGCACAGCATTGAAAGCCGGTCAGCTTGAAGATCGGCGACGTGGTGCCCTGCTCGGCAAATGAAGGCACGTCGGGCAGCGTCGACATCCGCTTGCGCGAGACCGCGACCGCTCGGCCGCGGCCGCTCTGCAGCACGGACAGCGCCGCCGAATAGCTGCCGTGGGCGCCGTCGATGAATCCGCCGGCGAGGTCGGTCCACATCGGCGCCTCGCCGCGATAATGCACCGCCTCCATCTTCAGCCCGTACTGCTTGTTCATCTCGGCGACCGCCATGTGCGCGTAGGAGCCCGCGCCATAGGTGCCGATGTTGACCTTTTCCGCCTTCTTTGCGTAGGCAACGAACTCCTCCAGCGTTTTCGCACCGGTCTTCTCGGCGGCCACGAACGGCAGGCTGCCCGCCGGCATGATCGAGACGATGATGAAATCCTTGTCGGTGTCGTAGCCGATGTCCTTGATCAGCACGCGGTTCATGATCATCGTCGTCGAGATCGTGAACATCAGCGTATGGCCGTCGGGCGCGGCGCGCTTGGCTTCGACGGCGGCGACCGAGCCGGAAGCGCCGGCCTTGTTTTCCACCGTCACGTTCTGCCCGGTCTCGGCGCGGATGTGTTCGCCGTAGGTGCGTGCGTACAAGTCTGTCTGTCCGCCGGCCGGATAGCCGGCGATGATCCGGATCGGCTTGGTCGGCCAGTCGGCCTGCGCATGGGCCGAAGATCCGATCAGCGGGATCGCCGATGCGGCCGCGGCAGTGCCTATGAAGTGCCGTCGTGAAATCACGCTCATGGGTATCCCTCCAGCCCGTGCGTTTTGACGCAGATCCCTGAATGGGATTCGCGGGCGGTTCCAGAATAGGAGCGGTCGGCGGTCCGGGCGAGTAACATTTGCACGCATCCCGTCCGGCGCTGTCCGCGCGGCGGAATTCGCCTCTCGCGCCCTTGACCAATATGCCGCGCTGTCGCACATGGCATGCCATGATCATCGCCATCGACGGGCCGGCGGCATCCGGCAAGGGCACGCTCGGCAAGCGGCTTGCGCAGCATTACGGCTATCGCCACCTCGATACCGGGGTGATCTATCGCGCGGTGGCGAAGGCGCTGCTTGACGCCGGCCACGAACTCACCGACGAGGCGCAGGCGGTGAAGGTTGCGATGGCGCTCGATCCCCAGACGTTCGGCGATCCCGAGTTGAAGTCGCACCGCATCGGTGAGGCTGCTTCCGTCGTGTCGGTGATCGCGAGCGTGCGCGAAGCGCTGGTCGATTTTCAGCGCCGCTTCGCCGCCGATCCGCCCGGCGCCGTGCTCGATGGTCGCGACATCGGAACGGTGATCTGCCCGGACGCCGACGTGAAGATCTTCGTGGTCGCCGACCCGAAGGTGCGGGCCCATCGCCGGACGCTTGAGGCGCTGTCGCGCGGCGAGGCCGCCGACGAGGCGATGGTGCTGGCCGACATCCTCAAGCGCGACGAGCGGGACAGAAATCGTGCCGCCGCCCCGCTGAAGGCGGCCGCCGACGCCCATGTCCTGGATAATTCCGATCTCGACATCGAAGGCGGCGTTCGTGCCGCGATCGCGATCGTCGAAGCGGTCCGCACCGGTCGCTGAAGGCCCCGTTTTGCGGGCCGGTTCCGCCCCGAATCGGGCATTTCCGGCTTGCCGAAAATGGCCTTCGGGTCTATATCCACGCCCATCCGGGCCGCCATCGATGAGATCAGGGCTGTCCGAGCGGGCCGGCCGGAGGTTTGAACCCCCGCCGTCATTGGAGGAAAGCCCGCTCCAGGCTCCTGAAGTCGATACGATCGTTTCAGGCAAGGCTCCGGATAAATCAACGTATCGAACGTGCAGGCATACTGTCGGCCCGCTGTTGCGCACTCCCGCAAACGGCGGTCGTCGGGTTTTGCGGATCCCGGCACCTCACGCGCGATGCGCCCTTTAACCCAGGCTGCCGGCAATATCCCGCGTTGGAGAACAAATGGCTTCGAATACCGCTGCTTCCTACAATCCTACCCGTGACGATTTCGCTGCGATGCTGGACGAGTCCTTCGCCGGCGGCAATCTGCAGGAAAGCTCCGTCATCAAGGGCAAGGTGGTTGCAATTGAGAAGGACATGGCCGTCATCGACGTCGGCCTGAAGACCGAGGGCCGCGTCGCGCTGCGCGAATTCGCCGGCCCCGGCCGCGAAAGCGATCTCAAGGTCGGCGACACCGTCGAGGTGTTCCTCGACCGCATCGAAAATGCGCTCGGCGAAGCCGTGCTGTCGCGCGACAAGGCGCGCCGCGAGGAGAGCTGGGGCAAGCTCGAGAAGGCCTTCAACAACAACGAGAAGGTCCACGGCGTCATCTTCAATCAGGTCAAGGGCGGCTTCACCGTCGACCTCGACGGCGCGGTCGCCTTCCTGCCGCGCTCGCAGGTCGATATCCGTCCGATCCGCGATGTCGCGCCGCTGATGAACAACTCGCAGCCGTTCCAGATTCTGAAGATGGATCGCCGCCGCGGCAACATCGTGGTGTCGCGCCGCACGGTTCTCGAAGAGACTCGCGCCGAACAGCGCCAGGAGCTGGTGCAGAACCTCGAAGAAGGTCAGGTGATCGACGGCGTGGTCAAGAACATCACCGACTACGGTGCGTTCGTTGATCTCGGCGGCATCGACGGCCTCCTGCACGTCACCGATATCGCCTGGCGCCGGGTCAATCACCCGACCGAGGTGCTCACCATCGGCCAGACCGTGAAGGTCAAGATCATCAAGATCAACCACGAGACCCACCGCATCTCGCTCGGCATGAAGCAGCTGCTGGACGATCCGTGGCAGGGCATCGAGGCCAAGTATCCGCTGAACGCGCGCTTCACCGGCCGCGTCACCAACATCACCGACTACGGCGCGTTCGTCGAACTGGAGCCGGGCATCGAAGGCCTGATCCACGTCTCGGAAATGTCGTGGACCAAGAAGAACATGCACCCCGGCAAGATCGTTTCGACCTCGCAGGAAGTCGAAGTGCAGGTCTTGGAAGTCGATTCGGTCAAGCGCCGCATCTCGCTCGGCCTCAAGCAGACCATGCGCAACCCCTGGGAAGTCTTCGTCGAGAAATTCCCGGTCGGTTCGACCGTCGAAGGCGAGGTCAAGAACAAGACCGAGTTCGGTCTGTTCCTGGGTCTCGACGGCGACGTCGACGGCATGGTCCATCTCTCCGACCTCGACTGGAAGCTTCCGGGCGAGCAGGTCATCGACAACTTCAAGAAGGGCGACATGGTCCGGGCCGTGGTGCTCGACGTCGATGTCGAAAAGGAGCGCATCTCGCTCGGCGTCAAGCAGCTCGAAGGCGACCCCTTCGCCGAACCGGGCGACGTCAAGAAGGGCGCGGTCGTGACCTGCGAAGTGCTCGAAGTGAAGGAAGCCGGCATCGAGGTGAAGATCTCGGGCACCGACTTCACCACCTTCATCAAGCGCTCCGAACTCGCCCGCGACCGCAACGACCAGCGCGCCGAACGCTTCGCCGTCGGCGAGAAGGTCGATGCCCGCGTGATCCAGTTCGACAAGAAGGCTCGCAAGGTGCAGGTCTCGATCAAGGCGCTGGAAGTCGCCGAGGAGAAGGAAGCCATCGCGCAGTACGGTTCGTCCGATTCGGGCGCCACGCTGGGCGACATCCTCGGCACCGCGCTCAAGAACCGCGACAAGTAAGCGCACGCGCTGTTCTGTCACGAACATCAGGCCCCGGTTTCGACCGGGGCCTTTTTTTGCTCGCCTCATAGTAGCTCCATCGTCATGCCCGGGCCTGTCCCGGGCATCCACGACTTACTTACTTCTGTGAGACAAGGACGTGGATGGCCGGGACGAGCCCGGCCATGACGAAGGCGGAGTATAGAGGGCCTTGTTTTCTTCAAATTGCGTCGCAATTGATGTAATCAGACAACGCTTCGCTCACGCTGCGAATGCAAAAACATCAGGCACATTCTGGAGAATTTTGATGTCGCTCGATTCGGACGTGATCGTCGATCGCCGCAGGATCCGCCGCAAGCTGACCTTCTGGCGCGTCGCCGCCAGCGTGATCGCCATCGCGGCGATCGTCGCCGTCGGTGCTGTCGCGACGACGAGCGGCCCGACGGCGCTGTCGGGGACCGGCTCGATCGCGCGGGTCAACATCGACGGGCTGATTCGCAGCGACCAGCAGCGGGTCGAGGCGCTGGAGCGGCTGGAGAAATCGAACCACGCCGCCGTCATCGTCCACATCAATTCGCCCGGTGGCACCACCGCCGGCTCCGAACAGCTGTTCGATTCGCTGGTGCGGCTGAAGGCCAAGAAGCCGGTCGTGGTGGTGGTGGAGGGGCTCGCTGCCTCCGGTGGGTACATTGCGGCGATCGCCGCCGACCAGATCGTGGCGCGGCAAAGCTCGCTGGTCGGTTCGATCGGTGTTCTGTTCCAGTTTCCGAATTTCAGCGAGCTGATGAAGACCGTCGGCGTCAAGGTCGAGGAGGTGAAATCCTCGCCCCTGAAGGCCGCGCCCAACGGGTTCGAGCCGACCAGCCCGGAGGCGCGCGCCGCCCTCGAAGCGCTGGTGAAGGATTCTTATGCTTGGTTCCGCGGCCTGGTGAAGGACCGGCGCGGCATGGACGACGCGCTTTTGGAAAAGGTCGCAGACGGGCGGGTTTTCACCGGTCGCCAGGCGATCGAACTGAAACTGGTCGATCAGCTCGGCGACGAAAAAACCGCCGTGGCGTGGCTGGTTTCGGAAAAGAAGATCAAAAGCGACCTGCCGGTACGTGAATACAAGCTGACGCCGCGCTTCGGTGACCTCACATTCCTGCGAACGGCGGTCTCGATCACGTTCGACGCGCTCGGTTTGAGTTCCATTGCGCGCCAGATCGAGCAGGGCGGCGCTGCACAGGCGGTCGACCAGCTGGCGCTCGACGGCATGCTCGCCTTATGGCGCCCGGCGGCAACCAACTGAGCCTCGCCGGCGACCCGCCGCATTTTCCCGCATCGCGGGTGTGGCCGCGGTGCCTCTTTGGACTCATCGTGACGTGGTCCGCTTTGCCCAAAAGTGATTTAGCGTCTTGACAGTGCAAGGTATTTTCACGGAAATGGATGTCCGCACGATCCCGGATCCCACTTCCATGATCAAATCCGAACTTGTTCAGCGTATCGCCGAGCACAACCCGCACCTCTATCAGCGGGATGTGGAAAACATCGTGAACGCGATCCTCGACGAGATCGTGGCCGCGCTGGCGCGCGGCGACCGCGTCGAGCTGCGCGGCTTCGGCGCTTTCTCGGTCAAGCATCGCCCGGCGCGCGCCGGACGCAATCCTCGTACCGGCGCGCATGTGCCGGTCGACCAGAAGAGCGTGCCGTTCTTCAAGACCGGCAAGGAAATGCGCGAGCGGTTGAACCGTGAGACGACCGCGCCCGAGGCCGGCGCCTGACGCGTTGTTTCGCGCCAGGCGATTTGTAGCCGTGTGACGGGCCTGTTGCCCGCCGTATTCGACACGACGCGGGATGGTCATGCAAAAGTTCTTGACGGCGCTGGTCGTCTTTCCCTTGGGGCTGATTTTCATCGTCTTTGCGGTGGCAAACCGTCACTTCGTGACGGTGTCGTTCGATCCCTTCAATTCGACCGATCCGTCGATTGCGGTATCGATGCCGCTGTTCGCGGTCATCATCACGGTCGCCATCCTGGGCGTGGCGGCGGGCGGTATCGCGACCTGGTTCCGCCAGCGCCGCTGGCGCCGGGCGGCGCGCCAGCGCGAGGCGGAAGCCCGCCGGGCCAGGGCGGAGGTGGACGCGCTGAGGGCCGCGGCGGCGGTCGCACGGGCCGACCAGCAGCGGCTGCCGGCGCCGACTGCTTACGGATTCTATGGGTCCGCAGGGCGAGACAAGCAGGGCGCGACGTTGTAGAACCCGCCCCGTCAGCCCTGTTCCAGACGGTTTCGGGGCTCGAAATCCGTGCCCCGAAAGATCATGCCCGTACTCGTCAAAATCTGCGGCCTGTCCACGCGCGAGACGCTTGAAGCAGCGCTCGACGCTGGTGCCGACATGGTGGGTTTCGTGTTCTTTCCGCCGTCGCCGCGTCATCTCAGCCTCGAGGTCGCGCGGGAACTCGGCCGGCAGGCCAGGGGCCGCGCGGCCAAGGTGGCGCTGACGGTCGATGCCGACGATTCCACGCTGGAAAACATCGTCGAGACGCTGAAGCCGGACCTGCTGCAATTGCACGGCAAGGAAACCACCGCGCGCATCCGCGATATCAAGACCAAATTCGCGCTTCCGGTGATGAAGGTGATCGCGGTCGAAACCGCGGCCGACCTCGCCGCGCTGCCGGGCTATGCCGCCGTTGCCGACCGCATCCTGTTCGACGCCCGCGCCCCCAAGGGGGCTACTCGCCCCGGCGGGCTGGGCGCCGTGTTCGACTGGAACTTGCTGGCGAAACTTGAACTCGAACTGCCGTATCTGGTTTCAGGCGGGCTCACTGCGGACAACGTCGCCGAGGCGGTTCGCGTCACCCGCGCCGGCGGCGTCGATGTCTCCTCCGGGGTGGAAACCGCGCCCGGTCACAAGGATCCTCAGATGATCCGGGATTTCATCCGCGCCGCGCGCGCGGTCGACCACGACGCAGTTCCCGCGATTGCGGTCGGCCGATGATCGCGATGCGTGCCTCAACAGCGTCATGCCCGGGCTTGTCGCGGGCATCCACGTCTGTTGAATGTCGAAATAAGCAAGCCGTGGATGGCCGGGGCGAGCCCGGCCATGACGAAAGGCAACAATGAATTCCAGCCTGCCCAACTCCTTCCGTACCGGTCCCGACGAGCGCGGGCATTTCGGCATTTTCGGCGGACGCTTCGTTGCCGAAACGCTGATGCCGCTGATCCTCGATCTGGAAAAGGCCTATGCCGACGCAAAGGCCGATCCGGCGTTCCAGGCCGAGATGAACGGCTATCTCAAGACCTATGTCGGCCGGCCGTCGCCGCTGTATTTCGCCGAGCGGCTGACCGAGCATCTCGGCGGCGCAAAGATCTATTTCAAGCGCGAGGAGCTGAACCACACCGGTTCGCACAAGGTCAACAACGTGCTCGGCCAGATCATGGTCGCGCGCCGCATGGGCAAGAAGCGCATCATCGCCGAGACCGGCGCCGGCCAGCACGGCGTCGCCACCGCGACGCTGTGCGCGCGGTTCGGGCTCGACTGCGTGGTCTACATGGGCGCCGTCGACGTCGAGCGGCAGCAGCCCAATGTGATCCGCATGGAAATGCTGGGCGCCAAGGTGGTTCCGGTACAGTCCGGCGCGCGTACGCTGAAGGACGCGATGAACGACGCGCTGCGCGACTGGGTTACCAACGTGCACAACACGTTCTACTGCATCGGCACGGTGGCGGGCCCGCACCCCTATCCGATGATGGTGCGCGACTTCCAGTCCGTGATCGGCGACGAGACGCGCGCGCAGATGCAGGAGGTCGAGGGCCGGCTGCCGGATTCATTGATCGCCTGCATCGGCGGCGGCTCCAACGCGATGGGCCTGTTTCATCCCTTCCTCGACGATCCCTCTGTCGAGATCTTTGGCGTCGAGGCCGCCGGCCACGGGCTGACGCAGCTTCACGCCGCCTCGATCGCCGGCGGCCGTCCCGGCGTGCTGCACGGCAACCGCACCTATCTCCTGATGGACGAGGACGGCCAGATCCAGGACGCGCATTCGATCTCGGCCGGGCTGGATTATCCCGGCATCGGCCCGGAGCATTCCTGGCTGCACGAAACAGGCCGTGTCACCTATCTCTCCGCGACCGACGAGGAGGCGCTCGCCGCGTTCCAGTTGCTGACGCGGTTGGAGGGCATTCCGCCGGCGCTGGAGCCGGCGCACGCCATCGCCAAGGTAATGGAGCTCGCGCCGAAACGCCCGCGGGATCACCTCATGGTCGTCAATCTCTCCGGCCGCGGCGACAAGGACATTCCGCAAATCACGGAAATTCTGAAGGGCAGGAAGACGTGATGCCCGCAGCGAAAGCCTTCCACCTCTCCCCGTCGGAGAGAAGCCTGTCCTTCCCCCTCACCCGGCTGCTGCGCAGCCGGCCTCTCCCGGGCGGGGAGAGGTACAGCAAAGCGAACGCCGCAACATGACCACCCGCATCGACGCAAGATTCGCCGAACTCGCGAAACAAGGCCGCGCGGCGTTCGTCACCTTCTTGATGGCCGGCGATCCCGATCCCCAGACGTCGCTTGACATCATCAACGCGCTGCCGAAGGCCGGCGCCGATGTCATCGAGCTCGGCATGCCCTTTACCGATCCGATGGCGGACGGTCCGTCGATCCAGGCGGCGGGCCTGCGCGCGCTCAAGGCCGGCATGACGCTGAAGAAGACCCTGGAACTGGTCCGCGATTTCCGCAAGGACGACAACGCCACGCCGCTGGTGCTGATGGGTTACTACAATCCGATCTACATCTACGGCGTCGACAAGTTCCTCGCCGACGCCAAAGCGGCCGGCGTCGACGGCCTGATCATCGTCGACCTGCCGCCCGAGGAAGATACCGAGCTCTGCATCCCCGCGCTGAAGGCGGGGTTGAATTTCATCCGACTGGCGACGCCGACCACCGACGACAAGCGCCTGCCGGCGGTCCTCGCGAACACCTCCGGCTTCGTCTACTACGTCTCCATCGCCGGCATCACCGGCGGCGCGGCCGCGGACTCCAACGTGGTCGGCGAAGCCGTGGCCCGCATCAAGCGTCACACCAAACTGCCGATTTGCGTCGGCTTCGGCATCCGCACACCGGAGGCGGCGCGGGCGATCGCGGAGAATGCCAATGGCGCCGTGGTCGGCACCGCGCTGGTCGATGCGCTCCACGCCAGCCTCGACGGCGAGGGACGCGCGACGCCGAAAACCGTTGCCGCCGTGGCCGATCTGGCTGCCGCCCTGGCGCAGGGCGTCAAGGGCGCGAAACAGGCGGCGGAATAGGCCATAATTCGCGTGGAATTGGGCGTTAACGGCGGCTTGCCGGCCTCCCGCCGGCCCGCCATATACTTTGTCTGATGCGTCGAATCGCATTCTGGAGCGAACCATGAACTGGCTCACCAACGTCGTACGGCCCAAGATCCGCAACATGTTGCGCCGCGAGACGCCGGAGAATCTGTGGATCAAGTGTCCGGATTCCGGGCAGCTCGTGTTCTACAAGGACGTCGAGGCCAACCAGTTCGTCATCCCCGGCTCCAACTATCACATGCGGATGGGCGCGGTGGCGCGGCTGAAATCGATCTTCGACAACGAGACCTGGTACGACATCGCGCTGCCGGAAGTGACGGCCGATCCGCTCAAGTTTCGCGACGAGCGCAAATATGTCGACCGCATCAAGGATGCGCGCGCCAAGACCGGGCTGAACGACGCCATCAAGGTCGGCTACGGCAAGCTGGAAGGCGCCGGCGTCGTCGTCGCCGTGCAGGATTTCGATTTCATGGGCGGTTCGCTCGGCATGGCCGCGGGCGAGGCGATCGTCCGCGGGCTTGAACTCGCGGTCGAGAAGAAGTCGCCCTTCATCATGTTCGCGGCCTCGGGCGGCGCGCGGATGCAGGAAGGCATTTTGTCGCTGATGCAGATGCCGCGCACTACCGTCGGCGTGCAGATGCTGCGCGAGGCCAAGCTGCCTTACATCGTCGTGCTCACCAATCCCACCACCGGCGGCGTCACCGCGTCCTACGCCATGCTGGGCGACGTGCAGATCGCCGAGCCCGGTGCGCTGATCGGCTTTGCCGGCGCCCGCGTCATCGAGCAGACCATCCGCGAAAAGCTGCCGGAAGGATTCCAGCGCGCCGAATATCTGCTCGATCACGGTATGATCGACATGGTCGTGCACCGCCACGAGATGCGTTCGACGCTGGCGCGGCTGTGCCGGATCTTGACCAAATCCCCCGCGCTCGAAACCGCCGCAAAACCAGCGCCGCAGGTCACGGAGGCCGCGCCGGCCGTCGCCGCGCCGGAAGCCGCGCCGGCTGCGCCGTCCGCGTGAACCTGCCTGCCGCCAGTCCCCGACCGCTCGATGAACTGATCGCGCGGCTGTCAGCGCTGCATCCGAAGCAGATCGATCTCGGTCTCGATCGCATGCACCGCCTGCTGGCGCGTCTCGATCACCCGGAGCGCCTGCTGCCGCCGGTGATCCATGTCGCCGGCACCAATGGCAAGGGGTCTACCGTCGCCTATCTGCGCGCCACGCTCGAAGCGGCAGGCCTGCGCGTCCATGCCTACACCTCGCCCTATCTGGTACGGCTCAACGAATCTTTCCGCATCGGCGAGCAGGGCGGCGGCAGGCTCGCCAGTGACGCCGAGTTGCGCCGGGCGCTGGAGCATTGCGAACAGGTCAATGCCGGCGAATCCGTCACGATCTTCGAGATGCAGACCGCGGCGGCGTTCTGTCTGTTCGCCGAACATGACGCCGATGTCGCGCTGCTGGAAACCGGCCTCGGCGGGCGGCTCGACGCCACCAACGTGATCGACCAGCCGGTCGCGACGGTCATCACGCCGATCAGCATGGATCACATGGAATTCCTCGGCGACACGCTCTCTTCGATCGCCGGCGAGAAGTCCGCGATCATCAAGCGCGGCACGCCGGTGATTTGCGCCGAGCAGGCGCCGGAGGCGATGGCTGTGATCGAGGCGCAGGCGAAACGCATGCGAGCGCCGATTCATGCGGCGGGACAGCAATGGCATGTCGGCGTCGAGTGCGGGCGGCTGGTCTATCAGGACGAACGCGGCCTGATGGATCTCGCGGCGCCGAAACTGTTCGGCCGGCATCAGTTCGACAATGCCGGTCTCGCCATCGCCACGCTGCGCGCGATCGATGCGTTCAGGATCGGCATGCCGGCGTTCGAAGCCGGAATCGTCAATGCCGAGTGGCCGGCGCGGATGCAGCGGCTGGTGACCGGCACGTTGATCGATCAGGGACCGAAGGGCTGCGAGATCTGGCTCGATGGCGGACACAATGCGGAAGGTGGCCGCGTCGCCGCGGCGGCGCTTGGCGACCTCGAAGAGCGGGTGTCGCGTCCGCTGGTGGTGATCGCCGGCATGATGGCGAACAAGGACGCCGGCGCCTTCCTCGACAATTTCGCCGGCCTGACGCGGCACATCGTGGCCGTGCCGATCCCCGGTCGCGACAATGCGATGCCGCCGGACCGGCTGGCGGAGGCGGCGCGCGCGCTCGGCATGCGTGTCGAAAATGCCGTTGGTGTCGAAGCGGCGCTGCATGCGCTGTCGCGGCTGGCCTATGAAGTGCCGCCGCGCATCCTGATCACCGGCTCGCTCTATCTCGCCGGACACGTTCTCGAGATCAACGGTACGCCGCCGGGATGATTTGTGGGCTGAAAATGAAATGCCGCTGGAATCGCTTCCAGCGGCGACCCGGGAAGAAGTATTAATGCGTATGAAGTATCCAGCCCCGGTGGTTGTAAAATACTAATCAAGGATTGTGCTGACGGCGAGTCCGAACGACGTTTCCCTCTAAAACCATCGCAGCATGTTGCCGACCGGTATCACCCGATCGAGTTAAATGACCTGAAATGGCTTTTTCCCGGCTGTACAACCACAATGGCCGATGTTCGGAGTTCTGATGCGTTTCGCCGTTATCGCCGACGTCCACGGAAACTATCTGGCGCTTGACGCCGTGCTGGCCGATATCCGCGCACAAGGCATCAGCGACATCGTCCATCTCGGCGACATGGCAAGCGGCCCGCTCGACGCGCGGCGGACCATGGATACACTGATGGCGCTCGATGCCGTCCACGTGCTCGGCAACCATGACCGCTATCTGATCGACCGGCCGCCGGAGAAGATGGGCTCGTGGGACCGGCCGGCCCATGCGCAGCTCGAGGCGCACCATCTCGACTGGCTGCGCGCGCTGCCGAGGACGGCCGTGTACCGCGGCCAGGTCTTTCTCTGCCACGCCACCCCGGACAACGACGAAATCTACTGGCTGGAGACCGTCCAGCCCGATGGCGCCGTCCGAATCTCATCGCTCGCGACAATCGAAAGATATGCCCACGGGATCACGCAGTCGCTGATCTTGTGCGCGCACACGCACGTCGCCCGCGCCGTGCGCCTCCACGACGGCCGCCTGATCGTCAATCCCGGCAGTGTGGGTTCGCCCGGCTATCGTGACGTCCATCCGTTTCCGCATGTCATCGAAGCCGGCACGCCGGATGCGCGCTATGCCGTCCTCGAACTCGCCGCAAGCGGCTGGCACGTCGCCTTCCGCCACCTGCCGTACGACCACGATGCGATGGCCGCGCTCGCGCGAAAGAATGGCCAGGCCGAACTGGCGCATGCGCTTGCGACGGGCTGGATCGGCTGAAATCCGACGCCGCTCCGCTCTACCTCAGCAGCTTCATCGGGTCGGCGGCCTTCTGGTGGAGTTGGTCGAACGTGCACTGTCGCGGCGCCTTGTCGGGCCGCCAGCGCAGGACCGAGGTGCCGTGGCGAAACCGTTCGCCGCTGAAATGATCGTAGCAGATCTCGATCACGAGCTTTGGCTTGAGGGGACACCATTTTGCGGACCGCTCGGTCGACCATCGGCTGGGTCCGCCGGGCGCGTTGCCGGTGAAGCCGGGCGTTGCGATCAGCGGTTCGAGCCTTTTCGTCAGTGCCTGCTTGTCCGCCTGCTTGATGGCGGAGGTGAAGCCCACATGATGCAGAAGTCCCTCGTCGTCATAGAGGCCAAGCAGCAGTGAGCCGACGACCTTGTGGCCTGCGACCTTGTTGGTGGCGTAGCGAAAGCCGCCGATCACGCAATCGGCGCTGCGGAATTTCTTGATCTTCTGCATGCCGTCGCGGTTGCCTGCCTGATAGGGCAGGTCGATGCGCTTGGCGATCACGCCGTCGGACCCGCCGCCGGATTGCGTCAGCCATTTCTGCGCCGTCGCGTAGTCTGTGGTCGACGGCGAAAGTCGGAATGTTCGGTGGGATTTGAACTGGACCTTTGCAAAAGCTTCCAGGGCCGGGCGGCGCCTGTGCAGGGGCGATGCGGCGAGCTTCGGGTTTTTCGCCGTCGCCAGCAGATCGAAGGCGAGAAACAGCGCCGGCGTTGCCTGCGACAGTTTCTTGACCCGGCTCGCGGCAGGATGGATCCGCTGCAGCAGGCCGTCGAACGAAAACGTCTTTCCCTGCGGTACCACGATTTCGCCGTCGAGCAGGAAGGTGGTCGCCTTCAATGCCAGCGCGGCATGGACCAACTCGGGAAAATAGCGGGCGAGATCCTCGCCGGATTTGGAGCGGAGATCGACGGCATCGCCCTTGCGGTAGAGCAGGCAGCGAAAGCCGTCCCATTTCGGCTCATACTGCCATTCCGCGCCGCGCGGGATCGCATCGACCGAGCGCGCCTCCATGGCCGCGAGCGGCGCGGGGCGGCGGCGCGTTTTTCCGGCTGGAAGGCTGAGGGGCTCTTCAACGCGAGACATGCGGCTCAACGCAAACGGCCGGCGAATCGCCGGCCGCGGGTTCAAAAAATTCTTCGTCCGTCGGCGATCAGACCGCCGCGGTGATCCACTGCTGCAGCTTCGCCTTCGGCGCGGCGCCGACCTGGCGCGAGGCCATCTCGCCGCCCTTGAAGATCATCAGGGTCGGGATCGACATCACGCCGTATTTCGAGGCCGTCTTCGGGCTCTCGTCGACGTTCAGCTTCACGATCTTGACCTTGTCGCCCATCGCCCCGGAAATCTCGTCCAGCGCAGGCGCGATCATGCGGCAGGGGCCGCACCATTCCGCCCAGAAATCGACCACTACCGGCCCTTGCGCTTTCAGCACCTCGGCTTCGAAATCGGCGTCAGAAACCTTGCCAACGGCCATGGGAATTACCTCGTTCGTTAGGAATGAAGGGGCGCGGAATGAGAATCGCGCCCGGGGATGATAGGGGTCAAACCTATGAACGCGATCCTGTCGGGTCAAGCAGCGGTCACGCCGAGATGATGGATGCCAGCTCGGCCTCCAGCGCGGGGACCGAAATCTCCATGAATTCAGCGGTTTCGGTCCAAAGCAGCGCGGCGCGGACCGCCAGCTGGGGATAAAGCCTGCCCAGCACCGCCCGGTACAGCGCGAGCTGGCGGACATAGCTCCTCGGGGCCTTGGCGGGGTCGCCCGGCGGGGTGTGGTTGGTCTTGAAATCGACGATCAGGACCTCGCGCTCGGTGACAACGAGGCGGTCGATCTGGCCGGATACCAGCGCCGGCCGGCCGCCTTGCCGCTCCAGGCGGCCGACGATCGGAACTTCCGCCCGGCTGCCAGGGGCGAACACCGGGGCGAATCGCGGATCGGCGATCAGGGCCAGCGTGCGCTCGGCCAGCTCCTGCCGGTCGGTCTCGTTCCAGCCGCCGGCGCTGCGGGTCAGATAGGCCAGAGCGGCCTCCCGGCGGCGCGGGGCGGCGATGTCGGGCAGCGCCTGCAGCAGCCGGTGCACCAGCGTACCGTACTGCAGGGCGCGGGCGCGCTGTTCGAGCGATTCGGTGGGGCGCACCTTACGGTCGTCGTCCTCCGCCGGGTCGGATGGCCGCACAAAACTTTCCACCGGCACTTCGGGCTGCGCGGGGGTCAGCAGCCAATGGGGCATTTGCAATGGCGCCGGCGGTGCCGGGGCCGCCGCGGGCGCGGCGTGCGGCGCGGTATCGTCGGGGCGCATGTAGCGCTTCACCCGGCCGATTGCGGTCTCGATCTCCTGAAGCTGCAGCGCGGAGCCTTCGAGCCCCTTGGCGATCAGATCGTACCAGGACAGCGGCCGTACGCTCCGCATGTTGCCGGGCAGGCAGCCGCCCACGATCAGCCGGTCCGCCGCGCGCGTCATCGCGACATAGAGCAGGCGGCGGTATTCGTCTTCGGTGTCATCGATCATCGCTTTGCGCGCCGCGACGACCGCGGGCGGATCCTCCGCCTTGCGGCCGGCCCACACCACGACGCCCGGCGCATGCGGATCGGCATTGCCCTGCGATAGGTTGATCAGCTTCAGCCGCTGCGTGTCCGAGGGCGAAGTGGTCGTATCCACCAGGAACACGACGGATGCTTCGAGGCCCTTGGCGCCGTGCACGGTCATGACGCGGACTTCGTCGCGCGAGATTTCCATGTCGCGCTTCACTTCGAGGTCGGCGGTGCGCAGCCACGCCATGAACCCCTGCAGCGAAGCCGGCGCCTTGCGCTCGTAGTTCAGCGCCAGTTCGAGAAATTCATCCAGCGCGTCGTTCGCCTCGTGGCCCAGCCGGCGCAGCATGCGGGCGCGGCCGCCGTCGCCGCCGAGCAGCCAGGCGTAGAATGCGAACGGCGTCTCGTGCGAAAAACGCCGCTCGCATTGTTCGAGCCGCCACAGCGCATCGCGCAACCGGCCATCGGCCGCGGCGCGCTCCGACAATGCCGTGCGCAACGATCCCTTGCGCTGCCAGGCGATCGTGAACAGGTCGTCATCGGTGAGGCCGAATAGCGGGCTCTTCAGCGCCGTTGCCAGCGCCAGATCGTCCTGCGGCAGCAGCAGCGCGTCCGCGAGGTTCATCAGGTCGATGATCGCGATGTGCTCGGTCAGCTTGAGGCGGTCGGCGCCGGCCACCGGAATGCCGGCGTGTTTCAGCGCCTGGATCACCGCGTCGAACGCGTTGCCGCGCCGCCGCACCAGCACCAGCATGTCGCCATAGCGCAGCGGCCGGCGGCTATTCGCACTGCCGGTCATCGCGCCGCTGCCGACCAGGGTCCTGATCTCGGCCTGGATGCGTCGCGCCAGTTTGACTTCGGGACTGGTCGCGGCGACGCCGTCGAACGGCGCGCGCCAGCCTTCGATGTCCTGGCGGTCGTCGGCTTCCGCAAGCTCCCAGAGATCGATCTGGCTCGGCCCGGCATCGGCCAGCGCGTGATGGATCGGGTTGCCGATGTCGATCGCATGGATGCTGCGAAAGATCTCCGGCTCGCGAAACACCTGGTCGACCGCATGCAGGATCGCCGGTCCCGAGCGGAACGAATAGGTGAACGACACCGGATCGAACTTCAGTCCGGCGTCCTCGAACTTTTGCTGCAGTTTGCGCCGGCGCAGGTCGAATTCGCGCGGCGCGGCGCCCTGGAACGAAAAGATCGACTGTTTTTCGTCGCCGACCGCGAACACCGTGCGCACCACGCCGTCGCGCGCGCCGGCGCCGGAGGTGAATTCGGCGATCATGTGCGCGACGATGTCCCACTGCCGCGGGCTGGTGTCCTGCGCCTCGTCGATCAGCACGTGGTCGACGCCGCGGTCGAGCTTGTAATGCACCCAGCCGGACGAAACGCGGTCGAGCATGGCCAGCGTCTTGTCGATCAGATCGTCATAGTCGAGCAGGCCGCGCTCCTGCTTCTCGCGGCGGTAATTCGCCGCCGCGGCGGTTGCGATATGAAGCAGCGCCTCGCTGCGGTCGCGCGCCACCAGCGCGCGGCGGCGTGCGATCAGCGGCAGGATGCGGCGGGCTTCCGCCTCGATCAGCCGGCCGAGCGCCGGATGGCTGTCGCAGAACTTCTTCGTCACCACCGTCTTGCGCGGCGTGCGGTCGGCCTCGGTGAGGAACACGCCGAGATATTCGTCGACCTGCGCCGCGCCTGAAAAAACCAGCGCGGCCCGCAGCCGCGCCGCCTGGTCCTGATCGGTCTTGCTGCCGGTGTCGAGAACCAGCGCGACAGCCTCCCATTCCGAACGCGGCAGGTGCGGCCCTTCGAGAATGTCGCGCTCGACGTCCTCGATACGATCGTTCGGATCGACGCCGAGTGCGGCGGAAATCTGCGCCGCCGCCGCCTGCGCGCTGCCGGCCGCATCGGTCCAGGCCATGAAGTGATCGCGGCTGAGGCAGGCCTCGCGTACCACGTCCTTGAAGGTGACGTCGGCGGCGCTCGCCATCGCGGTCATCAGCGCCCGGCCGGTGGCGCTGTCGGGATTGCGCGAAGCTTCGAGGAAGACGCCGAGATTGGCGCGCTCCATCATCTCGTTTTGGTCGCGGTCGTCGAGAACGGCAAACCGCGCCGGCACGTTGGCCTCGAACGGGAATTGCTGCAGCAGCCGCGTGCACAGCGCGTGGATGGTCTGCACCTTCAGCCCGCCCGGCGTCTCCAGCGCAGAGGCGAACAGTTTTCGCGCCGACTTGCGCAGCTTTGCCGTGGGATTGGCGATACCGACGTCCTTGATCGCCGCATCCAGCGCATCGTCGTCGAGCGTTACCCAATGGCCGAGCGTGGTGAACACCCGCTCCGCCATGTTGGCGGCGGCGGCCTTGGTGAAGGTGATGCAGAGAATCCTTTCCGGTGGCACGCCCTCGAGCAGCAGCCGGATCACCCGCTGCACCAGCACATGCGTCTTGCCCGAGCCGGCGTTGGCCGACACGAAGGCGGAAGCCGCCGGATCGGATGCGCGCCGTTGCGTATCCCGCACGGCATCGGGAATGGTGCGTCTGGCCTTCACCATTCCTCGATCCCCAGCCCGCCGGCCGCCGACCATTCCTTGATGCGCGCGAGATCGTCATAGGCCCCGTAGCGGTTCGACCACATCGACAGGTTCAGCGAATTGTACGGCGTCTTCTCATCCTCGAATTTCCTGATCAGCGCTTCGAGCTGTTCGAGCGCATAGTCCGCCGCTTCGTCCGGCCGCTGCGGTGTGTCGTTGTTCCTGATCTTGAGTTCCAGCGTGCGCTGTTCGCCCGGCGGATTGTTGCCGCTGAGCCGGACATAGACCAGTTCGCCGACCGAAGACCCGGCGTGGATGTTCGCAAAGCCGCCCTCGCGCAGGATCGCAGCCTCCAGCGTCAATTGCGGCGACAGGCCCATCCGCACCTGCTTGCCGGTCGGCGGCTGGCCGGTCTTGTAGTCGAGGATCGCAAAACGCCCGTCGCGGCGCTGCTCGATCCGGTCGGCCCGCGCCGACAGCGTAAAGCCGCGCTCATTGTCGAGCGGGATCCTGATCTCGCCGCGAATCTCGGCGTCGATTCTCGCGATCGTCTCGCGCCGCGCCGTTTCCCAATCGGCGAACCAGTCGGCGATGCGCTTGAAGCGCGGCCACCACAGCGCCCGCGCCTCGGGACGCTCCATCAATGGTGCGAAGAATTTCTCGCCGATCACGCGCAACACCAGCGCAGGCTGTGCGGGAAGGGCGTCGGCGAATGTTTGCGTGAACTCGCCGAGCGCGCCATGGATCGCCGAGCCGCGGTCCGCCGCCGACAGCGGCATGTCGACGGGATCGAGCGGTTCGAGCTTCAAAATGTATTTTGCGTAGATCGTATAGGGATCGCGCAGCCAGTCCTCGATCGCCGTCACCGACAATTTCGTCGGCCGCGCCGCCAGCGGCGGTCTGGGCGTCGGCTGTTCGATCGGCTCGACCGTGTCGGGCTGGTCGAGTTCGGCGGCATAGCGGACGTAATTCCCGCCCGCGCGTCTGGCTTCGTCCCAGCGTTCCTCGCCGGCGACGGCTTCGAGCCGGTGCAGGAAGCGCGAGGCGACGGCCGGCGCGCCGCCGACCTTTGCGGAGTGGGTCAGGATCACTTCGTCCGATCCCAGCAGCTGGGCGAAGTCGTGCGCGGAAAGGCCGATGCGCCGCTCCGGCAAGTCGAGGCCGAGTTCATGGCGCATCGGCCGGCTCAGCCACGGATCGACCCGCGGCGCCGGCGGCCATACGCCTTCGGCCAGCCCGCCGAGGATGACGCGATCGGATTCGGTCAGTCGCGCTTCGAGCTGGCCGTAGATGTGCAGTTGCGCCGCCGCCGATTCCGGCCGCCGCGCCATGCGGTCGGCATAGGCGGTCTGGAACAGTTCGGCGTAATCGCCAAGCTGCACCGAGAGCCCGCTTGGCTTCTGTTCGGCCAGGAGGTCATCGAACGCTGCAGCCAGGGCCGTGCCCTGCGTTTCCTCGAACGCAACGGCGATGCCGTTCCGATCCGATGACAGTGCGATCAGCGCTTCGCGATGGCGCGCCGCCAGCTCGGCAAAATCGTAGAATTTTGACGTTCCCATCTCTTCGAGCGGCAGCAGAGCCTTCATCAGCGCCGCGATCAGCCCCTGCGCCGCATCGAGTTCGTCATCCCTCAGTTTTGCGCGCGGTTCGGAAGGGTGCAGCGAGGACGTATCGTGGCTGCGGAGCTTATTAAGTTCGGTTCGGAAACGATCGAAGTCGCGCAGGAGACCTGCCGTCCCCGGTTGCGGCCGGGTGCCGCGCAGCAGCGCCAGTTCGAGCGTCTCGATCGCGCGCTTGTAGGCGCCAGCTGCGCCGCCGAGCCGGAACAGCGGGTGCTTCAGCAGCGCCAGCAGCGTCGGCGGCTCCAGCCCCTTGCCGGCGGCTTCCGCGGCCAGGCGGGCAAATATGCCGGCCGGCGTATCCATCAGCGCGTCGCCGCCGGAATCGTTGAAGTCCAGATTCCAGCGCCGCAGCGCCGCCATCACCCGCCGTGCCAGCGCGCGGTCCGGCGTCACCAGCGCCGCCGACTTGCCAAGATGCCGCGCCTCGCGCATCGCCACCGCGATCGCCAGCGCTTCCATCTCCGAACTCGGCGCCTCGACCACGGCCAGCTTCGTCATGCCATCAGCGATCCGCTGCGCCACATCCGGCCGCCCCAGCCGGTCATGCCACTGCTCGGTCGCGCTCGACGGCCGCATCGTCTCCGACACCAGCACCTCGCGGCCATTCGGATGCGGCGTGCCGAGTATCCGGACGTCGCTGCGCCTGATGCCGAAGCGATCCAGCAGGCCGTGCATCGCGTATTGCGGATGGTTCGAAGACGGCTGCGTGGTGAACCTGCCCTGCGCGTCGCGGACGCCGCCGATCATCCGCCAGGCCTCTTCGTCGAGATCGGTATCGAGCCCCGGCAGCACCACGGCGCCGAGCTTGAGGCCGGCGACGGCGGCAAGAAATTTCGCGGTCGCCGGCATCGATCCGGTCGATCCCGCTGCGACCACCGGGCCTTGTTGGTGCGCCGCCAGCCGCGTGGCCTCCGCCTCGATCAGGCGGTCGCGCCGCTCGGCGGGTTCGATGCGGCCGATCTCCCGCAGATGCTCCGGCCACGCCTTGCGCGCGATCCGCAAGAATTCCAGCGAGTGCTGCCAGTATGTGTCGAACTGGTCGGGCACCAGTTTGTCGAGCGTCTCCCAGGCGACGCCGCGCGTCACCATGTCGTCCATCAGCCGCGCCAGATCGCCGGCGAGCTGCAATGTCGAGGCCGGGCCGCCGACCACCAGCGGCGCCGACACCGGGCTCTTTGCCCATGCCGCGACCAGATGCGCCAGCGTCAGCCGACGCTCCAGTTCGCCGAGTCTTGGCGGCACGTCGAGCGGCACCACGCCGCTGAACTGTTCGGAGCCTTCCGCGAACGCCAGCTCGTCCTCGTCGATGTCGCCGAGCGCCACGATGCGCGGCAGGATCGCCGCATCCGTCTTCAGTTCGTCGAGAAAGATTTCGCGCGCCAGCCGCCCGGCGCGCCGGGTCGGCAGATACAGGGTTGCGGTCGCGAGGTTGAGCGGATTGTTCCTTGCTTCAAATCCTTCGACCAGCCGGCCGTCGACCAGCGCCGCAATGACGGTGCGCAACAGCGGCACGGAGACGGGAACGCTGAAAACGCGCATGGGCACCCTGATTCGAGCTCAGGCGCAATATAGGGAGGTATGAAGGGAAGGTCAGGGGTAGGGAAGAAGATGCCCACCGCTCTCTCCCAGGAATGACGACGGAGCGCGGGCCCTACGCCACGCTCTCCAGAAACGCCTCTTCCGCGGCCTGCACCGCGTCGGGGGTTCCGACGTGCATCCAGACGCCGTCGAGCCTGAGCCCGAACAGCCGTTCCTGCTCGTTGGCGCGGTCGAACATTTTCGTCAGCGAAAATTCCCCCGATGGTGCGTCGGCGAACAGCGCGGGCGACATGATCGCTGCGCCCGCATAGACGAACGGCACCACCTGATGCTCTCTCCGTTTGCGCAGGGCGCCGTCCGGCAGCATCGTGTAATCGCCGCGACCGGTGTAGCCGATGCTGCTGGTGGTCGGCGCCATCAACAGCAAAATGTCCATCCGCGCGGGGTCGAAGGTTTCGGCAAGCCGCGCCAGGTTGGGCCGCACGCCGTCGATCCACATCGTGTCGGCGTTAAGATGGAAGAACGGTTCCTTGCCCAACAGCGGCAGCGCCTTCACGACCGCACCGCCGGTGCCGAGCACCCGGTCGCGTTCGTCGGAAATGATGATGCGGGGGCGGGTACGGCCGGCGGTGTGCTGGATGATCTGGTCGGGCAGATAATGCACGTTGACCACGGCCTCGCCGACGCCGGCGGCGGCGAGCTTGTCCAGCACGTGGTCGAGCAGGGGCTTGCCGGCCACGCGCACCAGCGGCTTTGGCATGTGGTCGGTCAACGGGCGCATGCGCAACCCGAGACCGGCGGCGAGAACCATGGCTTTGCTGGGTATGATGGGCATTTTCGGCGTTTCTCGGGCGATCAAGTCGCGACGCTGATCATAGCATGACGAGACGCCAGCTGCAGCGACCATGAGGCCATAGTGGTCGCATGTGACGATCGTGCGACGGGCCGTCCCCTCAGGCGTCGGCTTCCTCGGCGCCGCGCTTGGCCGACTTCTTCTTCTTGTCGCCCTGCTTGAGGAAATTGACGCCGATCTGGTCGCCATTGACCCAGGCCAGTTCGCAGCGCCGATAGGCCAGTCCGGTGGACGACAGCAGCAGGAAGAATTCCTTCAGGTGCAGGCCCTCGACCGACCCCTCGACCGTCAGCTTGGCGCCGGTTTCGGAGACGTCCTCCATCACGCAGTTGCGCCGCCAGGTGCCGTCGATTCCCATCATATGCGCCGCAAAGCCGCGCTCGAATACGACCCGATCTCCGCGGCGCCTTTCCGTCCCCGCCATGGCTCACTTCCGTTCCAGTATTGGCTGCGCCTTGCCGCTCGGCATGGCCGGTTCCAGATTACGGGCGGGCTGGCTAACGGGAGGTAAATCAGGGCTGCGGCGGCGGCACGTTGGCGGCATACCAGTCGCGAAACTCCGCCAGCCCGGGGTGCGCCAGCGAACGGTTCAGGTAGGTCCAGATCCGGGGCTGGTGGCGCAGATATTGCGGCTTGCCGTCGCGCCGGTTGAGCCGGGCGAAGGTGCCGAGCAGGCGGGTATTCCGTTGCGCCGACATGATGGCGTACAGCTCGGCGAAGCTTGCCGGCTCGAAACCGGGATCGGCGGTGCGGCGCGCCTTGATGTAGCGGGTCAACAACGTCAGTTCGAGCTGTTCCGCGACGTCGATCCGGGCATCCTGCAGCAGCGATACCAGATCGTAGGCGGCAGGCCCGAGCACGGCATCCTGGAAGTCGATGAGGCCGACGCGCTGGACGCCTTCGCGGTCGCCGAGCCAGATGATGTTGGGCGAATGGAAATCCCGCATCACCCAGGTGCGCGGCGCTGCCGCCGGCTTCTCCAGCAACCTTCGCCACATCGCGACGAATTCGTCGCGCCGCTGCGGGCTAACCTCAATGCCACGGTCCGGCAGATACCAGTCCAGCATCAGGCCGGTCTCCACCAGCCACGCCTCGATGTCGTAGAGCGGGATCTGATAGGAAGACTGCGGCGCCACCGGCGCGGTTTCGGGCATCGACTTGCGATGCAGCTCCGCCAGCATGTCGGTCGCCGCCTCGTAGCGTTCGACGATCGGTTGCGGCGGGTCGCCTTCGACGACGCCCGCGCTGCCGAAATCCTCGGTGATCAGGAAGCCGGCATTCAGATCCGCATGACGGATGACGGGCGCCGAGAACCCCTGCGCGCGCAGGCCGTTGTCGATGGCGACGAACGGCGTGACGTCTTCGGCCAGGTGCACCGCCGCGCTGTAGGATTTTCCATCATAGATCGCCGGGCCGTCGGGACGGCGCGGCGAATTCATCAGGATCGAGGTGCCGCCCTTGCCGGTCAGCCGCGCATAGGAGCGCGTCGATGCGTCGCCCGGCATGCGTTCGCGCCCGGCATCCAGGAAGCTGGAATCGGCCAGGAAATTTCGCAACAGCTCGAGCCGCGTCACCTGTGCCGCCGCCTTGCCGTGACCGGTGATCTCGGCGGCGCGCGCGGTCGAGCCGAGTGCCGGGCGATGGCTGAAGGCGATCTCGATCCGATCTTCCGGCATCGCGCCGCTGGCACGTTCCGGCCATTCGATCAGCGCCAGCGTGCCTTCCGGCAGCGGCGACAATCCGATTTCCTCCAACTCGCCCGGATCATCGATGCGGTAGAGATCGGCGTGGACGATCGGGTACGGCAGGTCATAGCTCTGCGCGAGCGTAAACGTCGGGCTCGGCACTTCGAGTTCGGGATCGCCGGCGAGATAGCGGATCATGGCGCGGGCGGCCGCGGTCTTGCCCGCGCCGAGATCGCCCGACAGCGTGATGACGTCGCCCGGGCCGACCAGCAGGGCGAGGTCGGCCATCAGATGCGCCGTCGCCGTCTCGTTAACCAGTGCGATCGTGAAGGTGGCTGGCTCTGTCATTCGGCGGCGTTGCGGTGCGCGTTCTGGTCGATCGGAAAGTCGCAGGTAACCGTCGTACCCTTGCCGACCACCGAGTCAACCCGCACCTTGCCGCCGTGCAGTTCGACGAAGGAGCGCACCAGCGACAGGCCGAGGCCTGCGCCGCGATGCCGCGAGCCGTGCGAATGGCTCTCGAACCAGTCGAACACCTTGTCCTTCACCTCGGCCGGGATGCCGGGGCCGCAATCGCTGACGGTGAAGACCACACGATGCTCGGTCCGCCGCGCGCTGATCGTGACCGCCGCATCGTGCGGCGAGAATCCGACGGCGTTGGCGAGCAGATTATACAGCACCTGCACCACGCGCCGTTCGTCGCCGGTGAAACTACCGATATTGGGATCGATGTCGATCTTGAGCTCGATGCGGTCGGTGGCGAGCCGGTCCTGAATGCCTTCGGCGGCATCCTGGATTGCCTGTTCGATGTTGACCGGTCCGAGCTCGAGCTTCATGGCGCCGGCGTCGATGGTGGCGAGGTCGAGAATGTTGTTGGTGAGCGCGAGCAGCGCGTTGGTCGACTTGGTGACGTAGTCGAGATATTCGGCCTGCTTCGGCGTCAGCGGCCCGGTCGAGGGGTCGCTGAGGAAATGCGCGAAGCCGATGATGGTGGTCAGCGGCGCGCGCAGCTCGTAGGAGACGTGGTGGACGAAGTCGACCTTCATCTGGTCGGCGGCCTCCAGCGCCTCGTTGCGCTCGCGCAGCGCGCGCTCGACATTCTCGGTGTCGGTGATGTCCTGGAAGGTCAACAGCGTCGCGCCGTCGGGCAGCGGCATGGTCAGGCAGTCGAGCACGCTGCCGTCCTTGCGCTCGAGTTTCAGCGCCACCTGGGTGCGGTTGTCGATCGCGGTGATCGCCTCGCGCAGCGCCCGCCATGTCGGGGCGTCGTCGAACAGCGGCGTGCACCAGGCTTCCACGGTCTCGATGTGCGGCTGTTCCTTGAGCGCCTCGGCCGGCAGCTTCCAGATCTTCGCAAAGGCCGGGTTGAACAGTTCGACGCGGCCGTTGCTGCCGAACACCGCGACCGCTTCGCCGAGATTGTCCAGCGTCTCGTGCTGGACGCGGGTCAGCCGGTCGAAGCGGCGTGCGAGATCGAGGCTTTCGGTGACGTTGTCGAACAGATAGGTGACGCCGCCTTCGAGGTTCGGCGTGGTCACCACGCTGAGCGCGCGGCCGTCCGGCAGGAACCAGGTGTAGTTCTCCGATTCCACCGCGCTGTAGGCTTCGTGCAGCTTGGCCTTCCAGGCGCGGAAGTCGGGCTGTTCGGGCAGCTTGCGCGCCGCGCGCAGCCGGTCCAGCACGCTGGAATCGTCGGGGTTGGAATCGAGGAAGGCCTGATCGAGGCCCCACAGCCGCCGGTAGGATTCATTGTAGAAGGCGAGCCGGCGCTGGCCGTCGAACACCGCGACCCCTGACGACAACTGGTCGAGGGTGCGTCGATGGGCTTCCGCCATCCGCTCCAGCGCGTCCTGCAACGCGGTCGCTTCGCTGGCGTCGATGGCGATGCCGGCGCTGCCGGCGTTGAGCTTGAGCGCCTGCACGTCATAGATGCGCCGCTCGCCGCCGACCACGATCGGCAGCCGCGCGCTGAACGTGGGATTGTTCGCCAGCACCCGGTTCATCTCGGCGCGCTGGTCGTTCTCCAGCAGTTCGAGGCCGCGGTGCATCGTATCGGCGACGCTGGTGCCCTCGGTGGCGCGCACATAGGCCGCGTTGGCGTAGCGCAAATTGCCCTCGAGGCTCTTGGCCCAGATCGGCCACGGCGCCGCGGCGGCGAAATCGCGCAACAATTCTGTTTCCTCGACGAGCGTCCGGTAACGCAGATTGGCCTCGGCAAGGTCCCGGCGTAATCCGCCGAGTTCGCGAATCCGTACAATGGCTTGTCCGCCGATCGCGCGGCCCATCGCCTCGATGGCGCGGCCGTTCGAGGTGGCGAGATGGAGCAGAAAGCCTTCGCCGACCTCGCGCAGCGCGTCGACCGCGTGGTCCATCTGCAGCGCCGGTTCGGGCGGCAGCCAGGTTCCAAAGGCGAGGATGCGCTGCGGTGAATTGGCCAGCGCGTCCGGCGAGATCAGAAGCGAGATGTCGCCGCTGATCTGGGGCCGGTTATCACCCGCCGCCCATGCGATCAGGACCTGCGGCTCGGCGAACAGCAGGGCGCGCAGCCGGTCGGCCTGCACTTGCAGATCGGCGATGTCGGAACGCAGGCCAAGCTCCGTCTGGGATGCCCGAACGCGCGTCCGCATCAGCAGGATCGCCGCCACGACGGTGAAGCCGAGCAGCGACAGCGAGGTCATCAGCGCCGCGAATTCCTGTTGATTGAGGTCGAACAGGGCTGAAATCGCCTGCGAAAGACTTGGGTCGGCCGCCAGGGCGAGGCTGGGCAAGGTGCAGACGGCGGCGGCAAGCGCGATCGCGCCGCAGCGCGCCGGTGAGGTGCACGACAGCAGGTTTCGACGCATCGTCGCGACTACGCCCGACATTATTTGCCCCAAAAACGCACGACCGGAGACCCCGCGCTATCCCCGCGCACGGCCGCCAAGTGTAAGCGGTTTGGCGCAGAGATCATGCGCCGACAATAGGAATGAGCGCGCCCGGGCGCAAAACCGGACCCCACCTTGCTGGTCGCGCTCGGCACGAATCGGGTCGAGACTATCCGCTTCGGGAGTCGCGCGGTAAGAGTCCAGACCGTGAACGCGAAATAGGCTGTGAAAAATTCGGCAGATTAATGTCGGGCGTGTCTTTGACGACCGCTTCAACGACCTGTCGAACCGAAGCCGCCGCTGCCGCGATCGGTTGTCGAAAGCGCTTCCACCGCAACAAGCTGCGCCTGCACCACCGGTGCGATCACCATCTGCGCGATGCGTTCGCCGCGCCGGATCGGGAACGGCGTGTCGCCATGGTTGATCAGCAGCACGTTGATCTCGCCGCGGTAGTCCGCATCCACCGTGCCCGGTGAATTCAGCACGGTAACGCCGTGCTTGGCGGCCAACCCCGAACGCGGCCGAACCTGCGCCTCGTAGCCTGCGGGCAGCGCGATCGAGAGTCCGGTCGGCACCATCGCATATTTGCCGGGGGCCAGAATCAACGGCGCGTCCGCGGCAACGGCGGCGAGCAGGTCGAGCCCGGCTGCGTCCGCGCTCTGATAGGCCGGCAACGCAAGGCCTTCGCCGTGCGGCAGTTGGCGGATATCGACCTTCACCGGCGCGCTCACGAATTCTTCCCCACGGCTTTCGCGATCTTTGCCACCAGTTCGGTCGCGACCTGTTCCTTGGTCATCACGGGCCAGGAGTCGACCCTGATTTCATTGTCATCGTCCCGCGTCAGCAGATGCACCGTGTTGCGGTCCCCGCCCATCACGCCTGTTGCCGGCGAGACGTCGTTGGCGACGATCCAGTCGCAGCCCTTGCGGGCGATCTTGGCCTTGGCGTTGTGGATCAGATGCTCGGTTTCGGCGGCAAAGCCGATCACCAGCGGCGGGCGGTTGTCTCTCAGTGTCGAGATGGTGGCGAGAATATCCGGGTTTTCGACCAGCTGCAGCGGCGGCATGCCGGCCGAGGTCTTTTTCAGTTTCTGCTCGCCCGCATTGGCGACGCGCCAGTCGGCCACGGCGGCGGCGAAGATCGCGATATCGGCGGGCAGGGCGGCTTCCACCTTATGCAGCATGTCGCGCGCCGACTCGACGCGGATCACGGTGACGCCGGCGGGATCGCGCAGTTCGACAGGACCGGTAACCAGCGTGACGTCGGCGCCCGCGGCCTGCGCCGCGGCGGCGATGGCAAAACCCTGCTTGCCGGAGGAGCGGTTGGCGATATAGCGCACCGGGTCGATCGCCTCATGCGTCGGCCCCGCCGTGATCAGCACGCGCTTGCCCGCAAGCGGCTGCGGTCGCGGCGGACGCAGAATGTCGATCGCGGCGGCGGCGATCTCGACCGCCTCCGACATCCGGCCGACGCCCGCTTCGCCGGCCTCGGCCATCTCGCCGGCGTTGGGCCCGATCATGTGGATGCCGTCGCGGCGAAGCTGCAGCACGTTGCGGCGCGTCGCCGCGTTGTTCCACATCAGCGGATTCATCGCCGGCGCCAGCAGGATCGGCCGGTCGGCGGCGAGCAGGATCGCGCTGGCGAGGTCGTCGGCATGGCCGTTCGCCATCTTCGCCATCAGGTCGGCGGTCGCCGGCGCTACCACGATCAAATCGCATTCGCGGGCCAGGCGGATGTGACCGGCGTCGAACTCGCTGCCGGGGTCGAACAAATCGGTGTAGACGCGCTCATGCGACAGCGCGCTCGCCGACAGCGGCGTCACGAATTGCTGCGCCGCCCTGGTCAGCACGCAGCGGACGTCGATCTGCCGCTCCTTCAGCCGCCGGATCAGCTCCAGCGACTTGAAGGCGGCAATGCCGCCGCCGATGATCAGGGTGACGCTGCGTCCGCCGGAGGCATTGAAGGGTGGTGGGGCCGGCGCGGAGACCTCGGCGGCTCCTGGCGAGGCCGGGTCGCCGGCCGGATAAGGGCGCCCCTGTATCAGCTCTCCGAGGATGACCCGGACCTCTTCTTCGACCGAGCGGCCGTTTTTGGCCGACCGCAGCCGAAGATAGGTTTTGACGGTTTCATCGAGTTTTCGGATGGTCAGGCTGGCCATGGGCGGCCTCCAGCAGGATATGTAGGCAATGCTAGCACACTATGCTGTCATTGCAATCACATCTGCCGCACGGCGGAGACCGCCCCGCCTGCGGCGCGTCCAAGGGAGGTGGAGTCCAGATCAGAGAACCAATTCGATACCGTTGCGCTGGATGACGTTGAGCAACACCAGCGTCGAGCCGGTGGGGCGCTTGGCGCCGCGTTCTAGCTTGGAGACATAGTCGGGCGTGACGTTCAGGCATTTGGCAAAGACGGCCTGACTGATTTCCGCCTTTTTGCGCAGTGCCCGAATTTCCTTGGCGGTCATGGGTTTCGTGTTCGGCAGCGTCGTGGCCCCGAGTTCCTGTGCGATCCGGTCAAAGCCGCGCTTGTCCATGACGCCGCCCGCGAGCATGTCTTTTGCGGTTCGCAGGATGCTCTTGCCGAGCGGGCTGAGTTTTTTCGCTGCTTTAGCCATGGTGTACCTCGATCAATCGTCCGGCTTTCAATTCGGATTCGACCAACGCCGTGCCCGCATGAAGCCAGGATGATGCAAGCGAGCGGAGTGCCTGCAATTCACTGTCAGCAATGTTGCCCCGGTCATTCTTGGCGAAGCAGTAAAGGAAAAAGGCGCGGTCACCGGCCCGCAGCGCAATGATCGTGCGATAGCCACCTGACTTGCCCTGCCCCTTCCGGCTGACCCGTTGCTTGATCAGACCACTGCCAAGTTCGGCATCGACTAATCCTTTCGCGGCGCGATCGACAGCCTCTCTTAGCGCCCGATCATCGATGTCTGTCTTGCGGACCAGCCGCGCAAACTCCCGCGTTATGAATATTCTCACGTCGCCCCTAGTTCTATAACCTATAGTTCTAAGTTCCATTCTGCAAGAGAATGGCGCGCAAGATTGATGCGTTTTTGCAGGGGCTGCGACGCCGTTAATAATAAGGCGTCTTGTGAAACTGTGCCGTCTCGCCCAGCGCAGGTCTACCAGACCGCAATCAGAATCCCGACAAACGTCACCGCGATGATCCAGAGCGCTGCCGTCCGCCAGCGGTTCTTGCGGCCCTCGGCCCGGCCCATCGCCGCGATCGTTTCCGGGGACAGGGTGAGGCCCTCCCGGGTCATCTTTTCCATGTTCTCGAGCACCGCCACCGCCCGCGACGCGATCGCCGGCAGGCTTCCCATCACGCGGCCGAGTTCGCCGGCGCCGGACACCGCGCCCTGGATCCGGCCGAGCGGGCCGAGATTGCGCTCGATCCATTCGCGCACGACGGGGTCGGCAATCTTCCAGATATCGAGCTTCGGATCGAAACCGCGCGCGACGCCCTCCACCACCACCATGGTCTTCTGCAGCAGGATCAGTTCGGGCCGGGTCTGCATGTCGAACAGCCCGGTGACTTCGAGCAGCAGCGTCAACAGCTTCGCCATCGAGATTTCTTCGGCGGTGCGGTTATGGATCGGCTCGCCGATGGCGCGGATCGCCTGCGCAAAATTTTCGACCGAGTGGTGGCCCGGCACATAGCCGGCCTCGAAATGCACCTCGGCGACGCGGCGGTAGTTGCGCGTGATGAAGCCCAGCAAAATCTCCGCGAGGAAACGCCGTTCCTTCAGCCCGAGCCGGCCCATGATGCCGAAATCGACGGCGACCAGCCGGCCGGCATCGTCGAGGAACAAATTGCCGGGATGCATGTCGGCGTGGAAGAAGCCGTCGCGCAGCGCGTGGCGCAGAAAACTCTGGATCACCTTGCGGCCGAGATCGGGCAGGTCGACCTGCGAAGCTTCGAGCCGCGCATGGTCGTTCAGCGCGATGCCGTCGATCCACTCCATCGTCAGCACGTTGTGGCTGGTGCGGTCCCAGTCGACGGCGGGCACGCGAAAATCCGGATCGTCCCTTGTGTTCTCCGCCATCTCCGACAGCGCGGCGGCCTCCAGCCGCAGATCCATCTCCATCGCGACCGAGCGCGACATCGTGTTGATGACCTCGATCAGACGCAGCCGCCGCGCCTCGGCCGAATGCGCTTCGGCATTATGGGCGACGAAGAAGAAATCGCCGAGGTCGCGGCGGAAGCGCGCGGCGACGTTCGGCCGGAGCACCTTGACGGCGACCGCGTGGCGCGCGCCGTCGCGCTCGACCTCGCCGCGATGCACCTGTGCGATCGAGGCGGCGGCGACCGGCGGGCCGAGGCTGGCGAAAACGCGGGTGATGGGACGTTCCAGCGAGGTCGCGATCACGGCCTCCGCCTCGGTCTGCGAAAACGGCGGCAACCGGTCCTGCAGGCTTTCCAGGTCGCGCGCCATCGCAACCCCGACGACGTCCGGCCGCGTCGCCAGAAATTGCCCGAGCTTGAGATAGGCGGGGCCGAGCCGGGTCAGCGCCCGCGACAGCCGCGGTCCGGACTTGGCGCCCGGCCGTTCGATCAGCCGCGCCAGCCGCAGCGCGAGCTGGCCGGGCGGCGGCACCAGGGCCGGATCGACGACGCCGAACACGCCCTCGCGCGCGAACACGTAAGCCGCGCGGACCAGGCGCGCGATGTGGGTCGCTGCAGAAATCACAAACGCCAGCCCGAATGCAGCGCGACGATGCCGCCGGAGAGGGTTTCCCACTTCACCCGCGCAAAGCCGGCGGCGCGGATCATCTCGGCGAACGCATTGGGCCGGGGAAATTGGCGGATCGATTCGACCAGGTATTGATAGGATTCGGCGTCGCCCGTCACCGCGCGGCCGAGCGGCGGGATCACCTTGAACGAAAAGAAATCGTACAACGCGTCGAGCCCGGGCACGTCGACGGTGGAGAATTCCAGGCACAGGAACCGGCTGCCCGGCCGCAGCACGCGATAGGCCTCGCGCAGCGCCAGGTCGATCTGCGGCACGTTGCGGATGCCGAACGCGATGGTGTAGGCGTCAAAGGAGCGGTCGCCGAACGGCAGGGCCTCGGCATTACCCTCGACGAAGCAAACCCGATCCTCGAGATGGCGCGCCGCGGCGCGGTTGCGGCCGACGTCGAGCATGTCGGCATTGATGTCGCAGACGGTGGCGCGGAAGCCCTGGCCCGCCGCCCCGGCGGCGCGGAAGGCGATGTCGCCGGTACCGCCCGCCACGTCGAGCAGGGCAAACGGCGCGTCGCTCCTCGGCGGGTCCAGCGCCGTGATCATGATGTTCTTCCAGACCCGGTGCAGGCCGCCCGACATCAGGTCGTTCATCAGGTCGTAGCGGGAGGCCACGCTGTGAAAGACATCGTTCACCAGCGTCTGCTTGTCGCCCAGGGGCACGTCCCTGAAGCCGAAATGGGTGGTCTGGTCCGGCCGATCCATGAGCTTACTCCACACCCCCGGACCATAGCGCCCCGGGCGCTATGGCGCTATCACGTCACCTCCAGAAGGTGAATGCCTGCATGCCCGAATTGCCCGAAGTCGAGACCGTCCGGCGCGGCCTGCAGCCGGCCATGGAGGGGGCGAAAATCCTCAAAGCCGAAGCCCGGCGCAAGGATTTGCGGTTTCCCTTCCAGAAGGACTTTGTGACGCGGCTGGAGGGCCAGACGGTGACCGGCCTCGGCCGCCGCGCCAAATATCTGATGGCGGATCTTGGGTCCGGCGACGTGCTGTTGATGCATCTGGGCATGTCGGGCTCGTTCCGCGTGCTGGATGACGGCGGCAGCGCCGCGCCCGGCCAATTCCACCATCCGCGCAGCGAGGACCGCGCTCACGATCACGTGGTGTTCCACATGTCGTCGGGTGCCGCGATCGTGTTCAACGACCCGCGCCGGTTCGGCTACATGAAGGTCATCGCCCGCCAGGGGCTGGAGGACGAACCATTGTTGAAGGGCCTCGGGCCTGAACCGCTAGGCAACGAATTCGACGCCGCGATGCTGGCGCGCTCCTGCTTCAACAAGAAGACCAGTTTGAAGGCGGCGCTGCTCGACCAGCGCGTGGTCGCGGGGCTCGGCAACATCTATGTCTGCGAGGCGCTGTTCCGTTCGCATCTATCGCCGCGCCGTTTGGCCGCGACGCTGGCGACGAAAAAGGGCGAGCCGACCGATCGCGCCGGAAGCCTGGTCGTGGCCATCCATTCGGTGCTGAACCAGGCGATCGAAGCCGGCGGCTCCTCGATCAGCGATCACCGCCTGACATCGGGTGGACTTGGGTATTTCCAGCACTCATTTCAAGTCTATGACCGCGAGGGCGAGAAATGCCAAACTGAGGGCTGCAGCGGGATCGTGCGGCGCTTTGTGCAGAACGGCCGCTCAACTTTCTGGTGTCCGAAATGTCAGAAGTAACCATCACGCCGACATTGCAGACCGCACGGCTGGTCCTGCGTCCGCTCGCGATGTCGGACGCGCCGGCGATCCAGCGGCATTTCAACAACTGGAACATCATCCAGCATCTCGCGCGGGTCGTGCCCTGGCCGTATCCCGAAAACGGCGCGGAGGCCTTTGTCGCGCAGGAGCTCGAAAGGGTCGCCGCAGGCGAAGAGATCTATAACTGGATGCTGGTGCTGCGCCGTGGTGACGGCGAGGCGATCGGCAACATCCGTTTCCGGCCGAGGCTGGACGATCCCAAGGGCAATCGCGGCTTCTGGCTGGCGGAACGCTACTGGAATCAGGGGCTGATGAGCGAAGCGGTCTCGGCGGTGAACGACTTTGCGTTCCGCACGCTCGGGATCGAGCGCTTCCACGCCTGCAACGCGGCGACCAACATGGCTTCACGCCGCGTCAAGCAAAAGACCGGCGCCGAATTCGTCGGCTATATCGAGCTTGCCCATCACAGCGGCCAGACGCTCGCCGAGAGATGGCGCATGACGCGGGAAAACTGGCTGCGGCGGAATCCATGATCCAGGTGAAGCAAAGCAACCCGGCGGGGCTGGTGGCCGGATTGCTTCGCGTTCACCTCACGCATTCAACTCATGCGCAGCGTGAGATCAGACCCGGGCAGGCGCCCGCAGGAAGCGCGCACCGTCGGCGTCGTAGGACGGCAGCGCCGCCCATTTCGGAATGATGGCGGGGACTTCGACGAAATCCTCGACCGCCGGTTCTTCCGCGGGCGCGGCCGTATCGGTGAACCGCGCCTCCAACCACTGCCACAGCGCGCGCACTTCCTGGGCCGACTTGCCTCCGGGCGCGAATTCGCAGACGGCAAGGCCGGCGCTCAGCGCGTCCTGGTAATCGTTGCGCATCACGATGAAGGGTTTGGCGATGATCTCGGAGGCGTCGAGCGCCGCTTCGTCGCCCAGCGCGTTCTCCGCGCCGGCAAGCCGCGCCGCGGCGCGGATCGGGGTCTGGTTCAGCACATAGGCGAACGGCTTGTGCCAGGCGCGGATGACGCGCAGCGTGGCGGCGGTGGCCTCGATGTCGGCGATGCTCGGCCGCGTCGGAATCAGGCAGATGTCGGCATAGCGAATGGCCGAATTGGTCGCGGCGGTTTCGCCGCCGGCGGTATCCACGATCGTCACCGTCACGCCGTCGCGCGGCAGCAGGCGCAGACGCTCTTCGAGCGCCCTTGCGTCATAGATCGCTTCCACGATCGGGGCGGCGTAGGGACGGCGGCTCCGCCATTTCGAGACGGTGCCCTGCGGGTCGGTCTCGATCAGGCGGACATTGTGACCCGCACGGATGGCGGCAAGTGTAAGGCTGATGGCAAGCGTGCTTTTTCCCGAACCGCCCTTCTGGGTGGTCAATACGATCGTCTGCATTTCTAGTCCTCTGGAAGGGCTTCTGGCGGTTTTTGGGGTACGCCTTACAACAAGCCCGCATTCTGCGGCGCGAACGTTCCGTTCGCCAAGGCGCACCAGCCCGACCCAAAGGAGAGATCGCGGGAGCCCGAATCACTACTTTGCCATGATGCAGGATTGTGGAATTCTGGCTATCCCGGACGAACACGGCCGCGCTCGAATCTTGCCGGCTGATGCCGGAAAACGACAGCAAGAATCGGGACATGACGCATGACGGGCAATTGGCGGCAGCGCGCAACCACCGGTTTTGAGTGCCGCAAGCAGCCGGCCACGGGCAGCCGTGGCATGGTGGTCAGCAACCACCCGCTGGCGTCGAGCGCGGGCGCGGAAATGCTCGCCGCTGGCGGCAACGCCGTGGATGCGGCGATCGCCACCCTGTTCGCGCTGACCGTGGTCGAGCCGATGATGGTCGGCATCATCGGCGGCGGCATGGCCCATATCAGGTTGGCCGACGGCAGCCACCGCTTCATCGACGGCCAGAGCACGGTGCCGCTGGCCGTCCGGCCCGACACCTACATCTCGAAGCCCGGCTCGGCGCACGACGTGTTCGACACGGTCGGCGACGAGAACCTCAACGGGCCCAAGGCCGTCGCCGTGCCGGGCTCGCTGCTGGCCTGGTGCGAGACGCTCGCACGCTTCGGCACCATGAGCCTCGCCGACGTGATGCAGCCCGCGATCAAGTTCGCCGCGCGCGGCTACGCCGCAACGCCCTATCTGCATGAGTGTATTTCCGACAGCGCGCAGGAGATGCTGAAGGACGCGCCGATCTCTGCGATCTATCTGCCGAACGGCACGCCGCTCAAGGTAGGCGAGCGCGTGATACAGCCGGAATATGCGGAGACGCTGCGCTACATCTCGCAGCACGGCGCCGCGGCGCTGTATCACGGGCCGCTCGGCGATATCCTCGTCGACTACATGAAGAAGCATGGTGGCTTCATCGCCCGCGAGGACCTGACCGGCTACAAAACCGTCGAGCGTCAGCCGGTCCGCGCCGATTATCGCGGCTGGGAAATTCTGGGCCCGCCGCCGCCGGCGGCCTCCGGCGTTCACATCGCCCAGATGCTCAACATCCTCGAAGGCTATGACATTGCCAAACTCGGCTTTGGCTCCGCCGCCAACATCCATTACCTCGCCGAGGTACTGAAGATCGCCTTTGCCGACCGCGCCGCCGCCAGCGGCGATCCCGCTTACATCAACGTGCCGGTCGAGCGGCTGACCTCGAAGGCCTATGCCGAAGAGCGCCGCCGCGCCATCGATCCTGATCGTGCGCAGGTGTGGGGTGCCGGCATCGCGCAGCTCGAGAGCGCCCACACCACGCACATGACGGCGGCGGATTCGTTCGGCAACGTGGTCGCGACCACGCAGACCATCAACAATCTGTTCGGCGCGAAAATCCTGATTCCCGGCCTCGGCACCGTCCCGAACAACTACATGAACCTCTACGACCCGCGTCCCGGCCATGCGCTGTCGCTGGCGCCGGGCAAGCGCGTCACCACCTCGATGTCGCCGATGATGGCACTGCGCAACGGCAAGCCCGTCTACGCGCTCGGCCTGCCGGGCGGGAAGAAGATCTTCCCGAGCGCGATGCAGGCGCTGATCAATCTGATCGACCACGGCATGAGCCTGCAGGAAGCGGTGGAGGCGCCGCGGGTATGGACCGAAGGCAACGCGCTCGAAGTGGAGCAGGCGGTACCGGAAGGCGTCCGGGCCGAACTCGTTTCGAGGGGCCACAAGGTGCAGGCGGTGCCGACGGTCGCCGGCGGCATGAACGCCATCCAGTTCCACGACGACGGATCGATGTCGGGCGCCGCCTGCTGGCGCGCCGACGGCACCCCGATCGGCATCGCCGGCGGGCTGGCGCGGGCCGGCGTGCGGTTCGGGCTGGCGTGAGGCTCGCAACGAGGCCGTTCTAGACTTAAAAGTCCATGAACCGGTACGGCAGGCTGGCCCTGCCGATCGATGCCGGGCCGCGGATCCCCTGCCCGGACGCAGGCCTGATCGGCGCCCTGTCGCTGAGCCGCATGCACTGGTCGAGCTTGTTCTCCACCCATTGCCAAAGCCTGCGAATTTCGTCTGCCGATTTTTCGGCCGGCGCGTATTCGGTGACGGCCAGGCCCTTGCCGAGGGCGTCCTGGTGCTGCACGCGCAGGCCGATATAGGGTTGTGCGACGATGTCCTTCAGGTCCGGCGCCGACTCATCGCCGAGCTCCCTGGCGGCATCGTCTATGCGCCGGCCGCGATGCGGCGCCTGGTTGAGGACGAACGCAAAAGCCTTTCCGTTGGCGCGTACCGTCCCCAGCGTCGGCGTCACGGCCTGGATGTCGATGACGCTCGGGCGCACCGGAATGAGGCACAGGTCCGCGCGCCGGATGGCGGCGTTGGTCAGCGCGCTGAGCCCGCTGGCGGTATCGATGATCGTCACCGCCACGTCATGGCGGTTGAAGATCCAGAGGCGCTGCTCAAGCTGGGCGACGTCGCTGATGACGTCGACGACGGGATGCGGGCATGCGCGCTGCTGCTGCCAGTTCCACAGCGTGCCTTGCGGATCGGTCTCGATCAGACGGATCGAGCGTCCCCCCTGCATGGCTGCGACGGCCAGGCTGACGGCAAGCGTGCTCTTGCCGCAGCCACCCTTTTGAGTGGCCAATACGATGGTTTTCATGCCCAATTCCCGGCAACCCCCGATCCGCAGGGCGGTGAGGCGCGCCATGTTGCTTTCTGGCGGTCCGCGTCCCCGGGACCACCATGCGGCCAGTCGCTCCCGCCTGCCCAAACTCGTCGGAGATGCGCGAATCAGCCTTTATGACGGAAATATGACAGAAAAGCCGGTGCCAAGACCAGCCCGCAAAATGCGGGGGGCGGTTCGCGCATCGCTGCGCGTTGGCGACGTCGCAGCCTACTTCCTGACGCAGATCACGCGAACGATCGACGCCTTTGCATCGTTCGATCCGCCGAACCCCGCTACGCCATGGGCTTTGAGAAATCCGCGCACGGTGTCCGGCGTCACGAGCACCGCTTGCGCCGCCGGCAGCCCATTGGCAGGCCCCGCGACCAGAACCGGTTTCAGCAGCGCGATGCCGGCAAACCGGCCGTCGCCATCCAGCGCGGGCGCGCCGGAGAAGCCGGCCGCCGGGGCCGGCGTCAGCACGATGTCGCTGCTGCCGCCGAGCTGCGGCACCGAAGCCTTGCTGCCCGTCACCGCCGCGCCGCCCCCCTGATTCTCCGGATCGGCGATGCCGGTGAGGTCGAGCGCGGTTTTGGTCGCTGTGCTGGCGATGTTGAGCGCCTTCAGCCCGCGCGCGCCATAGATGCGCAACAGCGCGAGATCGTGCGCCTTGTCCTCGGCGATGCGATCCGCATTGCCGTGCCCGGCAATCGCCACCATGAGGCAGCCGTCGGTGATCTGGCGGTCGGCGAGGATCGCGCCGTCGTCGCCGACCACGAGGCCGGTGCCGTACTCGACGTTCTTGCGCGGCGGCGGCCCCGCGATTGGCACCGGCGCGGGAAACGCATTGAACGCGCTCGACATCGCGATCACGACCGGATCCATGGTGTTCTCGGTCGCCTGGTCGTAGAGGATGGTGAGGATGCGCACCTCGTCGCCCTTGAAGGTGCCGCGCACATAGAATTTCTTCAGCCCCTGCAGGCCCGACACCACGAAGAAGTCCGGCTTCACCACGGAGTAGTTGACCGTACGCCCCGGCTCCTTCTTCTCGCGTTCGGCAAGTTTTGCGGCTGTGGGGTCGGCGTTCTTGCGCCGCGCCAGTAGGATCTGGATCGTGCCGGATGCCGACGTCCATCTGGTGCCGTTGGCGTCGCTGGCCTGCTGCGGCACCAGCCTGGTCGGAATACCAAGCCGTACGCCGGTGCCTGGATCGGTCTGGATCTTCCAGCCGACGCTGTCCTGCTTTCGCTTGGCGCTCTCCCCCAGTGCGCCGCGCTCCTGCGGATTGAGCACGCCGGTTGGCTTGCCGCCGCGCGACTTCTGGAATTCCTTGACGGCATTGACCATCCGCTCGCTGACGTCGCCGGTGATCGCGCCATTGTAGAGCCCGATCCAGGCGAGGTCTGATTGCAGCGCCAGCCGCCAGGCCTGGCTCATGGCGCCTGCGGTGTCCTCCGGCTTCTGCACCGCCGGGCGGATCGGTATCGTGGTGACCGGTTTCGCCGGGGCGTGTTGCGCCTGCGCGTCGACCGCCGCGAGGCCCAAAGCTGCGATGACAAAGGTTGCCGAAAGCGCCGATCTCATGACAAATCCGGAACAATGGAGTGGAAGCGAGGAATGCGCATTGACGTTCCGCCAACTAAGCACATCTGCTTGGTCGGCACCAACCGGCCTCCGGTTCAGCGCCGCCCTTGGGGCGTGTTGCGGAAGGAATTGACACGACCATGCTGACGGCCGACGAACTCGAACGCTACGCCCGCCACATCGTGCTGCGCGAGGTCGGCGGTCCCGGCCAGGCCGCGCTGAAGCAGGCGTCCGTGCTGGTGATCGGCGCCGGCGGTCTCGGCGCGCCGGTGCTGATGTATCTGGCGGCTGCGGGCGTCGGGCGGCTCGGCGCGGTCGATGACGACGTCGTCTCGCTGTCGAACCTGCAGCGCCAGATCATCCACACGACGCCCGACATCGGGCGGCGCAAGGTAGACAGCGCCGCCGAGGTCGTCCACGCGCTCAATCCGCACGTCCGGTTCGACGCGCATGCGGTGCGTCTCGATGCGGGCAACGTGATGTCGCTGATCGGCAAATACGATCTCGTGCTCGACGGCTCCGACAATTTCGAAACGCGCTATCTGCTGTCCGACGCCTGCTTCCTGGCGAAGAAGCCGCTGATCACCGCGGCGCTCGGCCAGTTCGACGGCTCGCTGACGACGATCCGCGCGCATGAACGCGGCGCGGACGGCGCGTTCAATCCCACCTACCGCTGCCTGTTTCCCGAACCGCCGCCATTAGGCACCGTGCCGGCCTGCGCCGAAGCCGGCGTGATGGGCGCGCTGGCCGGCATGATGGGCTCGATGATGGCCCTGGAGGCGATCCGCGAAATCGTCGGCTTCGGCGAAAGCCTGGTCGGGCGCCTCGTGATGATCGACGCCCGCGCCATGCGCTTCGAAACCCTGCGCTACGCCCGCGATCCGCAAAATCCGCTCAACGGCGACAATCCCACGATCACCGATCTGAGCGGTTACGCCCTCCATCCTCCCCTGGAGGAGGATCGGTTCGCATGAAATGCGAACCGAGGTGGGGTGACAGCCTTTCCGCGCGTTCTCTGCAGGTTGGGTGACGATGTCTGCACGCCAACCAGAGATAACTCGACGTCCCGTCGTCATTCCGGGGCGCGCGTAGCGCGAACCCGGAATCCATCGCGCCGCATCACAGGTCGATAGTTGGATTCCGGGCTCGTGATGCGCACGCCCCGGAATGACGGGGAGCGGGCCAGTCCCGTATGAGCGCAGCGATATCCGGGAAAAGTCTCTCCGCGGATACAGTTCTCCCGGATATTGCTGCGCTCATCCAGGCGACGGTCGAAGCGTTTCGCTCACGCCGCCTCCTGCCTACAGCATGCTGGGCAGCACGCGGTCCGGCGGCTTGTGGTTGTCGAGGAAGGTTCGGATGTTGATGATCACCTTCTCGCCCATCTCGACGCGGCCCTCGATCGTGGCCGAGCCCATATGCGGCAGCAGCGTCACCTTGCCGGCCTTCGCCAGCCGCACCAGCTTGGGATTCACCGCCGGCTCGTGCTCGTAGACGTCGAGGCCGGCGCCGCCGATGTCGCCGGCTTCGATCAGCTTGATCAGCGTATCCTCGTCGATCACGCCGCCGCGCGCGGTGTTGACGATATAGGCGTCCTTCCGCATCAGCTTCAGCCGCCGCGCCGACAGCAGATGATAGGTCGCCGGCGTGTGCGGGCAGTTCACCGAGATGATGTCCATCCGCGCCAGCATCTGGTCGAGGCTTTCCCAGTAGGTCGCGCCGAGTTCCTCGGCGATGACGGGCGCGACGGGACGGCGGTTGTGATAGTGGATCTGCAGGCCGAAGGCGCGGGCGCGGCGGGCGACGGCCTGGCCGATGCGGCCCATGCCGATGATGCCGAGGCGCTTGCCGCCGATACGGTGGCCGAGCATCCAGGTCGGCGACCAGCCGGGCCAGTTCCTGCCCTCGGTCAGGATCGCCGCGCCCTCGATCATGCGGCGCGGAACCGCGAGAATCAGCGCCATGGTCATGTCGGCGGTGTCTTCGGTCAGCACCTTTGGCGTATTAGTCACGGTGATGCCGCGGGCATGCGCCGCTGACACGTCGATATTGTCGACGCCGTTGCCGAAATTGGCGATCAAGCGGAGCTTGCAGTCGGGCTGCTTGAGCATTTCCTCGCTGATCGTGTCGGTAACCGTCGGTACCAGCACGTCGGCGGTGCGGACCGCGTCGGCAAGTTGCTCCGGCGTCATCGGCGTGTCGTCGAGGTTCAGCCGCGCGTCGAACAACTCGCGCATCCGGGTCTCGATCGAGTCCGGCAGCTTGCGGGTGACGACGACGAGCGATTTTTTCTTAACCGACATGTACTGCTCTCATGAGGCTATGGGTCGCCAGAGCTCGCCGTTCAGACCTCATTAACCCGGTTGTTCGACACTGCGGAAGCTGCGCGTCCCGGTGTCCCGCTGTGTCCCGGGCAAGTCCTTGGGTTCCCAAATACTTGCCACCGATTTTCAGCGGAAAATTCGGGCGTTCCTGTCGTTGGCGTTCCGTCCTCTCTAGCAGAAGGCCGGGCCAAGACAAGAACTCCTCGGAGGTCGAACCTCCGGGGCGGGTAAAGCGCGGCACGGGGGTCGGGGGTTTTCAGGCGTTAACGAGCGATTTCAACGCGAAGCATTCAAGTTGAGGTCGGCTCGGCAGGAGACGGGTTGATGGCGTTGGGGCGTTTCTGTTCGGTGGCGTTGCTGGCGGGGGGCTGGCTTTTGACATCGGTCAGCACGGGGTTTTCGGCGAAGGATTCAGCTTCTACCACCAGCGGCCTGCCGGTGCCGCGCTACGTCAGCCTCAAGTCAGATCATGTGAACGTCCGGGCCGGTCCGACCAAGGACAATGATGTCGCCTGGATCTACACCCGCTCGGGCCTGCCCGTCGAAATCACGGCCGAGTTCGAGAACTGGCGCCGCGTGCGGGATTCCGAAGGTTCCGAAGGCTGGGTCTATCACTCGCTGCTCTCCGGGCGCCGCACCGCGGTCGTCACCATGAAGAGCAAGGACGAGCTGGCACAGCTCTATGAACGGCCCGACAGCACCAGCGCCATCGCGGCTCGCCTGCAGGCCGGGGTCGTCACCCAGGTCAAGAAATGCGCCAACGGCTGGTGCCGCGTCATCGGCACGGGTTTTGACGGCTGGATCGAGCAGCAACGCCTGTGGGGCGTGTATGCCGACGAGAAGGTGGAGTGACACGAAGCGTCACCTGGTTTGCAGCGCGTCGTCATGCCCGGGCTTGTCCCGGGCATCCACGTCCTCGTTTTCCCGCTACTGGCCCAAAACGTAGATGGCCGGGACGAGCCCGGCCATGACGAAGGCATCTGAACAATACGCGAAAATTCAGCGCTTCTTGCGCAGCCGCACGACCATGTCGACGCGGGCGATTTCGTAGCCATCCGGCACGTCAGGCATCTTCGACAGCACCAGATGCGGATCGGGAATGTCGACCAGCTCGTGGTTGTTCTCGAGATAGAAGTGATGGTGGGCGGTGACGTTGGTATCGAAATAGGTCTTGGTGCCGTCGACCGAGACCTGGCGCAGCAGGCCGGCGTCGGTGAGCTGGTTCAGCGTGTTGTAGACGGTCGCCAGCGACACCGGGACCTTGGCCAGCGTGGCTTCCTCGTAAAGCATTTCCGCGGTGAGATGGCGGGCGCCCTTGCCGAACAGCAGCCAACCCAGAGCCATGCGCTGGCGGGTGGGCCGCAGACCCGCGGCCTGCAGCATCTCGTTGACGTCGTGCCAGGGACAACCGGTCAGCGCCGGCTGATGTCCGGCGGCACGGGCAGCCGGATCGATACCGTCGTCGTTCTGGGGCGAGGTTTGATCGTTCATGTCCACTACAGGCACCACACGCGCTAACTCGGGCAAATTCTTGCCCAATATAAAAGGAAATCAGGTAGATGCAAGTTTATCGCAACTAGAACTGGCCCTACTTTAGAAAGGTACTAGATTGGTAACCACGGCGTTTTCATCCATTCCGGCGCTTTCCCGGGCCGTCATCCCTATGTTACAGAGCGCGCGGACCACATATGCGATTTCGGCAGGGGTTCGTGCCGATAGCACCCTAAGTAGCGCCAGATTGCGGGAGACAAGATTTCCCGTGGGGAAACGGGTCCGGTTCGCTCGGAAAGCGCTCGATCGGGACATCCAATTTTGAGGCGGTAAACCATGCTGGATCGGCGCAGCGGTTATGAATACGAGGATTTGCTCGCCTGCGGCCGCGGCGAGATGTTCGGCCCCGGCAATGCGCAATTGCCGCTGCCGCCGATGCTGATGTTCGACCGCATCACCGATATCAACGAAAATGGCGGCGAGTTCGGCAAGGGCCTGATCCGCGCCGAACTCGACGTGAAGCCGGACCTCTGGTTCTTCGGCTGTCACTTCAAGAACGATCCGGTGATGCCGGGCTGCCTCGGCCTGGATGCGATGTGGCAGATGGTCGGATTCTATCTCGGCTGGATTGGCGGCGAGGGCCGCGGCCGGGCGCTCGGCCTGGGTGAATTAAAGTTCTCCGGCCAGGTGCTGCCGAACGCCCGCAAGGTTGTGTACAACATCGACATGAAACGCGTGATGCGTTCAAAGCTGGTGCTTGGCGTCGGCGACGGCTGGCTTTCCATGGATGGCGAGATTATCTATCGCGCCAAGGACTTGAAGGTCGGGCTGTTCAAGCAGGGCACCGAGCCAGGCTGACGGCGCGATCGCGCCACAAACATATCTTCACGGACGAACGGAAACGGCAGGGCGAGGCGATCATGAGGCGGGTTGTCATTACGGGGATGGGGATTATCTCGTCCATCGGAAACAACACCCAGGAAGTGCTTGCGAGCCTCTACGAGGCGAAATCCGGCATCACGCGCGCGGAGGACCACGTGAAGCTCGGCTTCCGCTCGCAGGTGCAGGGCGCGCCGACGCTCAATCCCGCGGAGGTGATCGATCGCCGCGCCATGCGCTTCCTCGCGGAAGGCGCGGCGTGGAATCACGTCGCGATGGAGCAGGCGATCCGCGATTCCGGGCTCGAGCCCGATCAGGTCTCCAACGTCCGCACCGGTATCATCATGGGATCGGGCGGACCGTCGACGCGGACGCTGGTGGAAGCCGCCGACATCGCGCGCACCAAGGGACCGAAGCGGGTCGGGCCGTTCGCGGTGCCCAAGGGCATGTCGTCGACCGCGTCCGCGACGCTGGCGACCTGGTTCAAGATCAAGGGCGTCAACTATTCGATCTCGTCGGCCTGCGCGACCTCGAACCATTGCATCGGCAATGCGTACGAAACGATCCAGTGGGGCAAGCAGGACGTGATTTTCGCCGGCGGTTGCGAGGAACTCGACTGGACGCTGTCGGTGCTGTTCGACGCGATGGGCGCTATGTCCTCGAAATACAACGAAACGCCGGCCACCGCCTCGCGCCCCTACGACGTCAGCCGCGACGGTTTTGTGATCGCCGGCGGCGCCGGCGTGCTGGTGCTGGAAGAACTCGAACACGCCAAGGCGCGCGGCGCGCGGATCTATGCCGAAATCGTCGGCTATGGCGCGACGTCGGACGGTTACGACATGGTCGCGCCGTCGGGCGAGGGCGCCGAGCGCTGCATGCGCATGGCGATCTCGACCGTCGACACCCCGATCGATTACATCAATCCGCACGCCACCTCGACGCCGGCCGGCGATCCGCCGGAAATCGAGGCGATCCGAAAGGTGTTCGGCACCGGCGAAAAGTGCCCGCCGATCTCGGCGACCAAGGCGCTGACCGGCCACTCGCTCGGCGCCACCGGCGTGCAGGAAGCGATCTATTCGCTGCTGATGATGAACAACGGCTTCATCTGCGAGAGCGCCCATATCACCGAGCTCGATCCGGTGTTCGCCGACATGCCGATCGTGCGCAAGCGCATCGACAACGCCAGGCTCACCACCGTGCTGTCGAACTCGTTCGGCTTCGGCGGCACCAACGCCACGCTGGTGTTCCGCCGGCTGGACGCGTGATTTCGTTTCGCCACGGCCCGCCAGCGGTGAAAGACCCGCCAGGCTGGCGGATGGTGACCTTGCAACAATCCACAACGGGGTAGGCATGATTATCGAACCGCGCGTGCGAGGCTTCATCTGCACGACGGCACATCCTGCCGGCTGCGCCGCGAATGTCCGCGAGCAGATCGCTTACGTTCTCGGCAAGGGCGCGATTGCGGATTGCCCCAAGCGCGTCGCCGTGATCGGTTGTTCGACCGGCTACGGTCTCGCCAGCCGTATCGTCGCAACCTTCGCCGGCGGCGCCGATACGATCGGCGTGTCGATGGAGCGCGAGCCGACCGAGACCAAGAGCGGCAGTGCCGGCTTCTACAACAACCGCGCCTTCGAGCTTGAAGCCGGCAAGATCGGCCGCTCTCCGGTGACGCTGGAGGGTGATGGTTTTTCCGACGAGCTGAAAAAGAATTTCATCGAGCGCGTGCGCGAAAAGTTCGGCCAGCTCGACATGCTCGTCTACAGCATGGCCGCGCCGGTCCGCACCGATCCGGTCACCGGCAAGACCTGGCGTTCGGCGATCAAGCCGCTCGGCGTGCCGGTCGAGATCAAGACGCTGAACACCGAGACCGGCGAGGTCTACGAGACCACCATCGCGCCGGCGAGCGAGGACGAAGCCACCGCCACGGTGGCGGTGATGGGCGGCGAGGACTGGCAGCGCTGGATCGACCAACTCGCCGACGCCGGCGTGCTGGCGCCGGGCTTTCGCACGTTCAACTACACCTATATCGGCAGCGAACTGACCTGGCCGATCTACTGGAACGGCACCCTCGGCCGCGCCAAGGTCGATCTCGACCGCAAGGCGGAGGCGATCCGTAGCCGGCTCGGCGAGGACGCTGCGCGCGTGGTGGCGCTGAAGGCGGTGGTGACCCAGGCCAGCTCGGCGATCCCGGTGGTGCCGCTCTATGGTACCGTGCTGTTCAAGGTCATGAAGCAGCTCGGGCTGCACGAAGGCTGCATCGAACAGATCGATCGCCTGTTCCGCACCCGCCTCGGCAAGGATGCCGAACTCGACGATGCCAGGCGCATCCGCGTCGACGACTGGGAGCTGTCGCCGAAAGTCCAGGCCGAAGTCTCGCGGCGCTGGCCGCTGCTCACGACCGAGACGCTGGCTGAACTCGCCGACCTCGGGGAATACAAGAGCCAGTTCCTGAGGTTGTTCGGATTCGGTGTCGATGGCGTCGATTACGCGCAGGACGTCGACCCGCGCGTGGTCGCCTGAGCGATTCCAGAGGCTTGGCTACTGTGCACGGGGTTGCCTGCAGATTTTGGGTCTGCATCATCCTGCCGTGCCGTAACGTCTCAAGGGATCGGTTCAAGGCCGAAGCATGATGGGAAGTGTCCTGTCGAGGCTTGCCGTCAGCAAGGCGCGCGCATATTCGCGAAAGGCGAGATTGCCGGCCACGCTCTCCGGGTTGTCTGGGAACGAGGCCTCGGCCAATTCGCTGTAAGGGCCGAGGATCAGCGTGCCCAGCAGCACCCGCTTCAGGAGCGGATCAATGTGCGTCAGCGCCGAGCCGTGCCGGGTGATGGAAAAATCGCGCCCGTCAAAAACCCGGATATAGCTGAGGGCGAAAAAATAGATTCGATGTCCGACCAGCACATCATGGTTCACGATGCCGATGCCGCGGACGCTATAGCCAGAACTGCCGAACTGGCTGATCGAATTGCCCACCCAAACGTATCTCTGGCAACTCGTGCCTTCGGTGGCCTTCCGCATGAAGTCGGCCAGTTCGGCCTTCTCGTCGCGAAATAGCCCTATCTTCGACTCGTCGCGTTTCGGAAGTTTTGATTTGTCGAACGGGATCTTCAGCACCGAGAGCCCGCGCGGCGCGGCGGCACGGACCCGCGCGAAGATGAGATCTTCGAGGCCCCAATTGATGGGCACTTTCGTCTCGCTGCTCTGGAATTGGGTAACGCCGATCCTCTTCACCATGAACTCGTCGCCAACGACGACGATCACCCCAAGTCCGCACGTACCGCTGACGCCGGAGACCGGCTTGACCGCCGGTTCGCTTCGCTTGCGGGCGATGGATTTGGCGGTCGGTGCAGCGGGCTGCGTCGCCGTTGTTTGCGGCACAGCCTGGGCTTGCGCCGGGGCTGCTGAAACGCACGACAGAACGATGACGGCAGCGAACAGGCGAAGCATGAAAGATTCAGGCGGAAAGCACGGCGGGGCAGGAAGGTTAAACTAGAGGGTGCATTTCTGCTCTGCAAGGCCGCGTCGGGTCTATTAGGGTTCCGTCCCTGTCGTCTTCTTCCAGCGATAATATTTCATCACCCGGCCGTTCGTCGGCTCGACCTGCTCCTTCTCGAACACGAAGCCTTCGCGTTCGTACCAGCGCCATGCCTTTTCGTTCTCGCGCACGCAGCGCAGCCAGATCTCACTCGGCAGTTGCTGCCGGGTGAAGGCGAGCAGTCTTCGCCCAAGGCTGTTGCCTTGGTATTCCGGCGCTATGAACAATTGATCGAGATAGCAATCCGGCGCATGGATCGCCAGCATTGCCGCTAGCGTGCCGCCGTCGTCGGCGACGTACAGGCTCCAGCCTCTCTCGATTTCCAACCGCACCCGCGCGCGCAGTTTTTCCAACAGCGCGTCGCTGGCGGCTTCGAGCCCGACCGATGCCCAGCTGTTCATCCAGACGCGGGCGACCTCGTCATATTCATCGGGTCTTGCCGGACGGATGATAAGATCGGGCATCGAACTCCTTTGGGGTACTTCAACCGGTCAGGCACGCACTTTCCGAGCCGGCGATTTCGCCTTGCGCTGTTCGCGCAACGCCTCCGCCGCAAGACACACCGCTTCCGATATTTGCTGCAACTGTCCGGCGAGCGGGCTGGTCTTGCGCCAGACCATGCCGATGGTGCGCGACGGCTGCGGATCCTTGAAGCGCGCGATCGAGACGTTGGCCGATCGCGTCTCCACCCCGACGGCCATTTCCGGGATCAGCGTGACGCCGATGCCGGCGCCGACCATTTGCACCAGCGTCGACAGCGAACTGGCGTCCAGCACTTCGCGCGGCGGCGCGTGCATGTTGCAGAACGACAGCGCCTGGTCGCGGAAACAGTGGCCTTCCTCGAGCAGCAGCAGCCGCATTTCGCGCAACGTCTCGTGGCTCGGCACCGGCGTGCCTTCGTCCGCGCCCGGCCGCACCAGCAGGAAGTTCTCCGAGAAACACGTCACCTCCGTCAGCGAGGGTTCGGAAACCGGCAGCGCCACGATGGCGGTGTCGAGCCGGCCCTCGACGACTTCCTTGATCAGCTTTGGCGTCAGCGTCTCGCGGACGTGGATGTCGAGCTCGGGATGCATGCGCGCGAGATTTTCGATCACCTTCGGCAGAAGATAGGGCGCGATCGTCGGGATCATGCCGATGCGCAGCCGGCCCGCGAGCCGGTCGCGCGAGGCGCGCGCGAAATCGCCGAGTTCGTCGACCGAACGCAAAATCTCGCGGACGCGCTGCAGGATTTCTTCGCCGAATTTCGTCAGCGTAACCTGCCGCGCGCCGCGTTCCAGCAGCACGCCGCCGAGCGCTTCCTCCATTTCCTTGATCTGCATCGACAGCGCCGGCTGCGAAATCGCGCAGGCCTCCGCCGCGCGCCCGAAATGGCCGTGACGCGCCAGCGCATCGAAGTAGCGCAACTGTTTCAGCGTCATCTGGATCATCAGATGATCTTATCGGTTCGATCAAGAAAATCAACTTTACCTGATGGAAAGGCGGTGCTTTAGATTGCTTCCAATTCCAGTCCGACAGCAGGAGACGACCATGGATGATCAATCAAAATGCCCGTTCACGGGCGGTAATCGCGTTCGCTCGAACCGCGACTGGTGGCCCGATGCGCTGGATGTCTCGGTGCTCCACCGCAACTCCAACTTGTCCGATCCGATGGGCAAGGCGTTCGACTACGCCAAGGAATTCAAAACGCTCGATCTCGACGCTGTGATCAAGGATCTGACAGCGCTGATGACGGATTCTCAGGAGTGGTGGCCGGCCGATTTTGGTCACTACGGCGGCCTGATGGTCCGCATGGCCTGGCACAGCGCGGGTACCTATCGCATCACCGACGGCCGCGGCGGCGCCGGTGCGGGCCAGCAGCGCTTTGCGCCGCTGAACAGCTGGCCCGACAACGCCAACCTCGACAAGGCGCGCCGGCTGCTATGGCCGATCAAGCAGAAGTATGGCCAGAAGATTTCGTGGGCCGATTTGATGATCCTGGCCGGCAACGTCGCGCTGGAATCGATGGGGTTCAAGACGTTCGGCTTCGCCGGCGGCCGCGCCGACGTCTGGGAGCCGGAGGAGCTGTTCTGGGGACCTGAAGGCACCTGGCTCGGCGACGAGCGCTACAGCGGCGAACGCCAGCTCGCCGAGCCGCTCGGCGCCGTGCAGATGGGTCTCATCTACGTCAACCCGGAAGGCCCGAACGGCAATCCGGACCCGGTCGCGGCGGCCAAGGACATCCGCGAGACTTTCTACCGAATGGCGATGAACGACGAAGAAACCGTCGCGCTGATCGCCGGCGGCCACACCTTCGGCAAGACCCACGGCGCCGGCGATCCGTCGCTGGTGGGAGCCGATCCGGAAAGCGGCGCGATCGAAGATCAAGGCCTCGGCTGGAAGAGCAAGCACGGCACCGGCTTCGGCGCCGACGCCATCACCGGCGGCCCGGAAGTCACCTGGACCCAGACGCCGACCCAGTGGAGCAATTTCTTCTTCAAGAACCTGTTCGAGAACGAGTGGGAGCTGACCAAGAGCCCGGCCGGCGCGAAGCAGTGGAAGGCCAAGGGTGCGGAAGCCACGATTCCCGACGCCTTCGACAAGTCGAAGAAGCATGTGCCGACCATGCTGACCACCGACCTGTCGCTGCGCTTCGATCCGGCCTATGAAAAAATCTCGCGGCGCTTCTACGAACATCCGGACCAGTTCGCCGATGCCTTCGCGCGGGCCTGGTTCAAGCTGACCCACCGCGACATGGGCCCGGTCGCGCGCTATCTCGGTCCGCTGGTGCCGAAGGAAACGCTGATCTGGCAGGACCCGATCCCGGCGGTCGATCATGAGCTGATCGGCGAACAGGATATCGAAGCGCTGAAGGCAAAAATTCTCGCCTCTGGCCTGTCGGTGTCCCAGCTGGTCTCGACCGCATGGGCGTCGGCCTCGACCTTCCGCGGCTCCGATAAGCGCGGCGGCGCGAATGGGGCGCGTATTCGCCTCAGCCCGCAGAAGGACTGGGAGGTCAACCAGCCGGCCGAGCTGAAGACCGTCCTGCAGAAGCTCGAAACGATCCAGAAGGAGTCCGGCAAGAAGGTTTCGATGGCCGACCTGATCGTTCTCGGCGGCTGCGCAGCCATTGAAAAAGCCGCAAAGGACGCCGGGCTGGACGTAAAGGTGCCCTTCACGCCGGGACGCGGCGACGCGTCGCAGGATCAGACCGATGTCGATTCGTTTGCCCCGCTCGAACCGCGCGCCGACGGCTTCCGCAACTACATCAACAGCAAGAAGCACCAGTTCATGAAGCCTGAGGAGGCGTTGGTGGACCGGGCGCAATTGCTGCGGTTGACCGGGCCCGAGATGACGGTGCTGGTCGGCGGCCTGCGCGTCCTCGGCGCCAATGCCGGCAACTTCAAGCACGGTGTGTTGACCACGCGGCCCGAGACGCTGACGAACGACTTCTTCGTCAATCTGCTCGACATGAGCACGCAATGGCAGCCCGCCGGATCCGGCGGCACGTATGAAGGCCGCGACCGCAAGACCAATGCTGTGAAGTGGACCGCAACCCGTGTCGACCTGATCTTCGGTTCGCACTCGCAGCTCCGCGCCTTCGCCGAAGTCTATGGCTGCGCCGACTCGAAAGAAAAGTTCGCCAGGGATTTCGTGGCGGCCTGGACCAAGGTGATGAACCTCGATCGCTTCGACATCGCTTGACTGCAAACGACAGCGCACAAAACAAAAGGGCGGCCGCGAGGCCGCCCTTTTCATATTGGGTGGGTTGTTTACACGCCGAGCGTACCGGCCTTCGCTGCGGCATAGCGCTCGCCGACCTTGGCCCAGTTCACCGTGTTCCACCATGCCTTGAGGTAATCGGCGCGGCGGTTCTGGTAGTTCAGGTAATAGGCGTGCTCCCAGACGTCGTTGCCCATCAGCGCGCGCTTGCCGTCCATCATCGGGTTGTCCTGGTTCGGCCGGGTCTCGATCGCGAGCTTGCCGTCCTTGGAGACGGTGACGAACACCCAGCCCGAGCCGAACTGGCGGCCGCCGGCGGCGTTGAAATCGTTCTGGAATTTCTCCATGCCGCCGAGATCCTTGTCGATCGCCGCGAGCAGTTCGCCTTCCGGCTTGCCGCCGTTCGGGCCCATGATTTCCCAGAACATGCTGTGGTTGGCATGGCCGCCGAGATTGTTGCGGACGGCGAATTTGATGCCGTCATCCAGCGCATTCAGGTTGCCGAGCACGTCCTCGACCTTCGCGGTGCCCAGCTGCGTGTTGGTCTTGGCGAGGTTGTTGAGGTTGGTGATGAACGCCTGATGATGACGGTCATGATGGATTTCCATCGTTCTGGCATCGATATGCGGTTCGAATGCATTGGTCGGATAGGTCAGCGGCGGCAGCGTGAAGGGACCGGTGGGGGCCGCGGCCGCGGGGGCAGGCGTTGCTGCCTGGGCGAAGACGGTGCGCGGCGCTGCCGCCATCGCAGCGATACCGGTTGCGGCGAATATCAAACGACGACGGGACATGATGGACATGGAATTTCTCCTGTGGGTGGCTCGTATCTGACGGGTCCTTGCGCGGTTAACGCGCTCTGCGCTGGGCCAAAGAGCTACGCACGAGGGCCGGTCCGGGTTCATGGCGGGTTGTGGCGGATTCGCACATGCGTTGCCATTCGGGCATTTTTGGGCAGCAAACCAACAAAAAAGGGCGGCATCGCAGCCGCCCTTCTCGTTCACATTTCTGCGATGGCTTACTCGCCGGCCGCTTCGCGCGGCACGGGGGCTTCCGCCTTCTGCTTGGCCTCGAGGTCTTCGCCGGTCTCCTGATCGACCGCCTTCATCGACAGCCGGGTCTTGCCGCGGTCGTCGAAGCCGAGCAGCTTGACCTTGACCTTGTCGCCTTCCTTGACGACGTCGGAGGTCTTCTGCACGCGCGAGGAGGCGAGCTGGCTGATATGGACCAGGCCGTCCTTGGCGCCGAAGAAGTTCACGAAGGCGCCGAACTCCATCACCTTGACCACGGTGCCCTCGTAGATCTGGCCGATCTCCGGGTCGGAGGCGATCGACTTGATCCACTTGATCGCGGCCTTCATCGCCTCGCCGTCGTTGGAGGCGACCTTGACGGTGCCGTCATCCTCGATGTTGACCTTGGCGCCGGTCTTCTCGACGATTTCGCGGATCACCTTGCCGCCGGTGCCGATCACTTCGCGGATCTTGTCGGTGGCGATCTTGAAGGTCTCGATGCGCGGCGCGTATTCGCCGAGTTCGGCGCGGGCGTTGGTCAGCGCCTTGGACATTTCGCCCAGGATATGGATGCGACCTTCCCTGGCCTGGCCGAGCGCCACCTTCATGATCTCCTCGGTGATGCCCTCGATCTTGATGTCCATCTGCAGCGAGGTGATGCCCTGTTCGGTGCCGGCCACCTTGAAGTCCATGTCGCCGAGATGATCCTCGTCGCCGAGAATGTCGGACAGGACCGCAAAGCGCGAACCTTCCAGGATCAGGCCCATCGCGATGCCCGCGGTCGGCCGCTTCAGCGGAACGCCGGCGTCCATCAGCGCCAGCGAGGCGCCGCACACCGAGGCCATCGACGACGAGCCGTTGGATTCGGTGATCTCGGAGACCACGCGTACCGTGTAGGGGAATTCGTGGTGCGGCGGCAGGACGGGGTGGATCGCGCGCCAGGCCAGCTTGCCGTGGCCGACTTCGCGGCGCTTGGTGCCGCCGAGGCGTCCGGTTTCGCCGACCGAGTAGGGCGGGAAATTGTAGTGCAGCAGGAACGTCTCTTTATACGTTCCGGACAGCGCGTCGATATATTGCTCGTCCTCGCCGGTGCCGAGCGTGGTCACGACCATCGCCTGGGTCTCGCCGCGGGTGAACAGCGCCGAACCGTGGGCGCGCGGCAGCACGCCGACTTCGGCGACGATGTTGCGCACCGTCTTGGAATCGCGGCCGTCGATGCGTTTGCCGGTGTCGAGGATGTTCCAGCGAACGATCTTGGCTTCCAGTTCCTTGAACACGCCGGCGATGCGCAGCTTGTCGTATTTCGGCTCCTGCCCTTCCGGGAAGTAGTGCGCCATCACCTTGTCCTTGGCCTTGCCGACCGCGGCGTAGCGATCCTGCTTGACCGGGATGGCGTAGGCTGCGCGCAGATCCTGCTCGACGAGGCCGAGCATTTCCTTCTCGATCGCGCTGTTGTCGATCGACGTGACCTCGCGCGGATCCTTGGCGGCCTTCTCGGCGAGCTCGATGATGGCGTTGATCACCGGCTGGAAATGGCGGTGGCCGAACATCACGGCGCCGAGCATGATCTCCTCCGAAAGCTCCTTGGCTTCCGATTCGACCATCAGCACCGCGTCCGAGGTGCCGGCGACCACCAGCTCGAGCTGGGTGTCGACCATCTCGTCGAGCGTCGGGTTGAGGATGTATTCGTCATTGCTGAAGGCGACGCGGGCGGCGCCGATCGGTCCCTTGAACGGCACGCCGGACAGCGTCAGCGCCGCGGAGGCGGCCACCATCGACAGCACGTCGGGATCGTTCTCCATGTCGTGCGAGAGCACGGTGACGATCACCTGCGTCTCGTTGCGCCAGCCGTCGGCGAACAGCGGACGAATCGGACGGTCGATCAGGCGGGAGACCAGCGTCTCCTTTTCGGTCGGGCGTCCTTCGCGCTTGAAATAGCCGCCGGGAATGCGGCCGGCGGCGTAGGTCTTTTCCTGGTAGTCGACGGTGAGCGGGAGGAAATCGACGCCCTCACGCGGCGCCTTGGCGGCGACGACGGTGGCGAGCACGATGGTCTCGCCATAGGTTGCCATCACGGCGCCGTCGGCCTGACGGGCGATCTTGCCGGTTTCCAGCTTCAGGGGACGTCCACCCCAGTCGATCTCGACGGAATGCTTATTGAACATATCGTTCTCTTTCATGGTTCACGAGAGAGCGCGGCCCAAAAACACAAAGACCATGCGCAAGATGGCGGGACGCTGATCTTCCTGCGAGATCAGCGGCCGGCGATCCTGCCATGGTCTTCATATTTCGGATGGCGTGCATCCTCTCGGCAGTCACGGGCACCTTGCCCTGTCCAGCGGCCGGATTGCTGCTGGACGTTGTTCGAGCATGGTCCTTGACGGACGATGCTCTTGCGCATGATCGTCTCCAACAAACGGAGCCCGATTTCTTCGGAAGATCATGCAAAAACGCGCGCATGGCTGCGCGCGTACTCAAATCAACGACGAATGTTATGCTTTTCGAGCAATGCCTTGTAGCGCTTCTCGTCCTTCCGCTTGATGTAGTCGAGAAGCGAGCGGCGCGTCTGGACCAGCTTGAGCAGGCCGCGGCGTGAGTGATGATCCTTCACGTGCGACTTGAAGTGGCCGGTCAGGTTGTTGATGCGTTCCGACAGGATTGCGACCTGAACCTCGGGCGAGCCGGTATCGCCGGCTTTGGTGGCATTCGTCTTGATGACTTCCGCTTTGCGTTCGGCGGTAATCGACATCGTCAAACTCTCTCATCATTGTTGCGACCGGGACTGGCAGTCAGCCCGGTCAGGTTGAACACGCGCTTGGGGATGAGTTCGCCATTGCCAATTTCGGCGAGGGCCAGAAGCCGGCCTGCCACCGTGACATAGACTGTGCCGCTACTATTGGGCGCATCCCGTCCGCGCAACAAAACGGCCTGGCCCCGATGGAGCCTTGCCGCATCAGCCCGTGTGACGGCCAGTGCCGGGATGTCGTCCAGCGCGGTCTCAACGGGCAAAAGCGCGTCGGCGAGGCTTCCCTCGCCAGACGCGGCTCTATTACATAAAGCCTCCAACTGTTCCAGCGGAATCATGTCCGCCTCGCGGAACGGGCCCACCAAAGTCCGCCGCAGCGCGCAGATATGGCCGAAACAGCCCAGGATCCGGCCGATATCGCGGGCCAGCGCCCGGACATAGGTTCCCTTGCCGCACTCCGCCTCGAATACCGACTGGCCGTTATCGCCATGTTCGACAAGGGTTAATTCGTGGATTTCGACCGGGCGGGGCTTCAGTTCGACGGTCTCCCCGTCCCGCGCCAGGTCGTAGGCGCGCTCGCCCTGAACCTTGATCGCCGAATATTGCGGCGGGGTCTGCTCGATCAGGCCGGTGAAGCGCGGCAGCAGCGCCCGGACCGCGTCGGCCGCGGGCCTGAGCTCGCAGGTTCTGACGACCCGCCCCTCGGTGTCGTCGGTGTCGCGTTCCTCGCCCCAGGCCACCGTGAAGCGGTAACGCTTGCGGCCGTCCATCACGAAGGGGACCGTCTTGGTGGCCTCGCCGAGCGCGATCGGCAGGCCGCCGGACGCCAGCGGATCGAGCGTGCCGGCGTGGCCGGCGCGCTTGGCCTGGAACAGGCGCTTGAGGACGGCGACCGCGTGCGTCGAGGTCATGCCGATCGGCTTGTCGAGAACGACCCAGCCGTGGACGTCGCGCTTGTCGCGGCGCGGCTGGTTGTTCTGTCGCGGCGACTTGGCGTGGCGGGGATCGTTGTTGCCGCGGCGTTCGCCGCCTTCGTTGCGGGCGTCACCGGAAAAAATATTTTTCTCAACCTCGTGCGGATCGGCAGCTTGCTGCGCGATCCCGCTGTTGGCGCCGGGCATGGTCATGACTTGTCGTCCGAATCGGGTGCGAGGTCTCGTTGCACCGCAGGTGTTCTCAGTAATTTCTCGATCCGTTCCGCCTCATCGAATCGTTCGTCGATGCGAAAGCGAAGGTCAGGAGCAAATTTCAGGTTAACGCGGTGAGCGATCTCGCCGCGCAGGAATTTCTTGTTGCGCGCCAGCGCCGCGAGCACGACGTCGGTATCGCGGCCGCCGAGCGGCATGACGTAAATGGTCGCAAGCTTCAGGTCGGGCGACATCTTCACCTCGGGAACGGTGATGATGTGGCCTTCGAGGTCTGGGTCGTGCACGTTACCCTGCGACAGAATATCGGCGACGGCATGGCGTACGGTCTCGCCGACGCGCAATTGCCGTTGCGATCCGCCGGGGGCGGCGCCCTTGCTATGTTGGCGAGACATTGGCGTCCTTCGGAAATAAGTCGTGATGACCGGCGTTATGCCCGCCATCCACACCTTGCTTGCGGCTGATTCTCGATAGGCGGATGCCCGGCAATCAACGGCGAAGAAACGCTTCGCGTTTTCGGCCGGGCACGGCCTCGAACTGCTTCAATATGACTCCAGGCGAAGCCGTAAGGTTCAGACTTACAGGCTGCGCTGGATGGTCTCCACGCGGTAGCACTCGATCACGTCGCCGACACGCATGTCGCCGTAGTTCTCGAACGCCATGCCGCATTCCTGGCCGGACTGCACTTCCTTCACTTCGTCCTTGAAGCGCTTCAGCGTGGAAAGCTTGCCTTCGTGCACGACGACGTTGTCGCGGATCAGGCGCACATTGGCGCCGCGCTCCACGGTGCCGTCGGTGACGCGGCAACCGGCGACCTTGCCGACCTTGGAGATGTTGAACACTTCCAGGATCTGCGCGTTGCCCAGCATGGTTTCGCGCAGCGTCGGCGCGAGCAGGCCGGACATCGCCTTTTTGATGTCGTCGACGAGATCGTAGATGATGTTGTAGTAGCGGATCTCGATGCCGTTGCGCTTGGCGGCGGCCGCCGCCTCCTTGTTGGCGCGCACCGAGAAGCCGATGATCGCGGCGTTGAAGCCTTCGGCCAGCGTGACGTCGGATTCCGAGATGCCGCCGACCCCGGCATGCAGGATGCGTGCGGCGACTTCCTCGGTGCCGAGCTTCTCCAGCGATCCCAGAATCGCCTCGAGCGAGCCCTGAACGTCGGCCTTGACGATCAGCGGGAATTCCTTGCGGCCCGCGGTCTTGAGCTGCGACATCATCTGCTCGAGCGAGCCGCGCATGCCGGAAATCGAGGCGGCGGCGTTCTCGCGCTTCTGGTGGGCGCGGTAGCTCGTGACCTGGCGGGCGCGGGCTTCGTTCTCGACCACCGCGAGGCGGTCGCCGGCTTCCGGCGGGCCGTTGAAGCCGAGCACCTCGACCGGCACCGAAGGTCCGGCCTCTTCGAGGTTCTCCCCCTGGTCGGAGATCAGCGCGCGGACGCGGCCCATCTCGGCGCCGGCCACGATGATGTCGCCGACCCGGAGCGTGCCGCGCTGCACCAGCACGGTGGCGACCGGACCGCGGCCGCGATCGAGCTTGGCTTCGATCACGGTGCCTTCGGCCGGGCGGTCCGAATTGGTCTTGAGGTCGAGCAGTTCGGCCTGCAGCGCGATCATCTCAAGCAGCTTGTCGAGATTGGTCTTGTTCTTGGCGGAAACCTCGACGTCGACGACTTCGCCGCCGAACGATTCGACCTGGACCTCGTGCTGCAGCAGTTCGGTGCGCACGCGCTCCGGCCTGGCGTCCGGCTTGTCGATCTTGTTGATCGCCACGATCATCGGCACCTTCGCCGCCTTGGCGTGGTTGATCGCCTCGATCGTCTGCGGCATCACGCCGTCGTCGGCCGCGACCACCAGGATCACGATGTCGGTGACCTTGGCGCCGCGGGCGCGCATCGCGGTGAACGCGGCGTGGCCGGGCGTATCGATGAAGGTGATCTTCTTGCCGCTTTCCGGCGAGGTCACCTGATAGGCGCCGATGTGCTGGGTGATGCCGCCGGCTTCGCCCGACACCACGTTGGCGTGGCGCAGCGCGTCGAGCAGCGAGGTCTTGCCGTGGTCGACGTGGCCCATCACGGTCACGACCGGCGAGCGCGGCTCGGTATCGGTGGAATCGTCGACGATGTCGAACAGGCCCTCTTCGACGTCCGACGCGGCGACGCGCTTGACGCTGTGGCCCATTTCCTCGGCGATCAGCTGCGCGGTGTCGGCGTCGATCACGTCGGTGATCTTGTGCATCGCGCCCTGCTTCATCAGCAGGCGGATGACGTCGACCGCGCGTTCCGACATGCGGTTGGCGAGTTCCTGGATGGTGATCGCCTCGGGAATCGTGACTTCGCGGGCGAGCTTTTCCTTTGGCTCGTTGGAGGCGTGGCCCTTCAGGCGCTGGGTGCGGCGGCGGAACGAGGCGATCGAGCGTTCGCGCACGTCGTCGGCGTTGAGCGCGGTGACCAGCGTCAGGCGGCCGCGCTCCTTCTGCGGGCCGGGCTTGTGGGTGGTCTTCGGGGCTGCCGCGGGGCGCATGGCGCCGCCGGGACCGCGCCGGACCTGGCGCGGCGCTTCGTCGTCGTCGGAACCGTCGGCGGCGACCGCGGGCGCGCGCGGGGCCGGGGCGGAAGCCGCCGGCCGGGCGGCGGCCGGGCGGGCCTGGGCGGGTCGGGCAGCAGTCGCATTGGCCGGAGCGGCGGGCGCCGGCGCAGCGGGCTTGGCCTCGCCTTCACCAAACCGCTTCTTGGCCTCGACTTCGGCCTTGCGCTTGGCTTCTTCTTCCTGGCGGTGACGTTCTTCCTCGGCCTTGCGGCGGGATTCGGCGGCTTCGCGCTCGGCCTTTTCGATCCCTTCGCGGGTGGCGCGGCGCTTGGCCTCTTCCTCGGCCTGCCGCCGTTCCTCGACTTCGCGTACCTTGGCGTCGGCCAGCGCACTGGCGCGGGCGGAGCGCTCGTCCTCGGTCAGCGTGCGCAGCACCACGCCCGAGCCGCCGCGCGGCGCGGCCGACGGCGTCGGGCGGGAGAGCGGGGGCTTTGCCGCCGGCGCTGGCTTGGCGGCGACCGGTTCGGGCGCATGGGTTTCGGTTGCGGGCGCATCGCCGCCGACCCGGCGCTTGCCGCGCTTCTCGACCACGACCTGCTTGGTCCGGCCGTGGCTGAAGCTCTGGCGCACGGTGCCCGTCTCGACCCGCGGCTTCAGCGACAGGGTCTTGCTCGGAACACTCAGAGTCTTGTCGCCAGGCGTTTTGGTATCAACCATTCAGCAGTCCTAATCTCGTTACATCGTGCGTATCCGCACAGTCATTGCAGCAAGGCCATTGAAGCAGGGCTTCTTAACCAACCGTCGTCCGTCAGAATTTCTGGCCGCCATCCCCGGTCTTGTCATCGTCGTCCATCCGGTATCGAACCAGGATCTGGCAGCGCGACAGGAACGATTTGCTCGCCGGGCCCGCGAGCAGGGCAGCATGTATCACATTTGACCGGCCCAGTGCCAAATCCAATTGCGCCGAGGTTAAAGCAGTCACTATCGGCAACCCGCGCGATTGACCGGGATTTCCGGTCCTTTGCCCGGCGATCGCGTCCAATTTGCGGATTCCGTCGGCCGCGCCGTCGGAAGCGTGAATCAGAACGGCGGCCCGGCCCTGTTCGAGCAGGTCCTCGACCTTGGCAAACCCCGAAACGACCTGACCGGCCTTGGCCGCCATGGCCAGCGCCTCGGTGCAGCTTCGCTCCAGCAGGGCCTCGGTATCGGCGGGGAGGGTCTCGGCGGCGCGGACGTCGCGCTTGAACCCCCTGCTAAACTGGTGACGGCGGACCGCTTCCGCAACGGTCTTGCGCGAGCCGCCGATCCACAGGCCGCGGCCGGGTAATTTGCGCTTCAGATCGGGGACCACGTCGCCGGAGGGGGCGACCACGAACCGGATCAGTTCATCGATCGGGCGCACCTCGCGGCTGACCGCGCACATCCGCATGGTCGCGGACCTGTCGGTCCGCGGCCCATGGTCGAGATCGGGGTCAGCCAATGCGAGCATGCCTGTCGTAAAGCTCCGGTCATCTGCGCATGGTCAGCGCGCAGAAAGCAATTTGGTGGTGCGGAACACCCGCATCACGCCGTCTGTTCTTCGGCGGCTTCCGCCGCGGTCTGCTTGGCGAGGTCTTCCTCGGTGATCCAGCCGGCAATGACGCGGGCCTGCATGATCATGCGTTCGGCGTCGTCGCGCGAGATCTCGTTGGCGTCGAGAATGCCGGGATGCTTGGTCGGCTCGCCGCCTTCCTTGCGCTCGGTCCAGCCGACCAGATCGTCGGTGGCGCAGCCGGCCAGATCGTCAACCGACTTGATGTCGTTCTCGCCGAACTTGACCAGCATCTTCGAGGTCACGCCAGGCACCGTCTTCAAAGCATCGCTCACGCCGAGTTCCTTGCGCTTGTTTTCCAGCTCGGTCTCGAGCTGTTCCAGATATTCCTTCGCCCGGCTCTGCAGCTCGTTGGCGGTTTCCTCGTCGAAGCCCTCGATGCCGGCGAGCTCCTTGACGTCCACCAGCGCCAGCTCCTCGACCGAGGTAAAGCCCTCCGAAGCCAGCAACTGGCCGACCACCTCGTCGACGTTCAGCGCTTCCATGAACACGCGGGTCGAATTCTCGAAATCGGCCTGGCGGCGCTCGGACTCTTCCTGCTCGGTGAGGATGTCGATGTCCCAGCCGGTGAGCTGCGAGGCAAGGCGGACGTTCTGGCCGCGGCGGCCGATCGCCAGCGAGAGCTGGTTGTTGGTGTCGGGCACCACGACCTCGATCCGCTCGCGGTCCTCGTCGATCACGACCTTGGCGACTTCGGCCGGCGCCAGCGCGTTGACGACGAAGGTCGCGATATCAGGCGACCACGGAATGATGTCGATCTTCTCGCCCTGCAGCTCGTTCACGACGGCCTGCACGCGCGAGCCGCGCATGCCGACGCAGGCGCCGACCGGATCGACCGACGAATCGCGGGAAATCACCCCGATTTTCGCGCGCGAGCCGGGATCGCGGGCCACCGCCTTGATCTCGACGATGCCGTCGTAGATCTCCGGCACTTCCTGCGCGAACAGTTTGGCCATGAACTGCGGATGGGTGCGGGACAGGAAGATCTGGGGTCCGCGGGTTTCGCGGCGGACGTCGAAGATGTAGGCGCGGACGCGGTCGCCGTTGCGGAACACTTCGCGCGGCAGCATTTCGTCGCGGCGGATGATGGCTTCGCCGCGGCCGAGATCGACGATCACGCTGCCATACTCGACGCGCTTGACGACGCCGTTGACGATATCTCCGATGCGGTCCTTGAATTCCTGGTACTGCCGGTCGCGCTCGGCCTCGCGCACCTTCTGCACGATCACCTGCTTGGCGGATTGCGCGGCGATGCGGCCATATTCCAGCGGCGGCAGGGTGTCGGCGATGGTGTCGCCGACCTGGGCGCCCGGGTTGGCGCGCTGCGCGTCGGCCAGCGAAATCTGGTTGGAGGAGTTCTCGACCTGGTCGACCACCAGCATGTGGCGCGACAGCCTGAGTTCGCCCTTCTTGGCGTCGATTTCGGCGTGAACGTCGGTCTCGCTGCCGTAACGGGCGCGCGCCGCCTTCGCGATGGCATCTTCCATCGCGGCGATCACGATGCCGCGGTCGATCGACTTTTCGCGGGCGACCGCGTCTGCGATCTGCAGCAGTTCGAGTTTGTTGGCACTGACGGCCATGGCCTAGTCTCCTTCGGTCGGATCGAGGTCGCCCCTGCGCAGGGCTGCTGCGGCGAGGCGGTGCTTCTTGGTATTGGTCGGCTCAGGCTTCTTGCCCTGTTTAGGCTCGGGCTTGTTTTTAGGCTTGGGCTTGTTGCTCTTCGCCGGGTCGCTTTTCTTCGCATGCGGCGGAGGCGGCGGCGCCAGTCCGAGACTTTGTTTCATCTCGCGCTCGGCCTGCTTGCCGCGCCGCATCGATTCCGCAATCAATTCGTCCGTCAAAACCAGCCGTGCTTCGGCGATATCTTCCATCACCAATAGCACGTCGGCATCTTCGCCCGCGCGTATGTCATCCCGATGTAGGCGCACGGCTTCGCCTTCGACGCCGGCCAGATGTCCACGAAACCGCTTGCGGCCCTGATGGGCCACCGCCATTTCGACCTTTACGAGATGACCGGCGAAACGCTCGAAGTCGGAGCGGCGCACCAGCGGACGATCGATGCCCGGCGATGATATCTCAAGTCGGTAGGCGCGGTCGATTGGATCGGCAACGTCGAGCACCGGCGACAGCGCCCGCGAGATCGCCTCGCAATCCTCGATCTGCATCGTCCCGTCCGGCCGCTCGGCCATGATCTGGACGGTGCAGCCGGCCTCGCCGGAAATCCGGATCCGAACCAGACGGTATCCCATTCCCTGCAGCACCGGCCCGGCCACCGCCGACACCCGCGCGGCGACGCCCGGCTCGACCACGAGGCGCGGCTCGGCCAGGAGGTCGGCATCCACGGAACCAGCGATCGGATCGGTCATGTCCAGGGTCAAAAGCGGTTTACTTGCAAGGGTTTATGTCGAGCGTTCATTGGCCGTCGGGCCGGTTCCCAAAATCGCGTCTTTGGCCCTTCCGGACCTGGCGCGTTCGGGTAATAAAAAAGAGCGGGTCCCGGGGGGCCCACTCTCAATACGCGATCGTATGAGAACCAAAAGTTGGCGCGGATATAGCGGTTTTTACGCAATCCGACAAGGCCCGGGGGTCCCGTTAAGTCCGATTTTGCCACGCTTGCCACTACGGAGATAATCTAACCCTTCATTCACGAAGGCTGCCTAGATTTCCCGCAACCGGCGAGTTCTGTCGGTTCGGGCGGACTTATGATCCTTTCACCATCGCTGATCCCGGAACTCGACGACATCGTGGGTGGTGGCGACTCGAAGCGTCGCGCCGATGCCGTGCGCCGCGTCAGCGAACTTTTCCTGCAAGGGGCGGCAAACTTCCGTCCCGATCATGTCGACCTGTTCGACGGCGTCCTCACCAGCCTGGTCCCGCATGCCGACATCGCCGAGCGCGCCGAACTGGCCGAACAGCTGTCGGGGCTTTCGAATGCGCCGCGCAACCTGGTCGGCCAACTCGCCCATGACGATGAAATCATCATCGCAGGTCCGCTGCTGCGGCGCTCGCTCCTCATCGACGAGAAGACGCTGCTCGAAATCGCGTCGCTGAAGGGGCAGGGCCACCTGCTGGCGATGGCGGAACGACCGACGCTTTCGATCGACCTCACCGATATCATGGTCGCCCGCGGCGACCGTGCCGTGGTCCGTCGCGCCGCCGGCAATGCCGGCGCAGCGTTCTCGGAAAGCAGCTATTCGGCGCTGATCAAGCGCGCGGGCCGGGACGGCGTGCTGACGATCCGGCTCGGCCAGCGCGACGACCTGTCGCCTGCGCATTTGCAGGCGTTGCTCACCGGCTCCATCGATGTCGTCCGCCGCCGCCTCGTCACGGTCGTCACGCCCGAGCGGCAGGCCGAGATCAGGCAGGCGATGGCCGTCATCACTGGCCCGTCGGAGCGCGAGGAGCGGCGCGACTTCCTGCCGGCGCAGCGCACCGTTCTGAAGCTCCAGCGCGAAGGCATGCTCGGCGAGGCCGCCTTGCTGAATTTTGCGCGCGCCTTGAAATACGAGGAATCGATCGCCGCGCTGTCGTCGATGACGGGCGTCAAGATCGAAACCCTCGATCGCCTGATCCGTGGTGACCGCGCCGATCCGATCCTGATCGCCGGGAAAGCCATCGGCGCTGAATGGGCGACCGTGCGCGCGCTGATTTTGTTGCGCGCCGGCCCGAACCGGCCGGTGACTCCCGCCGACATTGAAAGCGCGCGGGTCAACTACGCGCGCCTGATGCCAGCCACCGCCCAGCGCGTCGTTGCGTTCTGGAAGACGAGGTAAGCGCCGGGACACTTCCCCAACGATGATTGCGCGCGCTATGCTCGCATCAAGACGCGATACAGCGTCATCAAGGGGAGCGCGCGCCAATGTTGACAGACTCGGAACTTCAGGCCCATGCCGACAGGATTCGCGGCGACGGGTACACCGTCATCGAGGGGGCGGCGGACCCCGGCCTGGTCGAGGGGCTGATCGCGGCGCTGCAGCGCATCGAGCGCGAGCATCAGCTCGGTCCCGCCAAAACCTCGTTCGAAGGCTTCAAGACCGTCCGCATCAACAATTTGCTCACCTATGACGACCTGTTCTGGGAAGTGCCGCTGCACGGCAACGTGCTGCCGGTGGTCGAGCGCGTGCTGGACAAGGAGTGCCTGCTGTCGTCGTTCTGCTCGCTGGTGCTCGGACCGGGGCAGGAAGCGCAGCCGATCCACGAGGACACGCAGCTGATCCCGCTGCCGCGTCCGCACATTCCGATCACGCTGAACGCGATCTGGGCATTGTCGGATTTCCGCGAGGACAATGGCGCGACGCGGATCATTCCGGGCAGCCACAAATACGATGCCTCGCCGGAATATGGCCGCGACTACGACGCCGTCACGGCGACGATGAAGGCCGGCAGCGTGATGCTGTTCGACAGCGCGCTATGGCACGGCGGCGGCGCTAACCATTCCAACGAGCGACGTTTTGCGTTCTCCTGCGCCTATTGCTGGGGCTGGATGCGGCAGCAGGAGAATCTGCAGCTCGGCATTCCCCAGGAGACCGCAAAGCGCTTTCCGCGCCGGCTGCAGGAACTATGCGGCTACAGCGTCTACAAGGGACAGTTCGGCCATATCGACAACCACGACCCGATCGAACTACTGGGCCGCGAGCGCGGCAAGCGGATGGTGTGGGAAGCGACCGATGTGAGGAAGGCGCGGATGGAAGCGGCGAAGGGCTGACTCGTTCCGTCGTGCCCGGGCTTGTCCCGGCCATCCACGTCCTTTGCCCCCCCCCCCCAGGAAGGCGGGGGAGCCCCGGCCCAGCCCCCGCCCCACCCGTGGGGGGGCGCGGCCCCCGGCCCCCCCCCCGGGCACGACGAGCCGATAAAGCGGGTCCTAACCCACCCGCCGAAACCTCAAATACGCCGCCACCCGCCCTTCGCGTTCGGCCTTCCTGCCGTAGCGCGTCATGGTGTAGCCGTCCCACGGCTGCCGCCAGTCGATCGCGCGCTCGGCGGTCCAGACGAAATCGGGACTGCGCATCAGATGCGCCAGGGTCCAGGCGCAGTAATCGTCGATGTCGCTGACGAAACGGAATTCGCCGCCGTCCTTCAGGATCCGCGCCATCGCCGCGACCGTCGCGTCCTGAACAAAACGCCGCTTCCAGTGCCGCCGCTTCGGCCAGGGGTCGGGATGGATCAAATCGATCCGCGCCAGCGAGCGCTCCGGCGCCCAGGCCAGCAGTTCCGCGGCGTCGCCGGCGTAGAGGCGGATATTGCCGATGTTGTGTGCCTCGATCTGCGTCAGGATTTTCGCCATGCCGTTGACGTAGGGTTCGCAGCCGATGAAGCCCATGTCCGGAAAGGCCTGGGCCTCCGCGATCAGATGCTCGCCGCCGCCGAAGCCGATTTCGAGTCTCACATCGCTGATGTCGCCATCGAACAGCCCGGCCAGCCGCTGCGGTGCAGGTGCCGTGATGTCGAGCGCCAGGTGCGGCAGCAGATGGTCGATCAGGTCGGCCTGGTGATTGCGCAGCTTGTGGCCCTTGCGGCGGCCGAAGAACGCGCCGCGGGAATGGACCGATGCGGCGTCGTCCGGCGGCACGTCGCGGTCGCCGGCATCGCCTGGAGCCATCATCATCATCGCAGGGTCTGATACAGCCGGTACAACAGCCGCGTCCGCGGCTCGATCGAGGAGACATACATCTGCTCGTAATGGGTATGCGCGCCCTCGCCGTCGACGCCGAGCCCGTCCAGTGTCGCGGTATGCGGCGCGGTGAAATTGCCGTCCGAGCCGCCGCCGGTCGAGGTGTCGATCAGTTCGAAGCCGATCTCCGCCGCAATGGCTTTGGCGTGCTCGTAGAGTGCGGCGCCCGCGTTGCTTTTTTCATAGGGCGGGCGGTTCAGTTCGCCAACGATACGAATGCTGACCCCCTCGGTGCGCGATTTGAGGCCGAGGATCCTGGCCGTGAGGTCCTCCGCGTCCGTCATGGTCGGCACGCGCAGGTCGACCTCGGCATAGGCCTCTTCCGCGATCACGTTCGGCCGCGTGCCGCCCCTGATCACGCCGACATTGACGCTGATGCCGCGTGATGAATCGTTCATTGCCGCCAGCGCCTGGATGACGTTGCCGAGTTCATGGACCGCGCTGCGGCCGTCCTCGGGCCGGGTGCCGGCATGGGAGGGCACGCCCTTGATGAACACTTCGAAGCGGCCGACGCCCTTGCGCCCGGTGACGATCTTGCCGCCGTCGCGCGCCGGCTCCGTGACCAGCACATATTTCGCCTTCCGTCCCTCGTTCTCGATCAGCGCGCGCGAGGTCGGGCTGCCGATTTCTTCGTCCGAGACATAGAGCTGGGTGATGCCGAGCGGCGATTGCGCACCGTCGGCGCAAACCTGCCGAAACGCATGATAGGCCAGATAGGCGCCGCCCTTCATGTCGTAGATGCCGGGGCCGAAGGCGCTGTCGCCCTCGATGCGGAACGGCAGCCGTTCGATGAAGCCGAGCGGATGTACCGTGTCGAGATGGCTGAGCACCAGGATTCCCGGCGCGTCCTGTCCCCATGCGGAGCGCGCCACCAGATGGTCGCCGCAGCCGGAGTGGCCGGCGATCCGCTCCAGGGTGGCCGGCAGGTCGCGATAGCCTTCGGCGACCAGGTCGACGAGCTTGTTCACCTGTGCGGGAACGTCGGTCGGGGTCTCGATCTCGACCCAGCGGCGGATGCCCTCTAGGATCGGCGTGGAATCAAACGGATTGGCTGTCGTCATGTCGTATCCGATACGGCGTCGTGCCCCGGCGTGCAATCACGCACCGGGGCAATGACGGCATATTCCAGATTACGAAATTCTCAAGCCGACTTTGGCGCTTCGGCTTTGAGGTTCAGCGCTGGTCCGGACCGTCGCGCGAAGCGATCTGCTCGACCAGTTCGACGATGGAGCGCCGCATTTTCGAATCGGTGATGCGCGTGAACTCACGGGTCAGCGCGAGGCCTTCCGAGGTGGCGAGGAAATCGGACACGTAGGCCGGCGAAGCGCCTTCGGCGAAGCTGTTGCCGTTCACCGCGCCGCTCGGGCCGCCGTCGAACAGAAACGACACCGGCACCTGCAATATTTCTGAAATTTGCTGAAGCCGGCTGGCGCCGACCCGGTTGGTGCCTTTTTCGTATTTCTGAACCTGCTGGAACGTCAGGCCAAGCGCTTCGCCGAGTTTCTCCTGGCTCATGCCCAGCATGATACGGCGCATCCGGACGCGGCTCCCGACATATTTGTCAACCGGATTGGGCGCTTTGGTAGACATCTGCATCGCTCCTGATTGCGCGCCGGGAATGAGGCGTCGACGAACCGTCGACAAGAAACCCCAAGGCGCCGGTACCGCCAATCCATCGGAAGGCCGAATGGACCAGGCAACCGATCTGCGCAAACAACTAAATGGTTGTTTGTTTTTGGTTGCAACCGCAGAAAGCGAATCGTGAGCTGTCTGTCAACTAGCGGAACTGCGCATGTCGCGCTTTTTCAGACCGGCGTTGCTACTTTTCAGACGAGCGTTGCTACAATGTATAAATCTCAGGCACCGCGCTTCACAACGCGGCGCCTGAAGATGAATAAAAGCGCGGCTGCCATCAAAAACGCAATTGGAATATCTCTAAGTCGAGCATAAGGGGTCGGTGGCAGGGCGGCCGGCAAATTGGCATCCAGTACACCTTCGATGCCAAGTCCAAGGCGTGCGACCATCCGCCCGGAAGGATCGATGACCGCCGAGATGCCGGTATTGGCGGCGCGAACCACCGGCAACCCTTCCTCGATGGCGCGCAGCCTTGCCTGCTGCAGGTGCTGGTAAGGCCCTGTCGAATTTCCAAACCAGCCGTCATTGGTCAGATTGATGATCCAGCCCGGGCGATCGCCCGAGACGGCGATCTCTCCAGGAAATATCGCCTCGTAGCAGATCAGCGGCAGCGCGGCGGGGGCCTGCGGGACTTCCATGGCCTGGCGCCGGATGCCGGGAATGAAGCCGCCATGCACCTTGGTCAGCTGAACGAAGCCGAGTTTCTCCATCCACGCCTGAAACGGCAGATATTCGCCGAATGGAACCAGATGCAGCTTGTCGTAGATCGAAAGCACGCCGCCGTCATGGTCAATCAGATATATCGAATTATAGGCGCGGCTGATGCGGGTGCCCGGCGGAGCATCCGGGGCGCGCACCGAACCGGTGATCAGCACCGTGCCCTTGGGCAACAATTCGGCGATCTGCGCCAAGGCGTCCGCCTCGCGGGTCAGGAAAAAGGGAAAAGCCGATTCCGGCCAGACCAGGATCTGCGCATTGCGCACGCCGGTGGTCCGCGGTCCGGAAGCGCGGTCGGACAGCGTCAGATATTTTTGCATCACCACCGCCTTGGCGGCGTAGTTGAATTTGACGTCCTGCTGCAGGTTCGGCTGCATGATACGCAGCTTGACCTCGGTGAGCAGGGTCGGCTGCAGCGACAGTCGCACCGCGCCGTAGATGCCCATCGCGACCAGCATTGTGAGGGCCATCACGGGCGCGATCCATGGCTTCCGGCCGCGCGACGACCCGTCGATCAGCACGGCAGGGCTGGCGAAGATCGCCACCGTGATGAAGGTCATGCCCCAGAGGCCGATCAGCGAGGCGGTCTGCGCCAGCGCCAGTGGCTCCGACAGGGCGTAGCCGAAGGCATTCCACGGGAAGCCGGTCAGCGCATGGCCGCGCAGCCATTCGCTGACCGTGAGTCCGACCGCGAGCGCCAGCACCCTTGAGGTATCCCGCGTCCAGATCAGGCGCGCGAGGGCGAAGCCAAGCGCCGGGAACAGCGCGAGATAGGCGGGCAGGCCGAGCACCGAAAACGGCATCAGCCAGGCAAACGTTGGCGCATCGACCAGAAACGCGTTACCGGTCCAGTACAGCCCGGGTACGAAATAGCCGAGCCCGAACCAGAAGCCGGATATCGCCGCGGCCGGCACGCCGCGCCATTTTCCCGCCGCGGCGCCGTCGATCAGCCAGACCGTGACCGGGAACGTCACAAACAGGATCGGCCACGCATTGAACGGCGCCATCGAAAGCACCGACAATGCGCCGGCGGCCAGGGCGATGGCCGCACGCTTCCAGCCCCAGGCCAGAATGATCGAGAGTCCGGCCATTCGAAGTTTGCTGGACGAGATCACGGCGTGCCGGCTCCATCGCCGGACGTCGGGGCCGGCGGCGTGTTGTCGTTGGTCGGCGGCGCGTTGCTCTCCGGGGCCGGATCGCGGCGGGTTCGCTCCCGCGCCGGACGCGCCGCCGGGCGTTCCTTCCGGATGCCGATTTTCAGCCGCTTGACCCGCCGCGGGTCGGCGTCGAGCACCTCGATCTCGAAATTGCCCGGGCCGGCAATGACCTCGCCGCGCACCGGTAGCCGGCCGACCTGCGCGACCAGGTAGCCGCCGAGCGTCTCGACCTCTTCGCCGGCCTCGCCGGTGACGAATTCCTCGCCGATCACCGTGCGGGCGTCCTCCAGGCTGGCGCGGGCATCCGCGATGAACGAACCGTCCGCCTGCCGGACGATGGCCGGCGGCTCGTCGCTGTCGTGCTCGTCGTCGATCTCGCCGACGATCTGTTCGACGATGTCCTCGATCGACACCAGCCCGTCGGTACCGCCATATTCGTCCACCACCAGCGCCAGATGAATGCGCGAGGCCTGCATCTGCGCCAGCAGGTCGATCGCCCGCATCGACGGCGGCACATACAACAGCTTGCGGATGATGTTGGCTTCCCTCAGCGGCAAAGCGAGATCCACCGCGCGCAGGTCGAGGCCGGCCGGGAACGGCTTCTTGCGCTTGGGCTTGGTGGTGTCGCCGACCCGCGCCTTCGCGGTCATGAACGCCAGCAGGTCGCGGATATGGACGATGCCGACAGGGTCGTCGAGCGTTTCGTCGTAGACCACGAGGCGCGAATGCGCCGCGCTTTCGAACAGGCCCATGAGTTCGCCAAGCTGGATGTCCTGCTTGACGGCGACGATGTCGGCGCGGTGCACCATCACGTCGGCGATCCGCCGCTCGTTGAGGCCGAGGATGTTGCGCAGCATGGTGCGCTCGATGGCGGAAAAGCCGACCTCGTCGGGGGTGGAGGTGTCGAGCACCACCTGCAGGTCGGCGCGCACCGAGCCGGATTTCCAGCCAAACAGCGTGCGGATCGCGCGCAGCAGCCAGTTTTCGGAGGCCGGGCGCAGCACCTCGCCTTCCTTGACCACGACAGGCAGATTGGCGGTTTCGCGCGGCGTGTTCTGTATTGGGTCGCGGCTCGGGTCAGGGTCGGGCATGTCAGTCCATCCGCTCCCGGTCCGCGCGCGGATCTCGATCCGCATACGGATCGGGAATCCCGAGCTGGGCGAGGATCTCCCGTTCGAGAGCTTCCATGGCTTCGGCGTCGTCGTCTTCCTCGTGGTCGTATCCGATCAGATGCAGGAAGCCGTGGACCGCCAGATGGCTGAGGTGATGATCGAACGGCTTCTCCTCGTCATCCGCCTCCTTGCGCGTGGTCTGATAGGCGATGGCGATGTCGCCGAGCATCCGCGGCGCGTCGGCGGGGGCGCCCGCGGCCGGCTGCAGCGCCGGAAACGACAGCACATTGGTGGGTTTGTCGATGGCGCGCCAATTGTTGTTGAGCGTGCGGATTCCGGCATCGTCGGTTAGCATGATCGCGAGTTCGGCGTCGCCGACGTCCGCGTCGGCGATTTCGGCCGCCGCCTCGATGGCGCGATGAATCACGGCCTCGGCCTCGGGTTCGCTTTGCCAGCAATCGGCGACGACGAGGACTTCGGTGACGGGAAGGACGGACACGAGCGTTCCAGCGCCTTGCATGGCCATGTTCGGGTTACGGAGCGGACTTGCCGTCTGCGGCAGGTCCGACGCCGGCGTTTCCTGGGTCAAGGTTTCTTGGTTACCGGCTTTTGCGGCAATCCCTCGTAAGCGGCGACGATTCGCGCCACCAGTTCATGGCGGATGACGTCTTCCGCGGAGAATTTCACCTGCGCGATGCCTTCGACGCCGTCGAGCAGCTTGACCGCTTCGGCAAGCCCGGAGGCCTGGCCGTTCGGCAGGTCGACCTGCGACGGATCGCCGGTGATGATCATGCGGCTGTTCTCGCCGAGCCGCGTCAAGAACATCTTCATCTGCATCGACGTGGTGTTCTGCGCCTCGTCGAGGATGATGGCGGCGTTGGTCAGCGTGCGGCCGCGCATGAAGGCGAGCGGCGCGATCTCGATCTCGCCGGCCTGCAACGCGCGCTCGACGATCCGCGAATCCATCAGGTCGTACAGCGCGTCGTAGATCGGCCTCAGATACGGATCGACCTTCTCGCGGAGATCACCCGGCAGGAAGCCGAGCCGCTCGCCGGCTTCGACCGCGGGCCGCGACAGGATGATGCGATCGACTTCCTTGCGCTCGAACAATTGCGCGGCATGCGCCACCGCGAGCCAGGTCTTGCCGGTGCCGGCGGGGCCGACGCCGAACACCAGTTCGTGGCGCTTCAGCGCGCGGATGTAGGAATCCTGCGCCGCCGTGCGGGCGCGCACCGGGCGCTTGCGCAGGTTGATGGTCTCGAACTGGGACTTGGCGGTCTTGGCGTCGAACTCGAACAGCGAGCCCTGCGCCAGCACGGCGCGGATCGCGCCTTCGACCTCGCCCTGCGAGAGGTCGTGGCCCTGCACCGCCTGCGCATAAAGCGTTTCCAGAACGCGACGGGCGGCGTCGCAGCCGTCGCGCGATCCGGCGATGGTGATGTGGTTGCCGCGGGAATCGACCACGATGTTGAGCCGCCGCTCGATCAGCGCCAGGTTCTGCCCGTAGGGGCCGACCAGCGCGGAAGCGGCGCGATTGTCGTCGAAGTCGATGACGACCTGGGTTTCGGGCCGGGTCTCGGGCGGAATTTGCATGTCGCGGTCAAATTTGCGGCTGGGAGCGAGCGAAGACGAATCCGATGCGCTTTTTGGCAAGGGTTCAGGCTCCCGTCATCATGGATGAAAGCCTGGCCGGCGCAGCCTGCGCGGCGGAACCGGCGAGTTCGCCGAGCAGGCTGTAGCGCTCCAGGCTGCCGATCGACACCGGCAGCACCTTTCCGATGATGTCGGGCGAGGCAAAGACATGCGCGGGCTGCAGATACGCGGTACGGCCGACGATCTGGCCGGGGTTGCGCGCCGCCCGTTCGAACAGCACATCGACGGTGTTGCCAATCATCGCCTTGTTGAAGGCCGATTGCTGGCTGTCGATCAATTCCTGAAGCCGCACCAATCGTTCGTCCATTTCAGTCGCGGACACCGTCGCCCCTGACAAAGTCGCCCCTGACAAAGTCGCCTCTGACAAAGTCTCCTGCAGGTCCGCCGCCGGCGTGCCGGGCCGGGGCGAGTATTTGAAAGAATAGGCCGCAGCGTATCCGATTTGCGTGACAAGCGCGAGGGTGGCCTCGAATTCTTCCGCGCTTTCGCCGGGGAAGCCGACGATGAAATCCGATGAAAAAGCAATGTCTTGGCGGGCATCGCGAAAACGGTCGATAACCCTGCGGTAATCATCGGCGGTATGCTTGCGGTTCATGGCCGCCAGAATCCGGTCCGAACCGGACTGCACCGGCAGATGCACGAACGGCATCAGCGCGGCGAGATCGCGATGCGCCGCGATCAGCGAATCGTCGACGTCGCGCGGATGGCTGGTGGAGTAGCGCAGCCGCACGATGCCATCGATCTCGGCGAGGCGATGCAGCAGCCTGCCGAGCGGCCAGGTTTTTCCGTCGGGGCCTTCGCCGTGATAGGCGTTGACGTTCTGCCCGATCAGCGTGATCTCGCGCACGCCGTTGTCGGCGAGTCGCTTGACGTCATCGACGATTCTGGCGACCGGGCGCGAGACTTCCGCACCGCGCGTATAAGGCACCACGCAGAAGGTGCAGAACTTGTCGCAGCCTTCCTGCACGGTGACGAACGCCGAAATGCCGCGCGCGCGGATCGCATCGGGCTTGGGGGCGGGGAGGAAGCCGAACTTGTCCTCGACCGGAAATTCAGTCTCCAGCGCCCGGCCTTCGCGCTGCGCGCGCGCCAGCAATTGCGGCAGGTGATGATAGCTCTGCGGCCCGACCACGACATCGACGGTGGGCGCGCGGCGGATGATCTCTTCGCCCTCGGCCTGCGCGACGCAGCCCGCGACGGCGATACGCATGTCGCGTCCCTGCCGCGCCGCCTCGTCCTTGGCGACCCGCAGCCGCCCGAGCTCGGAGTAGACCTTTTCGGAAGCCTTCTCGCGGATGTGGCAGGTGTTGAGGATGACGAGGTCCGCATCCTCGGCGCTGGCCGTTTCGACAAAGCCCTCGCTAGCCAGCGTGTCCACCATGCGCTGGGCATCGTAGACGTTCATCTGGCAGCCATAGGATTTGATATGCAGCTTGCGCGGCGGCTTCATGGAACCTGGTGTGCGGGGTGATGGTGCCCTGACGGCGGTTGGGGCTCAAATATAGCCTAAATGGCCAAAAAGCCAGTGTTTGGGACCGTCATTCCGGGCGCGAAGCGCCCCGGAATCTCGAGATTCCGGGTTCGATGCTGGTGCATCGCCCCGGAATGCCGAGTTGGAAGGGGCTGCTCACCCTCAGGTCCCGAGGCGCGCAATCAGTTCGGGAAGCTGCCGCATGTCGTCGAAAGTGGTGGTCGCACCGGCATCACGTAGCTTTGCGGCATAGCGTTCCCGGCAGTGGCTGCCGCCGTGAAAGCCGAGCACGGGCATCCCGGCGGCAATGGCGCCTGCGATGCCGGCGACGCTGTCCTCGATCACGATGCAGCGTTCGGGCGCGGTCTGCATCCGTTCGGCGGCGAACAGGAACAGATCCGGGGCGGGCTTGCCGTGGCGCACCTGCACGGCGGAAAAAATATGCGGCGCGAAGCGGTCGTACAAGCCGGTGCGGTTGAGGCTGGCGCTGATCTTCTCGGGCGGTCCGCTCGATGCGACGCAGACGGGCTGCGCGATCTGCGACAGCACTTCGCCGATGTGGGGCGTGGCTTCCAGCGAATCCGCAAACATTCGGAAAATCTCCGCATATGTCTGCGAAGCGAAGTCGTCGGGCAGGCTGCGGCCGAGTTCGGCTTCGACTTCGAGCGTCGCCTGGCGCATCGAGCGTCCGAGAAAGCGCTCGAGCACCTGCTCCGCCGTGATCGGGTAGCCGTGGCGCGTCAACGTTTCGGCATGGGCGCGGCAGGAGATGACTTCGCTGTCGACCAGCACGCCGTCGCAATCGAAGATGACGAGATCGAAATTCACGAACGGTGATTCGCGAGAACTAGGCTTTGTCTTCGTCGAGCGGAACGCAATACAGCTCCAGCCGGTGATCGACCAGCTTGTAGCCGAGCTTGCGGGCGATCTCGGCCTGCAGCTTCTCGATTTCTTCCGAGGTGAACTCGATCACCTTGCCGTCGCGCAGATTGATCAGGTGATCGTGATGACTGTCGGGCATCTGCTCGTAGCGCGCGCGGCCCTCGCGAAAATCGTGCCGTTCGATGATGCCGGCATCCTCGAACAGCTTGACGGTGCGGTACACCGTCGAGATCGAGATCTTGTCGTCGACCGCGACGCAGCGGCGATAAAGCTCCTCGACGTCGGGGTGATCGGCCGAATCGGCCAGCACGCGCGCGATCACCCGGCGCTGCTCGGTCATGCGCATGCCGGTTGCGGCACATCGCGCCTCGATACCGGTGTCCTTGTGCGCAGACGGGGATTGCGCTGACGGTGATTTGAGTGCGGGCATGATCTCGGGGCCTCCGGACGCGATCGGGGGTCTTTTGCCATCGCACGCATGTTACGACAAGTCGCGCCGCATCAGAAGCGCATTCAATTGCTCGCCGCCCGGTTGCTGATAATAGCGTTCCCGGCGGCCGATGACCTCAAACCCCGCCCATTCATACAGACGGCGCGCGGGCTGATTGTTTTCTTCGACTTCGAGAAAAATCTTGCGGACGCCGCGGCCCGCGAGATGACCGAGATGGGTCAGCAGCAGGTTGCGCGACAGGCCGCGGCCGCGCTGGGCGGCGTCGATCGCGATCGACAACAATTCGGCCTCGTCGGCCGCCATGCGCGATACGGCAAAGCCGATGATCCTGCGTCCCTGCCGGAGGCGGTGCACGAGCGTGTTGCGCTCGCTCAGCATCACCTCGAACTCGCCTTCGCCCCAGCCGCGATGAAACGACGCGGCGTGCAGCTCCGCCAGCCGCGCCGCGTCGCGCTGGCTTGCCGGTTCGATGATGGCGGCGCCGCCGCGCCACCAATCGGTCATCCAGCTCATGGCGATGCCGGCGTCTCGGCTGCGGCCGCCAGCGGATCCTTCGGCGGCTTGGCGTCGGGTGCGCGCAGATAATAGGGCCGCGCCGGCGAACTCTCGGGGTCGATCGCAGCGCCCAGCCACGCCACCCAGGCGATGTCGGGCGCGGCTTTCTGACCTACCGTGATCGGCGGAGCGGCGTTGGCCGGCCAGCGATCGGCGAGAATCCTTGCAGCGTTGCCGACGAGATGCAGCCCGCCGAAGCGCGCGGCGTCGAGCGCTTCGCTGACCGGCGCCACCTGCGGCTTGACCAACGAACTGCCGTCGCCATCCACGACCTGGAAATAGACGTGATCGTGCCGCGCATCGATGGCGGCGAGGACGGGACGCGGCTCGATGTTCTCGCTGACGACGGGGGCGGCGAACGCCGTCAGCGTCGTGACGCCGACGACCGGCTTGCCGGCGGCGAGCGCGATGCCGCGCGCGGCGGAGAGGCCGACGCGCAATCCGGTGAAACTGCCCGGGCCTGTGGTCGCGACGACGCGGTCGAGCGCGGTGAAGGCAACGCCGGCCGCTTTCATGACGCGCGCGATCAGCGGCATCAGCGCTTCGGCGTGGCCGCGCTTCATCGCCTGCGATTCCTGCGCGACGATGCCGCCGGCTGTGGTGTCGAGAACGGCCGCGGCGCAGGCATCGAGCGCGGTATCGATGGCGAGAATGAGCATGACCCGACCGTAAAGGTTTTTCAGCTCGGATTGAATGCGTAACCACGCAATTTGACGGATTGCATCCGTGGCGAAGCGGGCTCGCACCGCACTACCTTCGGTGTCCGCTACCTCCGGGGACAGCGGAGTAAATATTCGCGCCCCAAATTCGATGCATGTGCATCATCATACAACTACACGATGCTAAGTATTTGAAAACAAACGATATTAATGGTTTGTTTACCAGCAGGTGAGAGCGTGTTCCCCCGAGGAACTACGGGACCGGGGAGTTTCCCGGCGGGCAGCGGCACATCAAGCCGCGTCCGTGCGGGGATCCAGGAGGGGGTTTACATGTCTTTGTGGAAAAGCAATTCGTCCGCCCGCGATGCATTGGCGCAGGCCGCTGCGATCGACAAGTCGCAAGCCGTCATCGAATTCAGGATGGACGGCACGATCATTACCGCCAACAAGAATTTCCTCGACGCGATGGGCTATCGTCTCGACGAGATCAAGGGCCAGCATCACCGGATGTTCGCGCCGCCGGAGCTGCGCGGCAGCGAGGCCTACAAGGCGTTCTGGGCCAGCCTGAACCGCGGCGAATTCCAGGCCGGCGAATACAAGCGCGTCGGCAAGGGCGGTCGCGAGGTCTGGATCCAGGCATCCTACAACCCGGTCATGGACAACTCCGGCAAGCCGGTGAAGGTCATCAAGTTCGCCACCGACATCACCGCGAAGAAGATTCGCAACATGGAGGACGCCGGCAAGATATCGGCGATCGGCCGCGCGCAGGCCGTGATCGAATTCAATCTCGACGGCACGATCATTACAGCCAACGAAAACTTCCTCGCCACGATGGGCTACCGGCTCGAGGAGATCCAGGGCAAGCATCACCGGATGTTCGCAGCGCCGGCCGAATGCGAGAGCGCCGCCTATCGCGAGTTCTGGGCGAAGCTTGCTCGCGGCGAATTGCAGTCGGGCGAGTACAAGCGTTTCGGCAAGGGCGGCAGGGAAGTGTGGATCCTCGCCTCCTACAATCCGATCCTCGACGATGACGGCAAGCCGTTCAAGGTGGTGAAATTCGCGTCCGACATCACCGCCGACAAGCTGAAGGCGGCGAACTACGCCGGGCAGATCGAGGCGATCGGCAAGTCGCAGGCGGTGATCGAGTTTTCGATGGACGGCAACGTGCTGACCGCAAATGCGAACTTCCTCGGCGCGCTCGGCTATTCGCTGGCCGAGATCCAGGGCAAACACCACAGCATGTTCGTGCCCGCGCATCAGCGCGATGGCGAGGCCTATCGCGCCTTCTGGGCCGGCCTGAATCGCGGCGACTTCCAGTCGGGCGAGTACGAGCGCGTCGGCAAGGGCGGCAAGCAGGTCTGGATCCAGGCGTCCTACAATCCGATCCGCGACCTCAACGGCAAGCCGTTCAAGGTGGTGAAATACGCCTCCGACACCACGGCGCAGGTGCTGGCGCGGATGCGCAGCGAAAAGGTGCGCGGGATGATGGAGTCGGTCGCGGCCGGCGCCGAGGAACTCAGCGCCTCGGTTCGCGAGATTTCGGCGGCGATGAGCAAATCGCGGGAGACGGCGATCACCGCCGTCGATCGCGTCGAGGCGGCCGACCAGCAGGCCCAGCGGCTGTCGGAGGCGGCGGAATCGATGAGCAGCATCGTGCAATTGATCGGTGACATCACCGGCCAGATCAACCTGCTCGCGCTCAACGCCACCATCGAATCGGCGCGCGCCGGCGAGGCCGGCCGCGGTTTCGCCGTGGTTGCCTCCGAGGTGAAGAACCTCGCCAACCAGGCCAAGCAGGCGACCGACAAGATCGAGCAGGAGATCGGCAACCTCAACGGCATTTCCGGCGACGTGGTCGGCGCGCTCGGCTCGATCAAACAGGCGATCCAGGAAGTCAGCGAATACGTCACCTCGACCGCGGTCGCGGTCGAGCAGCAGAGCGCGGTCACCAGCGAGATGTCGAACGGCATGCAGCGGGCCGCGGCGGAAGCGGCCCGCATCGGGATGGCGGCGTAGCTGAAATGCGAAATGGCGAGTGGCGAATAGCGAGTGGATTCCATTCGCTACTCGCTACTCCCTATTCGCCCGCTTACATCGGCCGGACTTCAACGACGTCGGGCACGAAGTGCTTCAGCAGGTTCTGGATGCCGTGCTGCAAGGTCGCCGTCGATGACGGGCAGCCGGCGCAGGCGCCCTTCATGTTGAGATAGACGATCCCGTCCTTGAAACCGCGGAAGGTGATGTCGCCGCCGTCATTGGCGACTGCCGGCCGCACCCGCGTCTCGATCAGGTCCTTGATGGTCGCGACGGTGTCGGCGTCTTCCTCGTTGAAGAACTCGTCCTCTTCGTCCGCCGCCTCGTCATTGCCGGCGGTGCCGTCGGCGAGCAGCGGCGCGCCGGACATGTAGTGCTCCATGATGGCGCCGAGGATCGCGGGCTTGAGGTGCTGCCAGTCGCCGTCGGTCTTGGTCACGGTGACGAAATCATAACCATAGAAGACGCTTGCGACGCCGGGCACGCCGAACAGGCGCTCGGCCAGCGGCGAGCGGGCGGCGGCGTCGCGGTTGGCGAACTCCATCGTGCCGGTGTCGAGCACGGTACGGCCCGGGATGAATTTCAGGGTGGCGGGATTGGGCGTGGCTTCGGTCTGGATGAACATGGTTTTTCTCCGGCGTCGCCGGTTCAAGGCCGGCGCGTGGCTGTGCTTTAGCAGATGGCGACCGCCAGCGCACGGTCAAGCCACGCAACCCAGCAATTCCGAAGCAAATTCAGGCCTTAAGAAAGCCCGTCGATATCGGGGTCGCTGAGATCGCCGGGCACGATGACGATCGGAATCGGGAAGGAACCGGCTTCCTGCGCCATCATCGCGACTAGCGGGCCGGGGCCTTCGGGGCCCGGATTGGCGGCCAGCACCAGCATCGAAATATCGACGTCCTTGTCGATCACGTCGAGGACCTGCGCGATCGGTTCGCCCTCGCGAATCACCCGTTCCGGCGTGATGGCGGCGATGCCGTTGGCGCGCCCCGAGGCGCGGTCGAGCGCTTCGTTGGCGGCTTCCTCGGCCTCGGCGCGCATGAGGTCGGCCACCCCGAGCCATTGCTGGTTCTGGTCCTCGATCTCGATGATGCGCAGCATCACCACGCCGCCGCCGACGCGGATCGCCCAGCGGCTGGCGTAATACACCGCGCGGTCCCATTCCGCGGTGTCGTCAACGATGACAAGGCATTTTGGTTTGTGACCCGTTTCGTAGCTTCGTCGCTGGCTGGTCATGCATTTCCCGGTGCTGCGCCAAACCGCCGCATGCTGCCACGGCGCAGCCGCGTTCGACAAGCGGAGTCACGGTTCCGTTTTCTTACCCTCCGCTGGAGGGTAGGGCTATCGCATATGGCGTTGCTTTTTTCTCGTCATGGCCGGGCTTGTCCCGGCCATCCACGTCCTCGCTTCTAACGCCAAGGACGTGGATGCCCGGGACAAGCCCGGGCATGACGGAGAGTTGCCGCAAAGGCGATTTCGTCCATATGCGATAGCCCCGACCCGCCCTCGAAGGGCGGGTGAAAGAACGGCGCCTACCCCTTGCGAATGAAGCCCACGATATCCTTCGTCGCCCGCATCGTCTCGTCCGCAATCGCGCGCGCCCGGTCGGCGCCGTCGGCCAAAATCGCGTCGACATGGCCAGGGTCGGCGACCAGCCGCTTCATCTCGGCGGCGATCGGCGACAGTTTGGCCACGCAAAGCTCCACCAGCGCGTTCTTGAAGCTGGAGAACTGTCCGCCGCCGAATTCGCGCAGGATATCCGCCTTGGCGCGCTCGGACAGCGCCGCGTAGATGCCGACCAGGTTGTCGGCCTCGGGCCGGTTCTCCAGTCCCTTTTCCTCCGACGGCAGCGGCTCCGGATCGGTCTTCGCCTTGCGGATCTTTTGCGCGATGGTGTCGGCGTCGTCGGTCAGGTTGATGCGCGAATTGTCCGAGGCGTCCGACTTCGACATCTTCTTGGTGCCGTCGCGCAGGCTCATCACCCGCGTCGCGGGCCCGGTGATCAGCGGCTCCGGCAGCGGGAAGAACAGCCCGTCATCGGCGCCGCGGCCGCGGATCGAATCGGCAAAGTCGTTGTTGAATTTCTGCGCGATGTCCCGCGACAGCTCCAGGTGCTGCTTCTGGTCCTCTCCGACCGGCACATGCGTGGCGCGATACAGCAGAATGTCCGCCGCCATCAGCACGGGATAATCGTACAAACCCACCGACGCGTTCTCGCGGTCCTTGCCGGCCTTCTCCTTGAACTGGGTCATGCGACTGAGCCAGCCGACGCGCGCGACGCAGTTGAAGATCCAGGCGAGCTCGGCATGGCCCGAGACCTGGCTCTGGTTGAACACGATGTGCTTCTTCGGATCGATGCCGGCTGCGATGAAGGCCGCCGTCACCTCGCGGGTGTTGCGCGCCAGTTCGGCCGGGCCGCCCCAGACGTCCACCCCTTGCGTGATCGCGTGCATGTCGACGACGCAATAGATGCAGTCATGGGTCTGCTGCATCTTCACGAAGTTGACGATCGCGCCGAGGTAATTGCCGAGGTGCAGATTGCCCGTCGGCTGAACGCCGGAAAAAACCTTTTCGACAAAAGCCATGGTCAGCTTCCTGGATGCCTGTTTCGCGCAGTCGTTTGCCACGCAGGGGCAGATGGCGCAAGCGGCTAGCCCTTCGATTGGCGTATCGCGTTAACCGTCTCGCGCCAGCCGACAACGCCGAAAAGCCTCAGCAGCAGCGCGTAAACCGCGATTCCCGCCGCGATCACCGCCAGCAGCAGGACAGCCTGCACAAGCCCGTGCGCGCCCGAGGTGAGGGGAGGCAGCGACCGCGCGCAAAGCCACAGCAGCGCGCCCATCGCCAGCGCCGCCAGCGCGATGCGCGGCAGCCGCCGTTTCGCCGCCGCGTCGATCGAGAAGCCAAAGGTCGCGGCGCCGCGGCGGATCAGGCCGAACGCCATGCTCCACGCGCCAAGCGCGATGGCGGCGGCGATGCCGTCCGCACCATACCAGCGGCCGAGCAGGAAGGCCGCGGCCACCGCCAGCACGATGCCCTTCAGCGCCGCCAGCAGCGGCGTCATCGTGTCCTCGCGTGCAAAGAATGCCGGCGACAGTGCCTTCACCAGCACATGCGCCGGCAGCGCCAGCGCCAGCCAGTTCAGCGCGCGGGCGGTGGCTTTGGCGTCGTCGGCGGTGAACGCGCCGTGCTCGAACAGCAGCCGCACGATCGGATCGCTGAGCACGATCAGCCCGAGCGTCGCCGGCAGCGCCAGACCCACCGCAAGTTCGAGCCCGCGCGATTGTGCATGCGCCATGCCGGCATGGTCGTTGCCGCGCACCGCGCGCGACAATTCCGGGATCAGCACCGTGCCCATCGCGACCCCGACGATGCCGAGCGGCAGCTCCACCAGCCGGCCCGCGAAATACAGCCACGACACCGCCGATGGCGACGACGAGGCGATGATCGCGCCGGCGACCATCAGCAATTGCGGCGCACTCGATGCCATCATGCCCGGCGCCGCTTTGGCGAGAAAACCGCGGATTTCCTTGTCGAACGCGATGCGCAGCGGCGATGCCAGCGCTTCGCCCGGGCGCAGTACGAACATGGAAAGCTGCAGCAGCCCGGCGATGCCGACGGTCGCCGCGACGATCTGCGCCGCGCGCGCCGCATCCGGCCCGGTGACGAGCAGCACGACCATGACGGCGATCAGCGCGATGTTGAACAAGAGCGGCGAGAATGCGGTCAGTGCAAATCGCCCCTGCGCGTTCAACAGCGCCATCATCACGGTGACGGGCCCGGCGAAGGCGAGGTAGGGCAGCATCAGCCGTGCGTTATCAGTGGCAAGCTGCAGCGTCTCGCGCCCGACGAAGCCCGGCGCCAGTATCGAAATCACCAGCGGCATGGTCAGCGCCAGCACTGCGGTCGCCGCGATCAGGATCGTCGCGATGCCGCCGAGCACGCGCCCGGCAAACGCCGCCGCGGCCACCGCGCCGGCGCTCTCGCGGATGCGCAGCCACGACGGGATCAGCGACGCGTTCAGCCCGCCCTCGGTGAGCAGCCGGCGGATCACGTTGACGAGCTGGAACGCCGCCAGAAACGCATCCGCCGCCGCGCCCGCGCCGAGCAGCGCCGCCAGCAGCGAATCCCGCGCGAAGCCCAGCAGCCGCGACGCCAGCGTGCCCGAAGATACCGTGAGAAAGGAGCGGATCATTGGCGGTGGTATAGCAGCCCATCAGCCGTCATGCCCGGCCTTGTGCCGGGCATCCACGTCTTTACGGTCGCTCCACAAGCGAGACGTGGATGGCCGGGACAAGCTCAGCCATGACAATCAGGTTTGCAGCATGGCAGGTGCTGTCCTCCAGTGGCTCGGCTCCCTCCATCGTCATGGCCGGGCTTGTCCCGGCCATCCACGTCCTTCTTCGTTCGCTGCCGCAAGGACGTGGATGCCCGGCACGAGGCCGGGCATGACGCGTTCGCGGTATGGCTCCCGCCTTGCTGCAGCGCCCCCTCCCGTGATAGGCCGCAGCCTTCCCGGCCGCGCCCCGGCCTCTCGCCCAACGCCGTCAACAGGACGCCCCCAATGACCTCAGCCAGATACGACGTTCTCGGAATCGGCAACGCGATCTTCGACGTGCTGGTGCAGACCGACGAGGGCTTCCTCGCCCGCCACGGCATGACCAAGGGCGGCATGGCGCTGATCGACGAGGCCCGTGCCGCGGCGATCTACAAGGACATGGGCCCGGCCACCGAAATGAGCGGCGGCTCCGGCGCCAACACCATCGTCGGCGTCGCCGGCTTCGGCGCGCGCGCGGCCTTCATCGGCAAGGTCAAGCAGGATCAGATCGGCAAGCTGTATGCCCACGACATCCGCGCCGCCGGCGTCGCCTTCGAGACCAAGGCGGCCGAAGCCGGCCCCGCCACCGGCTGCTCCTACATCCTGGTGACGGGCGACGGCGAGCGCACCATGAACACCTATCTCGGCGCCGCGCAGGACCTGTCGCCGTCGGACATCGACGAAGCCCAGATCACAGCATCGCGCATCGTCTATCTCGAAGGTTATCTGTGGGACCCCGCGAACGCCAAGCAAGCCTTCGTCAAGGCCGCCACCATCGCCCACAAGGCCGGCCGCCAGGTGGCGCTGACGCTGTCGGATTCGTTCTGCGTGGATCGTTATCGGGACGAGTTTCTCGACCTGATGCGCAAGGGCACGGTCGATCTCGTGTTCGCCAACGAAGCCGAACTGCATTCGCTGTACCAGACCTCGGATTTCGACGGCGCGCTGCAGCAGCTGCGCGCGGATGCCAAACTCGGAATCGTCACCCGCAGCGAAAAGGGCTGCGTGGTCGCGGCTAAAGATCGTGTCACCTCGGCGCCCGCGTTCCCGATCGAAAAGCTCGTCGACACCACCGGCGCCGGCGACCTGTTCGCCGCCGGCTTCCTGTTCGGCCTGGTGCGCGACGCCAGCCACGAAATGTGCGGCCGTCTCGGCGCACTGGCCGCGGCCGAAGTGATCCAGCACATCGGCGCGCGGCCGCAGGTCTCGCTGAAGGAACTGGCGGAGCAGAACGGGCTGGCGGTGTAGGCCCGCATTCTCTCGCAACTCGTCATGGCCGGGCCTGTCCCGGCCATCCACGTCCTTGCGCATGCGCAACGGCAAGTGCGAATGAGGCCAAATGAGATACGGTTCCTCAGCACTGATTTGCCCGACAACGCAAATCAAATCCCGCCCTGCCTCGCAAAATAATCCGCTTCGCGTTTGCCCCAAATCACTCTTAAAACTCCGGCCATCCCGTCCCAATCCAGAGGGGCGTTTCGCGATCGTCACTTGACGCGGGGCGGGGTGCGGTGGACGCGGCAGCGTCGGGCGCGCCAATGTCGTCGCAGGGCGGGCTCCTGGTGAGCCCGTGAGCGAAGGGACGGCGCGCCGACGACCGGCGCTGCAGCGTACGGCCAAGTCGTGTGGTCCTGGCGCCCGTTGCTGGCGTCACGTCCGCGGGAGGAGGCGCCGGCCCGACCGGGTTCGGCTGCATCCGTCGATCCGCAGATAACGGTGGCTAAAAGGAAATACGCACACCGGGGAGAGCGCGAAGTACGCCGTCAAACCATTGCGCAGGGAAGGCCGGATGCTCTCCGCTGAACCTGTATGTTCGTGTGCAGCCTTTTCTCGCGCATATCGCACACGAAACCGCGGGTGCAGCGCGCACCCGGCCTTCCCTGCGCCCTCTGTTCTCGATGAGGGGGGAGTGAAGATGCAAAGCTCGGGCGGAAGGCGCCGCGAGATCGTGGAGGTGCGTTTGATGAGCGGTGACCCCCGCCACACACTCCCCTGTCGTCCCCCGCGCAGGCGCAGGCAATCGCATATGGCGCTGCACGTATGGAGTTGCTTTTTCTCGTCATGGCCGGGCTCGTCCCGGCCATCCACGTCCTCGCTTCTGACGCCAAGGACGTGGATACCCGGGACAAGCCCGGGCATGACGGAGAGCTGCCGCAAAGGCAATTTCGTCTCTATGCGATTGCCCTCCGCACAGGCGGGAGATCCAGTATTCCAGAGACTGCAGTGATCGAACCGACAGGCCGCGGCGTACCGGGTCCCCCGCTTTCCGCCTTCGCTCTGCGAGCTACGGCGGACAAGTCGCGGAGGACGACGGGAGTGGGTGGGGCGAGGGCGGTGCCACGCATGACAACGCGCCCTCGCTATATCTCAAGCAGCCCTTTGCCCGCTGCCGGCATCGAGCCCGGCGTAAACGCCGCGCTCGAATCCGGCAAACGTCTCCAGCGCCTTGCCGTCCGCGAACGGCAACAGCTGCATCAGGATGACGCCGGCCACGTCGCGCGCCGGGTCGATCCAGAAATAGGTGTTGGCGAGGCCGGCCCAGGCGAGGCTGCCGGCGCTGCGGCCTTCCGCCGTCTTGGCGGTGTTGATCATGAAGCTGAGGCCCCACTTCTTGACGATGTCGGGATAGAGATCGACGTCGTTGGTGTAGGCGGGCAGCGCGGTCGTCATCTTGCCCATGGTGAGGTCGCCCATCTGGTTCTGGCCCATCTGCGCCACCGTCTCGGGCTTCAGCACCTGGTTGCCGTTGCCGCGGCCCTTGTTGAGGATCATCTGGGTGAACTTGATGTAGTCGGCCGCCGTGCCGTAGAGGCCGCCGCCGCCCATGTGAAACTCCGGCGCCTGTTCCATCTCGAACGGCATCGGCGCCAGGGCACCGTCCGCTCCGCGCGCATGCATGCCGACCAGCCGCTGGCGCATCGAGTCCGTGATCTTGAAGCCGGTGTCGTTCATGCCGAGCGGCGCGAACAGATTGTCGCGCAGATAGGCGTCGAGCTTCTTGCCGCTGGCGGCTTCCACCGCCTTGCCGACGAAGTCGATATTGGTGCCGTATTCCCAGCGCGTGCCGGGATCGGTCATGACAGGTGTCCTAAGCGCGGCGTTCTGGCAGGAGATGATGCCGGGCGTGCCGGTCTTCTCCAGATATTTGCCGAGGTCGGCGTTCCACATGTCGTAGGCGAAGCCCGCGGTATGGGTCATGAGCTGGCGCAGCGTGATCGGCTTGGTCGCGGGCCGCAGTTTTGCGTTGCCGCTGGCGTCAAAACCTTCCAGCACCTGCGGCGCGGCGAGATCGGGCAGCAGTTTGCCGATCGGCTCGTCGAGCGAGAGCTTGCCTTGCTCGACCAGTTGCATGCCGGCGGCGCAGGTGATCGCCTTGGTCATGGAGGCGATCCAGAACACGCTGTCGAGCGTCATCAGATTTTCTTTGGCATCGTCCTTGCCAAGGTCGCGCTTGCCGAACGCGCCCTGGTAGATCACTTCGCTTGCGGTCGCCGCCATCGCGACCACGCCGGGGATATCCTTCGCCTCGCATTTCGTACGCAGACTCTGATCGATCTGGGCCTTGCTCTGCATGGGTCACCTCCCGCTGTGATTTTTATGAAGTCTGCGATCTTCCTCCCGGTCGTGCGATCCGGCAAGCGGCGACAGCGGCGGCGGCGCGGGCGCGCGCAAAACTGCAACACTTCGTCGCAATTGCCGGCGGATCGCGGCTCCGCCCGTGACCGGCTTAACTATCCACGATATCGTGATTTCGCCATGATTCCCGCAGCCGTATTTTTTCAGTAAACTGTTCTGATTCCAGCAGAATCGTGCGCGTCGGCTGGTCCCATTAACCTGAAATAGCCGTATTTCCCAACGTGGCGAGGCTCACGAAATGATTTCGACCTGGAGTGAATGGAAGCGCTATCCCCGCCCTGGCCGCGGCGGAAACATCGAGGCGCCGATTACACCCGGCATTTATGAGGTCCGCATCGCCGGAACCGGCGCGCTGTATTGCTTCGAGGCGGTCGACAACGTCGCGCAGGCGCTGGCGCAGCTTTCGGTCGGTCCGAAAACCTGGTTCGGACGCCGCGACAGCGCGCGAGCGCCCGACCTCGAATACCGCACCTGCGCCGCTTCCTCGAAAGCCGACGCCAAGGCCGCCGCGCAGGGCATGATCGGCCGCCGCGACACCTATATGAGCGGCGCGGCCTGAGTTCCCCCGTCATTCCGGGTTCGCTTCGCGCGCCGGAATGACGGCCCGCCCTCAACATTGCTTGAAGCAGGGTTGTCCAGGCCGCCGGTGCATTGCCGGCGATACCGGCCTATATTCGGACCAACATCCCAGAACGTCCGAGGAGACCGCCCATGAACCCGCCCGTCGCCGCTCGCGCTTCAGCCTCCACGCCCTCGCTGCACGACCGCCTGAAGGATGCGTCGCTGCTGCGCGACCGCTGCTATATCGATGGCGCCTGGGTCGGCACGCCGTCGCGCGCGGTCACCAATCCGGTCAACGGCGTAGAGCTGGCGAAGGTGCCGGCGTTCAGCACCGCGGAAGCGACGCAGGCGGTCGAGGCCGCCGAGCGCGCGTTCCCGGCCTGGGCCAAGCTCACTGCAAAGCAGCGCTCCAACATCCTGCGCAAATGGTTCGAGCTGATCATCGCCAACCGCGAAGACCTCGCGCTGATCCTGACCTCCGAGCAGGGCAAGCCGCTCGCGGAAGCGCTGGGCGAGGTCGATATCGGCGGCGCCTATGTCGAATTTTTCGCCGAGGAAGCCCGCCGCGTCTATGGCGAGACCATCCCGACGCAGCGGCCCGATGCGCGCCTTCTCGCGATCAAGCAGCCGATCGGCGTCTGCGGCGCGATCACGCCGTGGAATTTCCCGTGCTCGATGATCACCCGAAAGGTCTCGCCGGCGCTGGCCGCGGGCTGCACCGTCGTGCTCAAGCCCGCCAATGAAACGCCGCTGACCGCGCTGGCGCTGGTTGCGCTGGCCGAGAAGGCCGGCGTGCCGAAGGGCGTATTCAACATCCTGACCGGCAATTCGTCCGCGATCGGTAAGGTGCTGTGCGAACATCCCGCCGTGCGCTTCGTCGGCTTCACCGGCTCGACCGAAGTCGGAAAAATCCTCTATCAGCAGGCCGCCGTCGGCGTGAAGAAACTCGGCCTCGAACTCGGCGGCAACGCGCCGTTCGTGGTGTTCGACGACGCGGACATCGATGCGGCGGTCGAAGGCGCGATCGTCTCGAAGTATCGCAACATGGGCCAGACCTGCGTCTGCGCCAACCGCCTCTATGCCCAGGACAAGATCTACGACGAGTTCGTCGAAAAACTTTCGAAGAAAGTCGCCGCCATGAAGATCGGCGACGGCACGGAAGCGGGCGTGGTGCAGGGCCCGCTGATCAACATGGAGGCGGTCGACAAGGTCGAGAAGCACATTGCCGACGCCGTGAAGGGTGGTGCGAAAATCGTCACCGGCGGCAAGCGCCATGCGCTTGGCGGCAGCTTCTTCGAGCCGACGGTGCTCGCGAACGTCAAGCCGGATGCGCTGGTCGCGCACGAGGAAACGTTCGGCCCGCTGGCCCCGGTATTCCGCTTCAAGGACGAGGCCGAGGTGATCGCAATGTGCAACAATTCGCCGTTCGGCCTGGCGTCGTATTTCTACTCCCGTGACCTCGGCCGCGTCTGGCGTGTCGCCGAAGCGCTGGAGTCCGGCATGGTCGGTGTCAACACCGGGCTTATCACGACCGAGGTCGCGCCGTTCGGCGGCGTGAAGGAGTCGGGCCTCGGCCGCGAAGGCTCGCATCACGGCATGGAGGAATATGTCGAGATCAAATACGTGATGATGGCGGGGGTGTAGACCGACGTAAACTTCGTAGGGTGGGAAGGAGCGCCAGCGACGTGCCCACCATTGTCATCGAAAGCGCTGCAAAAGGGTGGGCACGGCGCTAATGCGCCTTTGCCCAACCTACGAAATCTCCAGTTCGCTCCCTGTCACGCGCCGATACGCTTCGAGATAACGTTTGCTGGTCGCCTCCACCACGCTGTCGGGGAGCGGCGGGGGCGGGGCGTCGCCGTTCCAGCGGCCGGCCTTGCGCTCGGCGTCGAGATAGTCGCGCAGCGGCTGCTTGTCGAAAGAGGGCTGCGGCCGGCCGGGCTTGTAGACGTCGGCGGCCCAGAACCGCGACGAGTCCGGTGTCATCACCTCGTCGATCAGCAGGATGCGGCCGTCGGCGGCGCGGCCGAACTCGAACTTGGTGTCGGCGATGATGATGCCCTGGTGGCGGGCGATGCGCTCGCCGAAATTGTACACCGTGCGCGCCATGCTCTCGAGCTTCCCGGCGACGTCGTCGCCCAAAATCTCGCGCACGCGGGCAACCGTGATGTTCTCGTCGTGGCCGGTTTCGGCCTTGGTCGCCGGGCTGAAGATCGGCGCATCGAGCTTATCGCTCTCGGTGAGGCCGTCCTTCAGTCGTTCGCCGGCGAGCGTGCCGGAGGCGGCGTACTCCTTCCAGGCCGAGCCGGAAATGTAGCCGCGGATCACGCATTCGACCGGGAACACCGTGGTGCGCCGGCACAGCATCGCGCGCCCGACAATGTCGGCGCGATGCGCTTGCAGCGCCGGCACCTCGCGAATGATCCCGTCGGCATCGGCGCTGATCATGTGGTGCGGCACCACGCCCTCCAACTGGCGGAACCACCACGCGCTGATCTGGGTCAGCACCGCGCCCTTCATCGGAATGGTCTCGGCCATTACGACGTCGAACGCGCTGATGCGGTCGGTGGTGAGGAGCAGCACGCGGTCGTCGCCGACGGCATAGATATCGCGCACCTTGCCGCGGCCGATCCGCGGCAAGGGCAAATCGCTGGCGAGCATCGCATTCATCAGGTCGGACTTTCAGGCAGGCGCACGGGAAGGCGCAGCATTAGCTCACTCCGGCAGCGGAATGAACTCATGTTCCTGCGGAACGGCGGCAAAACGGCCGGTTTTCCAGTCCTGTTTGGCCTGCTCGATCCGCTCCTTGCTGGAGGAGACGAAATTCCACCAGATGTGCCGCGGGCCTTCCAGCGCGTCGCCGCCCAGGAACATCATCCGCGTCGGCTTGAGGGTCTTCACCGTGATGCGGTCGCCCGGCCGGAAGATCAAGAGGCTCGGTCCTTCATGGCGCACGTTCGCGATCTCGACCTCGCCGTCGACCAGATAGATCGCGCGCTCCTCATGATCGGGATCGAGCGGCACGCTGGTGCCGGCCTGCGCCGTCACCTCGGTGTAGAACCACGGCGACACCATGCTGACCGGCGACGTCACGCCAAAGCCGTGGCCGGCGATGATGCGCGCGGTAAAACCGGCTTCCTTCACGGTCGGCAGCGCGTCGGCGGCGTAATGCTGGAACGACGGCGCGATCTCTTCCGACCCGGCCGGCAGCGCGATCCAGCTCTGCAGGCCCAGCATTTTCTGGCCGTCGCGGCGCTGCACGTCGGGCGTGCGCTCCGAATGTGCGATGCCGCGCCCGGCCGTCATCAGGTTCATCGCGCCCGGCTGGATCTCCTGGATGTTGCCCTCGCTGTCGCGGTGCATGATCGAGCCGTCGAACAGATAGGTGACGGTGGCGAGCCCGATATGCGGATGCGGCCGCACGTCCATGCCCTTGCCGGCCACGAACTGCACCGGGCCAAAGTGGTCGAAGAAGATGAAGGGGCCGACCATCTGCCGCTTGCCATGCGGCAGCGCGCGCCGCACCGCAAAGCCGTCGCCGAGATCGCGGGTGCGCGGCACGATGATGAGATCGAGCGCGTCGCAGGTCCTGGGATCGCCAAGCACGGGATCGTTGGAGGGTGTCCAGCTCATCGGGAACTCCTTGATGTTTGCGGCGACTATAGCAGATTGTTGCATCACGTCGTCGTGGCCGGGACAAGCCCGGCCACGACGCGGCATGAAAACGTGATCGAGGAGCCCGATGATCCCTCCACTCAAGCCCGGCGCAAAGCTGCTCAGAGTCGACGGCCCCGTCATCGAGACCGCGCGTCTGATCCTGCGACCATGGCGTGCAAGCGACGTCGCCGCCAACACCGCGATGCTGTCCGATCCGGGCACCGCGCGCTATATCACGCCAGACGGCGTTGCCATCATCACGGAAATCGGCGGCTGGCGTAATGCCGCGGTGATCTCGGGCCATTGGGCGCTGCATGGCTTTGGCATGTTCGCGGTGGAAGAGAAGTCGAGCGGCCAATATGTCGGCCGCGTCGGGCCGTGGTGCCCGCCGGGCTGGCCGGGCTTTGAGGTCGGCTGGGGCATCGACCGCGCCCACCGCGGCAAAGGCCTTGCGGTGGAAGCGGCGCGGGCGTCGATCGACTGGACCTTTGCGACGTTCGAGATCGACGAGATCATCCATTGCATCGATGCCGACAACGAACCGTCGAAGCGCGTCGCGAGGCGGCTCGGCGCGAGGCATGATGGCGAGGTTGATATGCACGGCAAATCGAACGAGCGCTGGGTAACGTTGCGAGCCGCATGGCAGGACTGAGCGCCGCAAATTGAACGGGGCACCGTTTCGCACTAGACTGCCCTCGCGCGATTACCGCGCAACGGGCCAGTGCATGACGCTTTCCGCCATCGACATCGCTTTGCGCGGCGCCACCGTGGCGCTGCTGATGGTGCTGGCCGCATCGCTGTTTCGCGGTTTTGGTACGGTGCTCGCCGGGCGACTGGCCGCGGCGTTTGCGCTGGGGTCGGCGGCACATGCCGTGACGGCATCGATCGGCAACACCGGGCCGATCTCCGCGACGCATGCTCCGCTGATCGCGATCTCGACCGGCAATGTGGTGGTGTTCTGGCTGTTCACCCGGGCGTTGTTCGACGAAACATTCAGGCTGCGCTGGTGGCATGGTCTGGTATGGGCTGCCGTTGCAGCTTTCAGCTTCGTCAATTGTCTATGGCTTGCGCCGGCATCCGGGGCGCGGCTGTCCATCATCGTCGTCAACCTGCTGGCGCTTGGCTTCATCGTGCTGGCCGTTGCGCAGACCATTTCAACCTGGTCGGCGGATCTCGTCGAGGGACGGCGGCGCGTCCGTGTCTTCATCGTCAGCGCGGCAGCTCTGTATGGCGGACTCAATGCGGTGCTGCAGATATCGATGTCGGGCGGCCCGTCCGCGGAGATCGCCAACGTACTGAGTTCCGCCGCGTTGGCCGCCGTGGTGGTATCGATTTCGATGGCGATGATGCGCGTCGACGGCGCTGATCTGTTCCCGGCGGCCCCAGCAGTCACCGCCGAACCAGGCGAAGTGGTTGCGGTCGAGTCCGCCGCCGATAAGAAACTCGTCGACGCGCTGATGCGGCTGATGGCCGACGAGCGCATTTACCGCCACGACAACGTCACCATCGGCACACTCGCGACGAAACTCAAGATTCCCGAATACCGGCTGCGGCGGCTGATCAACCAGCGGCTCGGCTACCGCAATTTCAATGTATTCCTCAACGAGCACCGGATCGCCGAGGCCAAGGCGGCGCTGGCGGATCCCAGCCAGGCCGAAGTCCCTGTCATCACGATCGCGATGGACGCCGGCTTCCAGTCGCTGGGCCCGTTCAACCGCGCCTTCAAGGCCACCACGGGCGTGACGCCGACCGAATATCGTCGGCTCAAGACCAACGCGGCCTGATCGCTATCCTGCTCGTATCCTTACGGAATTTTGGAATCGGCGAGCCGCCCGAAGGTTTCGGCCAGCACGACTTCCAAATCCGGCGAGCGACGATTGATGCCTTCGTCACCCTGTCCGGCGACGCACTGATGCGTCATGCCGGAGGCCTCCGTGAAACGACGAAATCTGATCTTCATTCTCGCCAGCACCACGGCGCTTTGCGCGCTCGCCCTGACAGCCGCACGCGCCCGCGACGTGCCGAAGGTCGCGACCGGTTTCGTCGCCAACGTCGTCTGCACCGAAACCTTCGTCTCCGGCCTCGAGCCCGCGCGCGTGTTCGCCGAGACCCTGTCGGCGATGCCCGGCACCGGGCTGATCGCCTGGGCGCTCGACTACCGGGTCGATCGGGCGCGCAAGGACGTCACGGTGACGCTGTTCGGGCTCGGCCGCAGCCACGCCGTCTATCGCGGCGAAGGCCTCGGCTGCTATCTCGACCATGGCACGGCGGTCGCCGACATATCGCTGCCGCCACTCGGCGGGAAGCCGGTATTGCTGCCTGACATTGCCGGTCCCTCCGTCGTCGCGCCGCAGACGCCGCAACTGGCCGCCGCGCTCGACCGCGCCTTTGCCGATCCAGAACCATCGATGCCGCGTCACACCCGCGCGATCGTCATCATGAAGGATGGCCGCGTCGTCGCTGAGCGATATGCCGAAGGCGTCGGCATCGACACGCCGCTGCTCGGCTTCTCGGCTACCAAATCGGTGATGTCGGCGCTGGCCGGCATATTGGTCCGAAAAGGTGCGCTGAAGCTGCACGAGCCGGTGCAAATCGCGGCATGGCAAGGCGCCGATGATCCACGGCGCGCCATCACGCTCGATCATCTGATCCGCCATACCGCTGGATTGAAGCTCGGCAGTTCGCTGCAGGCGTCGCTGGCGTCGGCGCTGGAGCCGGTCAACCGGATGAAATTCCTGGAGCCGGACATGGCGGCCTATGCCGAGAGCATGTCGCTGCAGACGACCCCGGGCACAGTATGGAATTATCACGACGGCAACACGGTCATTCTCAGCGATGTAATCCGCCGGGCGTCGGGCGGTAGCGCATCGAAGATGATGCGCTTCGCGCGCCAGGAATTGTTCGATCCGCTCGGCATGCGAAATGTGTCTCTCGAATTCGACGCCTCAGGCCACGCGGATGGATCGAGCCAGATGCTGGCAAGCGCGCGCGACTGGGCGCGCTTCGGCCAGCTCTATCTCAACGACGGTGTCGCCGGCGGCAGGCGCATCCTGCCCGAAGGCTGGGTGAAATATTCCGCGACGCCGACGCCGAACGCCTGGGTCGGGCAGGGCGCCGGCTTCTGGACCAACCTCGGCGACAGTTTTGGCGCGACCTACCGAGTCGAGCATGGCTGGCCACGCGATGCGTTCTTCGCCAAGGGGACGATCGGGCAATATGTGATCATGGTGCCGTCAGAGCGGCTGGTGATCGTGCGGCTCGGCCGCTCGCCGAACTGGCCGCCGGAAGCGGATGGTGTGTTTGAGTTGGTACGAGATGTGGTCGCAGCGACGGGCGACAAGGCAAAGGTGGCGGGGGCGAAGTGAGATGCGCTCTTCCTCTCCGCGAATTCTAAAGCGAGAGAAGTGCTTGCGGAGAGAACCCCTCACCCGTCTCAATCGCGCTTTGCGCGATTGATCCACCCTCTCCCACAAGGGGAGAGGGTGATACGGCGCGATGTTACTGCCGTCCCAATTGCGTGGCCTTCTCGACGCGATCGAATCGTTCCAGCGACAAAATCGCATCCGCCAGCTGATCCGCCCGTCCGTTCAGCACCGGCCGCGCCAGCGTCAAGAACTTCTGCTGCATCGCCTGCGCATCCGGAAAGGTCGCCGGCTCGCCGGAAGGATCGGCGTAGAGCCGCTCGTGCACGCCGTCGTCCGTGGTGATGGAGACGCGCGCGCCGAAGGGATGGGTGCGGCCGATTTCGAGGCGGTCGTCCTGCACCACGTCGAACTTGTCGGCGAGCGCGTTGACGGCGGCGTCGCCGAGCCGGCTGTAATCGTCCCAGCCAAAGCTGCCCTGGTCGAGCGCCAGCGCGCCGGTGAAGAACATCGAGAACTGGCCGCCGACGATCGAGGTCGGGTGCCGCTTGGTGGCGGCGTCGCCGGTCAGGGTGATGCCGTTGCGATGCAGCCCGATCTCGACGCGCTTGATCTGGTCCGGCGTCAGATTGTGTTCGCGCCGCATCGCGATCAGCGCATCCAGCGCGGCGTGAGTATAGCGGCAGCTCGGATACGGTTTGACGCCGATCTTCAGCGTCTCATAGCTCTTGCCGAGCCCGGCGACCGCCTTGTCGGGATGAGCGTTGTCGCTGTAGCCGACCAGCAAGCCATGCTTGCCTTCAACGGATTCGGTGGCGCCGATGAAATCGTTGCGCGCCAACGTGGCGGCGATGACGCCGTTCATCGCGGCGGCGCCAACCTGGTAGCGCTTGTTCCAGGCGCCGTTGACGAGGAATTGCAGCGAGCCTGCGGCTTGGCTGCCGGAGACGCCGAACGCGGAGATCAGCTGATCCTTTGAAAGGCCGAACAGTTTGCCGGCGGCCGCCGCGGCGCCATAGGTTCCGGCCGTCGCTGTCGGATGAAAACCCCTGGCGTAGTGCGAGGTGGGATCGAGCGCGTTGCCGAGGCGGCAGCACACTTCGTAGCCGGCCACGATCGCGGCGAGCACGTCACGCCCGGATGCGCCGACCATCTCGCCGACCGCGAACGCCGCCGGCACCACGGGCGCGCTCGGATGCAGCGAGGAATCGGCATGGGTGTCGTCGAAATCGAGGGAATGGCCGAGCGCGCCATTGAGCAATGCCGCGACCGCCGGTGTCCAGGTCTTGTCGTCGCCGAACACGGTGGCCTCGCCCTTGCCGTCGAGCGCCAGCGCTTCCAGCATCCTGAGCAGCGACGCCGTGGATTCGGCATCGCGCCGCGCCCGGATCGTACTGCCGAGGAAATCCAGCGTCAGCACCTTGGCGCGCTCCAGCACTTCCGGCGGGATGTCCGAAAATTTCAGGTCGGCGACATAGGCGGCGAGCGTTGCGGTTTCGTTGGCCATCGTGTTTCCTCGTGTTGCCGGGCAGGGTAGGCGGCCGGATGCGGCCTTTCAAGCCGCCTCGCTGCCGCGGGCCTCAGCCATGCCGGAGGTCTATCACAGGCCGGGCAAACGGATTCGGGAATGCGGCGCATGATGGCCTTCGCAAAACGCATGCTTGGATCGCTTCTGGCCCACAAGACGCAATTGTCGCTCGCGGTCCGCCTCGCGGTGGCCGCCGTCGCGGCTTATGCGATCGCCCGGGCGCTGCATTTGATGCTGCCGTTGTGGGCGGTGCTGACCGCGCTGATCGTCACCCAGATGAGCGTCGGCCGCTCGCTGAAGGCGACGCGGGATTACATGCTCGGCACGGTCGGCGGCGCAGCCTATGGCGGCGCGATTGCGATGCTGATCCCGCATTCCGGCGAGGGTGGGCTGCTGGCGCTCCTGGTGCTGACGGTCGGACCGATGGCGTTCATCGGCGCCGTCAATCCGAGCCTGAGCGCTGCCACGGTGACGGCCGTGATCGTGCTGCTGGTGCCGGCGATGAACCACGCGGATCCGCTGGCTTCAACCATCGACCGGCTGTTCGAGGTGACCGTCGGCGGGATCACCGGGCTGGTCGTCTCCTTCCTGGTGCTGCCGTCGCGGGCGATCAGCCAGATCCGCATCAACGCGGCGCAGCTTCTGGAACTGCTGGCAGCCGCCTTCGCCGAACTGCTGGCAGGGCTGACGCGCGGGCTCGACAATGACGCGCTGCATCGTATTCAGGACGGGATCGGCACGGCGCTGGCCGGCCTTCATGCGATCGGCCTGGAGGCCGAACGCGAGCGCGCGGCGCATTTGTCGAAGGGGCCCGATACCGGCCCCTTGTTGCGCACCATCCAGCGCCTGCGCCACGATGTTGTAATGATCGGACGCGCCAGCGTGGTGCCGCTGCCGTCGAACGTGCAGGCGCGGCTGGCGCGGCCGTTGTCCGACGTCAGCAACGCGATCGTCAATTATATGCGGGCGGCGGCGGCATCGTTGCGCGACGGTGGTGGTACCGCGGACATTCGGCCGGTCGATATGGCGCTACGGGCCTATGCCGCCGAAGTCGCCGCACTGCGGAGCGACGGCCTGATCCGCGGCGTCCCCGTCGATGTTGCCGAGCGGTTCTTCGCGCTGGGATTCTCGCTGGAGCAGATGCGCCAGAATTTGAACGATCTCGATCGCTGCCATGCGGAGTGGTGCGAAAAGGGAGCGAGCAAGCCTGGTACCGCAAAAGTCTAGCCAGTCAACCAGAGTCTCCGTTTGCCACCTGGCGCAGCAGGGCCGGCACGATCAGCCGGTGAAACGGCATGATGGTCGCAAGATAGGTTCGTCCCAGCCGGTTGTGGGTCTTGACCAGTGTCGTCGCCGTCACCTGCCTGACGTCGTCGGCCGCGCTCACATCAACCACGACCCGGAAATCCAGATGGCGGTCATCGAAGCCGGCCACGAGGCGTTCGGGCGTTTCGCTCACGACCGGGAAGATGCCGATCATGTCGCGCGGCGCGCCCGGGCTCGCGCCCGACGTCTTCAGCCCGAGCGGGGCGACGATCAAATTACGCAGCGACAGCAGCGCCTCGGCCCATCGCGGCTGCCGCGCCATCATCCGTTCCGCCGCGCGGCGGGCGTCCAGCTCGCCGTCGGCGATCTCAATACAAAAAGCGTCGGCGAATTGCGCGCCGGCCAGCAGCTCGCAGGTGTCGAGGATGGGAGCAATCTCGCGTACGGTCATCGGGAGCAAGGTTGCGCGCGCGCGGAGGAAAGCGCAAGGGCTGGGGCCATCGCCCCGGTCTGCCGGTCAGCGGCCTCCTGCGAAAGAAAGCGGAGAGGAGCCGCGAAGGAAATTCGCCTCCCGGCCGTATTCCCCCATGTGAGGCGCATCCAGCGCCTGTCAGTTGGGGAAGTCGATATGAAGAGCGCGATGGCGGTGGCGTTGGTAGCGATTCTGGCCGGTACGACGCAGGGGCTGGCGGCCGATCTCAGGGTGCCGCCGGCGGCGCCGAAGCTGCAGCCGGCCGTCGCGGCGTTCCCGAACTGGGCCGGGCCGTATATCGGCGCGCAGGCGGGATATCTCTCCGGGCGCAGCGAAACATCGTTTCCAGGAACGGGCGAATTCCATATCGTCGATCCGAACGGCGTTTCGGCCGGTTTTTCGGCCGGTTATTCCATGCAATGGGGACGCTTTGTCGGCGGTATCGAAGGCGATGTGAACTTCGTCGGTGCCAAGGCGACCATCGACACCGGCTTTGCGCCGGATCCGTCGATCACCCAGTTGCAGTCCACGATTGACTGGAACAGCCATTGGCGTGCGCGCGTCGGTTATGCCTTCGATCGAACGCTGATCTTTGCGGCCGGCGGTCTTGCGCTCGCGGGTGTCGAGAACAAGGCGTTCGACAACGCTGCCGGTGCCACCGCCATCTGGAGCGATACGCGCATCGGCTGGACGATCGGCGGCGGCGTGGAACATCGTATCGCGCCGCAGGCGAGCGTGCGGCTGGAATATCTCTACGACAACTATGGCACCTCGACGCTTGCCGCGCAGACGATCGGCGCAACTACCTTCCTATCGCGGGAATCGAAGCTGGACAGCCACACGTTGCGCGCCGGCGTCTACTGGCGCTTCTGAGCCGCTGCGCGGGGGACCATGCGACATGTCGCATCAAGGACAGCCCTGCTGATAGGGTATGGATCGTCGATTGCCGGCGCGCGTCGCAGCGCCGGCCGGACGGGCGGGATGCGGGCAGGAATGCTGGAAGAGCCGTCGGACGAGGCATTGATGGCGGCGGTCTCCGCGCGCGAGCATGGTGCTTTCCGCATCCTGATGGGGCGCCACATGCCGCGCGCCATCCGCGTCGCCCAGCGCATCGTCCGCGATCCCGGCGAAGCCGACGACATCGGTCAGGAAGCGTTTTTGCGGGTATGGAGCCATGCGGCTTCGTTCAATCCCGAGATCGCCAGGTTCACGACGTGGCTCTACCGGATCGTGCTCAACCTCGCGTTCGACCGGACGCCGCGCCGGCAGCACGCGCCGATCGACGAAGCCGCCGACGTGCGGTCCGGTGATCCCGAGCCGGTCGAGCGCGTGATTGCTGACGAAGAACGTCGAATTCTGGAGCAGGCACTGGCTGGGCTTCCCGAGCGGCAGCGGGGCGCGATTGCCCTGTTTCACATGGAAGGCCTCAGCGGTGAGGACGCCGCCGGCGCGATGAATCTCAGCGCCAAGGCTTTCGAGTCCCTGCTCGGCAGGGCTCGCGCCGCACTGAAGGAAAACGTCAAGAAGATTCAGGACACCGGGAGGTGCGCATGACACTCGAACAATTCACGCAACTGGCCGAGACCTGGGGCGGCGATATCGATCGCTGGCCGGCGGCGGCGCAGCGCGCCGCCCGCGAAATGGCGACGGGCGAGCGGGCCAAGGGCATTCTCGAGGAGCAACTCCGGTGGGATCACCTGTTGTCGCTCGCCCCCGTCGTGGACGAAGGCCGCGTCGGCCGCGCCGGCTTCGCGGTGCTGCAGCGGATGGCGGAAGCGGACCGCAAGCGGCCCTGGTTTCGTCGGGGCTTGCGCCCGTCCGCGCTGTTGCCGGCGACCAGTCTGGTTTGCTCCGCGCTGCTGGGCCTCTGGCTCGCGGGAACGCTGCCCTATCGTCACGAGCCGCCGGATGCGCTGGCCGTGGTCAGCATGGTCTTCGATAGTTCCTCGCTTTACCTTGGAGGCCTGTAATGAAGCTCTGGCCAATTTCGCTTTCCACGACCCGCTGGCTTCTGCTGGCTTCGCTGTGCTGCAACGTGGTGGTTGCAACCTATGTGTCGGTGCAATGGCTCAGGCCAGGCTGGCCGCCTGCCGTGACCGGCGCGCCGCTTCGCATGATCGAACGGGTCGCCGAACGCCTGCCGAAGGACGATGCCGAAATCCTGTGGCGGCTTTATCGCGGCAAGGAACAGGAACTGCAGCCGTTGCAGGCCGACTATACCCGCTTGCTGCTGCGGACCATGCAGCTGGTCGCACAGCCCGAGCTGGACCGTACGGCGCTGCGATCGGCGGTGAAGGAAGCGCGCGAGAAGCGGCTGAAGATCGGCGACGTCACCATCGAAACCTTCGTCGAAATGGTGGAACAGATTTCTCCGAAAGGACGACGTCAACTCGTCGGCGGGTTTCTTCGCTGAGTACCAGCGCGAGGGATTTCGTGCGCTCGAGCGTATCATCTACATCGACATCGGAGAACTGAAGGAGATGGATGAAACATGCTGCAGCGAGTAGATATTGGAGACGGGCGCCGACGGACGTTTTCCAGGCCCAGCGTCACCTTCGTGCGGTCGACGCTGGCCGCGGCTTGCATTATCGGCACGCTGGCGCTGCTGTTGTCGCGGGTTTCGGCGCAGGACGCGCGGGGCGAAGCCCGGCAAGCCTGCAAGGCCGACTATTCGCGGCTGTGCGCCGGCATCAGTCCCGGCGGCGGTCGCATTCGCAAATGCCTCAATGACAATTTCGACGGCCTGTCGGAGCCCTGCAAGCGGATTGTGAGCGCAACGGCCGGGAAATAGACCACAATAGCCGAAGGCGCGATGATCTTCCAATATCATCGCGCTCTTGGCGCCGTCATGGCGTTCGAAAGCGCCCCGCCATCCGGTGGAAGCGCATGAGCAGCAGCGCGGCGTAAACCGCGGTCCCGATCGCGAGCCCGGTCCAGACGCCGACCGCGCTCCATGAGGTCCAGAAGCCGAGCGCGTACGCGGCGGCAAAGCCGATCAGCCAGTAGCTGAGGATGGCGAACAGCAGCGGCACGCGGGTGTCGTTCATGCCGCGCAGCGCACCGGCCGCAACGGTCTGGATCGCGTCGGCGATGAAGAAGGTCGATCCGACCAGCAGCAGCGTCGCCGCGAGATGTGCGGTGGCATCCGTGCGCTCGCCGAGGAAGAGCTCGGCGATCCCGAAGCGGAAGACGATGACGGCGAGCGTGAGCACCGCCGCGAGCACGATGCCGAGCGACGTCGCGACGTGGCCCGCGCGGCGGATCGCGCCGGCGTCGCCGCGGCCGACGGCCTGTCCGACGCGCACCGTGGCGGCCATGCTGATGCCGAACGGCACCATGTAGAGGATGGCGGCGACCTGCAGCGCGATCTGGTGTGCCGCCAGCGCCGTCGTGCTGATCAGCCCCATCAGCAGGCCGGCGGCGCCGAACAGGCCGTATTCGAGCAGGAAGGAAAACGAGATCGGCGCGCCGATCACGATCAACCGTCCAATCAACGGCCAGTCCATGCGCCAGAAATGGCCGAACACGCGGTATTTCCGGAATGGCCGGCGATAGGTTGCAAACCACACCACCGCCAGGAACATGCCGACATTGACAATGGATGTACCAAGCCCCGCGCCGAACAGGCCGAGCGGCGGCAGGCCGAAGGCGCCAAACAGCAGGATGTAGACCAGCAGCGCGTTGGCCGGGATCGCGGCCAGCGTGATCCAGAGCACCGGCTCGGGGCGGTTGATCGCGCTCATGAAGCCGCGGATCGCCATGAACCACAGCGCCGGCAGAATGGTCCAAACGAGTCCGGCGAGATATTCCTGCGCGTGATGAGACGTCGCGGGCGACTGGCCCAGCATCAGCAGGATCTGCTCGGCCCAGAACCGCAGCGCCATCAGCGGCAGCGAGACGATCAGCGCCGCCCACAGGCCGACGCGCAGCGCGCGGCGGATCAGATGAGGGTCGCGTGCGCCGAACGCCTGCGCGGCCAGCGGCGCGACGGCGGAAACCAGCCCCATGCCGAAGGTGAAGCTGACGAACAGAATGGTATGCGCCAGCGACGCGGCGGCCAACGCCTCGGAACCGAGGCGGCCGATCATGGCGAGGTCCGTCGTCATCATCGCGATCTGGCCGAGTTGCGTCATCGCAATCGGCGCCGCGAGCTTCAGCGTCTCCGCAAGCTCGATCGCAAGCTGGCGGCCGGGCACCGCCGCGGGCGCGGTTGACGCGATCGGTGCAGTTTCGACTTTGTCCGATAAAGCCATGCAAACAAGACCATTGCGGCTCGGCTTGGCCGCCGTTTCATCCTCGCCGGGGCTGGTCTCTTTAACCGATCATGCAGGGCGTGCAATCGCGATCGGGCGAAATTTGCGCGCCGGACGGAGGCCGTCAGCGGCCTCCGGCGCCGAGGGCCACCGCGAGATTATAGGCGAGGAACGACCCGGCATAGGCCAGCGCCAGCATGTAGCCGAAGGTCACGGCCATCCATTTCCAGCTGCCGGTTTCGCGGCGGATCACGGCCAGCGTCGAGGCGCATTGCGGCGCGAAGATGTACCAGACCAGCAACGAGATGGCGGTGGCGAGGCTCCAGTTGCTGGCGAGCGCCTCGCCGATCTGGTCCGCGGCTTCCTTGCCGCCTTCGATGGCGTAGACGGTGCCCAGCGCAGCAACCGCGACTTCGCGCGCGGCCATGCCGGGGATGAGGGCGACCGCGATCTGCCAGTTGAAGCCAAGCGGTGCGAGGGCCGGCTCGAGGGTGCGTCCGATCATCGCGGCCAGGCTGTAATTGATGGCGGGCCCCTCCGCGCCGGCAGGCGGCTGCGGGAACGAGGCCAGGAACCAGATCAGCACCATCATCGAGAAGATCGTCGTTCCGGCGCGGTAAAGAAAAGCCTTGGCGCGTACGTAGACGCCGAGCGCGATGCTTTTGACGCGCGGCAGCTTGTAGTCCGGCAGTTCCATCATGAACGGTGACGGCTCGTAATCCCGCCCCATCACGAACTTGATGAAGAACGACACCCCGAGCGCGCTTGCAATGCCGGCGGTATAGAGGCCGAACATCACGAGGCCTTGCAGATCGATCCAGCCAAACACGTCCCGTTGCGGAACGAACGCGGAAATGATCAGCGTGTAGACCGGGATGCGCGCCGAACAGGTCATCAGCGGCGCGATCATGATCGTGGTCAGCCGGTCGCGACGGTGGTCGATCACGCGCGCCGCCATGATCCCCGGAATGGCGCAGGCAAAACTCGACAGCAGGGGGATGAAGGCGCGGCCGTGCAACCCGGCGCCGCCCATGATGCGATCCATCAGGAACGCGGCCCGCGCCATGTAGCCGAAATCTTCCAGCATCAGGATGAAGAAGAACAGGATGACGATCTGCGGCAGGAAAACGACGACGCTGCCGACCCCGGATATCACGCCGTTCTGCAAGAAGCTCTGCAGCAGGCCGTCCGGCAGCGTCGTCTGGACCAATTGACCGAGCGCAGCGAAGCTGCCCGACAACAGTTCCATCAGCGGCTGGGCTCCACGGAACACGGCCTGGAACATGACGAACAGGATCGTCAGCAGGATCAGCAGGCCGGCCGCCGGCTGCAGCACCACGGAATCGATCCGGGTCGTCAAATTATCCGGCTTCGCCGGAGGCGTTACGGCGCTTGCAATGATCCGGTCGGCATCCCGCTGCAGCACGCGCAGTTCGTGTGCCGAAAGCGGTCGCCATGTGCTGGCGGCGACCTCGCCGGTGGGAACGAATGCGTCCAGCCGCTGCAACAGATCGGCGGTGCCGCCCTTGCGAACCGAAACCGACGTGGTGACGGGAATCCCGAGTTCCGATGCAAGGCGGTCGAGATCGATCTTGATGCCGCGGTGGCGCGCAAGGTCGAACATGTTGAGGACCAGCAGCATCGGCCGTCCCACGCGCTTCAGTTCCAGCACGAGTCGGATGCTCAGTCGAAGATTGGTCGCGTCGGCGACGCACACGATGCAGTTCGGCGCGGCTTCGTCCTGCATCTCGCCGAGAACCACCTCGCGGGTGATTTCCTCGTCCGGACTGCGGCCCCTGAGCGAATAGGTGCCGGGCAGGTCGATGATCGCAACGCTGCGGCCCGCCGGTGTGACGAACGCGCCCGATTTTCGCTCGACGGTCACGCCCGGATAATTGGCCGAGCGCTGCCGGCTTCCGGTAAGGGCGTTGAACAGCGCGGTCTTGCCGCTATTCGGTGTTCCGACCAGCGCGAGGCTCAGCGATACCGTGGTGCGAGCGTCCATCAGATCAATCGACCATGATGGCCATGGCTTCGCGGCGGCGGATGGCGACGGTTGCGTTGTCGACGCGGACCGCGATCGGGTCGGCGCCGAACATTCCCTCGTGCAGGATTTCCACCCGCGCGTCTTCCACGAAGCCCATTTCGACGAGGCGGCTTTCCAGTTCGGTTGCTGTCAGCACGGATGGGCACGCCGCCGCGTCGATGGCGCGAATCCGGCCGATGAAGCCCCGCGGGGCCTGTCCGAGCGGCAAGGTCTTGGTCATGAACAGCGATCCCGATGCAGCGATCCCGGGTCGTAGATAGGCCATTATTTGCGGAGTGGCGCAAATAGCGCTCAGTCCATGACTTAGAATGTCTTTAAGTTGGGACCGCCGGGCTGGTCCGATCGGACCTCTCGGGTGCGGCGGAAGACGGGTTGGCGTGAAGAAAAGGTTCTAGTCGCCCCGTGCCCGTTCCGGAACGCGCGTGATCTTTGCGCCCAGCGCATTGAGCCGCTCCTCGATGCGCTCATAGCCGCGCTCGATCTGGTCGGCGTTGTTGATGGTGCTGGTGCCTTCGGCGGCGACCGCGGCCAGCAGCATGGCCATGCCGGCGCGGATGTCGGGCGAGGTCATCACCGAGCCGCGCAGCCGGCTTGGGCCGGCGACGATGGCGCGGTGCGGATCGCACAGCACGATGCGGCCGCCCATCGCGATCAGCTTGTCGACGAAGAACATCCGCGATTCGAACATCTTTTCGAACATCAGGATCACGCCGTCGCATTGCGTGGCGGTGACGATCGCAATCGACATCAGGTCGGCCGGAAAGGCCGGCCAGGGCTGATCCTCCAGCTTCGGCACATGGCCGCCGAAATCGTCGTGGATCTTCATGGTCTGGTTGGAGGGCACGACGAGGTCGTCGCCCTCGACGCCGCAGACGATGCCTAGCCGCTCAAACCCCATCCGGATCGAGCGCAGATGCTCGACGCCGGCTTTGGCG
>CAZSRR010000014.1:0-154362 GCA_964609175.1 uncultured Bradyrhizobium sp.
CCTGCGGCAGGAACATCTTGCCGGCGCCGAACAGGTCGCCGACGATGTTCATGCCGTCCATCAGCGGGCCTTCGATCACGTTCAGCGGACGTTCCACCGTCAGCCGCGCCGCTTCGGTGTCCTGCTCGATGAATTCGGTGATGCCGTGCACCAGCGCGTGGCTGAGCCGCCTCTCGACCGGCCATTCGCGCCAGGCGAGGTCCTGCTCCTTGCTCTGCTTCTCCTTGCCACGGAATTTTTCCGCGAGCGCCAGCAGCCGCTCGGAGGCGCCAGGATCGCGGTTGAGGATGACGTCCTCGCAAACCTGGCGCAGCTCGGGATCGATGTCGTCATAGACGATCATCTGCCCGGCATTGACGATGCCCATGTCCATGCCGGCCTTGATGGCGTGATACAGGAACACCGAATGCATCGCCTCGCGCACCGGCTCGTTGCCGCGGAACGAGAACGACAGATTGGACACGCCGCCGGAAACGTGCGCGCCCGGCAGGTTTTCGCGGATCCAGCGCGTCGCCTCGATGAAGTCGACGCCGTAATTGTTGTGCTCTTCGAGCCCTGTCGCGATGGCAAAGATGTTCGGGTCGAAGATGATGTCTTCGGGGGGAAAGCCGACCTGATCGACCAGAATGTCATAAGCGCGCTTGCAGATCTCTGTCTTGCGCGCGAACGTATCGGCCTGGCCGACCTCGTCGAACGCCATCACCACGACGGCCGCGCCGTGGCGGTGCGCGATCCGGGCCTCGTGGATGAACTTCTCGACGCCTTCCTTCATCGAGATCGAGTTCACCACCGGCTTGCCCTGAACGCATTTCAGGCCGGCTTCGATCACGTTGAACTTTGAGGAGTCCACCATCACGGGGACGCGGGCGATATCGGGCTCGGCAGCGATGAGGTTGAGAAACGTCACCATCGCGGCTTCGGAATCGAGCAGGCCCTCATCCATGTTGACGTCGATGATCTGCGCGCCGTTCTCGACCTGGTCGCGCGCCACCTGCAGCGCCGCGGTGTAGTCGCCCGCGGTGATCAGCTTGCGGAATTTGGCGGAACCGGTGACGTTGGTGCGCTCGCCGACATTCACGAAGGGTATCGCCGGCGTCAGCGCGAACGGCTCCAGCCCCGACAGCCGCAGTCGCGGTTCGATGGTGGGAACGGCGCGCGGCTTGTAGGGCGCGACGGCGGCGGCGATCGCTGCGATATGTTCCGGCGTGGTGCCGCAGCAGCCGCCGACGATGTTGACGAGCCCGGCCTCGGCGAACTCGCCGATCAGGCGCGCCATGTATTCCGGGCTTTCGTCGTACTGGCCGAATTCGTTGGGCAATCCGGCATTCGGATAGGCGCAGACCAGCGTATCGGCGACGCGGCCGATATCGGCGATATGGGCGCGCAGGTCTTCGGCGCCGAGCGCGCAGTTGAATCCGATGGTGACCGGCTTGGCATGCCGCACCGAATTCCAGAACGCCTCCGGCAATTGGCCCGACAGCAGCCGGCCGGACTTGTCGGTGATCGTGCCCGAGACCATCACGGGCACATCGATGCCACGCGCCTCGAGGATCTCTGAAATCGCGTAGAGCGCCGCCTTGGCGTTCAGCGTGTCAAAGATGGTTTCGACCAGCAGCAGGTCGGCGCCGCCGTCCAACAGCCCGTTGACCTGCTCGCCATAGGCCTTGCGCAAATCGTCGAAAGTGACGGCGCGGTAGCCGGGATTGGCCACATCGGGCGAGATCGAGGCGGTGCGGTTGGTCGGGCCCAGCGCGCCCGCGACGAAGCGCGGCTTGCCGTCCTCGGCGCTGACGCGCTCGGCCGCGGCGCGCGCGAGTTTGGCGCCGTCGCGGTTCAGTTCATAGGCAAGGTCGGCCATGTCGTAGTCGGCCTGCGCGATCGAGGTCGAGGAAAACGTGTTGGTTGCGACGATGTCGGCGCCGGCCCGCAAATAGGCGGCGTGGATGGCCTCGATCGCCTGCGGCTGGGTCAGGATCAGCAAATCGTTGTTGCCGCGGACGTCGCGATGGAAGTCCGCAAACCGCGCGCCGCGAAACGCGACCTCGTCGTACTGGAGCGCCTGGATCATCGTGCCCATGGCGCCGTCGAGCACCAGAATGCGTTCGCGGGCGGCGGCGAGCAGGGCGGTACGCTTCGGTGAAACTGGAGCGCTCATCGGATCAGGCGGCTTTCTGTGCGCCATTGGGGCGAATCCCCAGCAAATGGCTGATCGCGAACACCAGGTCCGCGCGGTTCATGGTGTAGAAATGAAAGGTGTCGACGCCGTGCTTGGCGAGCTTCTGCACCTGGCCGGCCGCCACGGTGGCCGCCACCAGCTTGCGAGTCTCGGCGTCCTCGTCGAGGCCTTCGAATTTTTCCGCGAGCCAGGACGGTACCGTCGTGCCGGCGCGGGTCACGAAGCCGCGCGCCTGCTTGAAATTGTGCATCGGCATGATGCCGGGGACGATCGGGATGTCGATGCCGCGGGCGCGGACGCGATCGAGGTAGCGGAAGTAGAGATCGTTGTCGAAGAACACCTGGGTGATGGCGCGCGTCGCGCCGGCATCGACCTTGGCCTTGAGCATATCGATATCCGCGTCGATGGTCGGGCTCTCCGGATGCTTCTCGGGATAGGCCGACACCGAAATCTCGATGTCCGGATAACGCTTCTTGATGCCTTCGATCAGGTCCGGCGAACTCTGGTAGCCCTGCGGATGGGCGTGATAGGCGGTGCCGATGCCGGTGGTGGGATCGCCACGGAGCGCCACGATGTGGCGGACGCCGATCTCGTGATAGCGCGCCACCACGTCGTCGATCTCGCCCTTTGGCGCGCCGACGCAGGTCAGATGCGCCGCCGGCGTCAGGCGGGTCTCTCTCAGGATGCGGGCGATGGTCGAATGGGTGCGCTCCCGGGTCGAGCCGCCCGCGCCATAGGTCACCGACACGAAATTGGGGGCCAGCGGCGCCAGCCGGTTGATGGTCTCCCACAGGCTCCGTTCCATCTCTTCGCTCTTGGGCGGAAAGAACTCGAAAGAGATTTTGGGCGAGTGCAGAGCGCGATGGCCGTCCGAAGCGGCGGGCGTGTTCTCGGTCATGGCACTCACAAGCGCTCCGAAAGGGTGGAAGGACATCGGGTCTAGCGTCGATGAGCTAAAATAGGCCAAACGGGTTGGACCAAACAGCCCATCCTGCATGGGAAGTAGCCCAATCGAGCGAGAATCGATAGCTTTTAAGGGTTGTGCAAAAGAGGCGATTGGGCGGCAAAAAATCCACTTATTTGTCAGAAATAGCGATTTTGGAGCCGTTTGAGGCGTTGCGATAGTGGGCAGAGATCTATAAAATAATAAGGTGGTATAATTGGCCCACTGTCGGAGGCGAAGGGGAGTGATCTTTTCCCCACAGGCGCGGACCTGATCTGCATGGCGCGGGCCTTTGTCGCCCGACCCAATGGCACTAGCTTACCCCCATGATCCCGCTTTCCGTCCTCGACCTTTCCGTCGTCACCACGGGCGCCCGTCCGGCCCGCGCGCTGCAGAACAGCATCGATCTGGCGCGCCATGTCGATGGGCTTGGCTATGTGCGCTACTGGCTCGCCGAGCACCACAATCTGGCTTCGGTGGCGAGTCCGGCGCCCGACCTGATGATCGGTCAGATCGCCGCGGTGACGAAGAACATCCGCGTCGGCTCCGGCGGCGTGATGCTGCCCAACCATGCGCCGCTGGTGGTGGCCGAACGCTTCAAGATGCTGGAAGCGCTGTTTCCCGGCCGGATCGATCTCGGCCTCGGCCGCGCGCCCGGAACCGATGGCGCCACCGCGCACGCGCTGCGCAGCCGGCTCGACCGCCGCGACGGCGACGATTTCCTCGAACGGCTGAGCGAACTGGTGTTGTGGGAAACCCGCGGCTTCCCGGCCGGCCATCCCTACAACAACGTGGTGGCGATGCCTGACGATACGCCGCTGCCGCCGATCTGGCTGCTCGGCTCGAGCGACTATTCGTCGGAACTCGCGGCCCAGGTCGGGATGGGGTTTGCGTTCGCGCATCATTTTGCGTCCTATGATGCGGTGGCGGCGATGACCAACTACCGCAATCATTTCAAGCCGTCCGGCTGGCGCGACGGCCCGCACGGCATCCTCGCCGTCGCCGCGATCGCGGCCGAAACCGATGCGGAAGCCGAAACGCTGGCCTCCTCGATGGACCTCAACCGGCTGCGCCGCGACCGCGGACAATATTTGCCGCTGCCGAGCGTCGAGGAAGCGCAGGCCTACCCTTATTCGGACGCCGAACGCGCTTCGGTGATGCGCAACCGCTCGCGGCTGTTCGTCGGCACGCCGGCGACGATCATGGCCAAGTTGCAGCCGATGATCACGGCAAGTCGGCCGGATGAACTGATGATCATCACGGCCGTGTATGACCACGACGCGCGGAAGAAGTCCTATAGTCTGCTGGCGGACGCGTTCGGGTTGAAAAGAATGGCTGCTGCCTAGAGCGTTTTCCAGCGAATTGGAAACCGGTTCGCGTCAAGAAAAAGGCGTCAAAACCAGGATCTGGAGCCCCGTTCCGATGCAATCGCAACGAAACGGCTCTAGTCGATGGCCCGCAACTGCTGCGGGTTGCAAGCCGTGTTTACACGGATGGTAAATTTCATTTTTACTTAAGTCGTCAGCGCAATCCTAACCATAAATCGCATTCCGTTCGGAGCACGCAGCCGTCGTGGGCCGCATTGAACTTGCGTGCTTTTCGCAAGGATTTCCTTCAGCAGGGGCGTATTCCGATGTCGTTTTTCAGCCTTCGCATCCAGGGCAGGCTGCTGGCAGGTTTCGCAGCGATCTGCATTCTGCTCGCTGCGACCGTCACCTATACGGCCTACGCGACCTCGGAAATTTCCTCTCGCTTCACGCGCGTCGTCGATTTTCGCGCACCCGTGGCCATCGCCAGCACGCAGCTCGTCGGCAATCTATATTCGACGCTGTCGACGCTGCGGGGCTATCTCCTCACCGGCGATCCGAAAGGCAAGGGGGAGCGCGCTGCGACGTGGGCCGAACTGGACCGGACCAGCAGCGAGTTCGATCGGCTGGCGGCTGAACTCACCAGTTCAGAGAAGGCGATCTGGGCCGAGGCGAAAGGCCTGATCGCCGAACTGCGCGCGATGCAGGCCAGGGCCGAGAGCGTGGCCTTTACCCCGGAGGCCTATCCGGCCACCAAGATGCTCTCGACCGAGGTCACGCCGCTGATCGCGGCGATGTTCGACCAGATCACCCGGATGATCGACGAAGAGGAAACACTGGATTCCAGTCCCGAACGCAAGCGCCTGCTGAAAATGATGGCCGATGTACGCGGCAATCTGGCGGCGGCCGGCTCGCAGCTCCGGCTTTATGTCGCGTCGGGTGACGCGGCGGATCGCGAGAGGTTCGGGACGCCGCTGGCCAATTTCAAGGCGGCGCTTTCGCGGCTGAAGACGAACAGCGCTCTGCCGACCGAAACGCAGAAGGGCTATCTCGAGGCCATCGCGAAGGCCGAAGCCGCGTTCGCGCCGCTGCCGGAGCGGATATTCGCGCTGCGGCAGTCGCCCGAATGGAATGCGCCGGTGTTCATTCTCGCCACGGAGGCGGCCCCCCGTGCGGCCAAGATCCTCGACCTGCTCGATGGCAAGAGGGATGCGAGCGGCAATCGGTCCGGCGGCATCAAGACAAATCAGCAGGAAATGCTCGCCAGCGACAGCCGTAGCGTCGCCGGGCGTGTGGAGACCCTCTTGATGACGCAGTGGATCCTGCTCGCGCTGGGGCTTGGCATCGGCGTCGCGACGGCGTTGCTGGTCGCGCGCTCCATCACCCACCCGATTGCGCAACTGGTCGCGGATTCCGAGCGGCTGTCCGGCGGCGACACGTCGGTGAAGTTCGAGACCGCGGCGCGCGGCGACGAGATCGGACAGGTCGCCGGTGCGGTCGCCAAATTCCGTGACAATGTCATCGCGCAACAGCAGGCCGCGAAGAGCTTCGCCCAGGAAGTCGAAGCGCGAGAGGCGATGACTCGTAACATGGAAAGGGCGGTCGAGGAGTTCCGCAGCACGTCGACAAATCTGCTTGCGCTGGTGGGCGACAACGCCGCGATCATGAAGCGGACTGCCACCACCCTCACCGGAATTGCCGGCGAGGCGACAAGCCAGGCTGCGTCGGCCGCTTCCGCCTCCGAACGGACGGCTGGCAACGTCCAGACCGTCGCCGCCGCAGCGGAAGAACTCAGCAGCTCGATCGTCGAGATCGGCCGCCAGATCGCGTTGTCGAATTCGACGGTGCGCAACGCTGGCGCGGTCACGCAGCGCTCGGAGAGCGAGATCGAAGGACTGGCCGAAGCCGCGCAAAGCATCTCCTCGGTGGTGGATCTGATTCAGGCCATCGCCGCGCAGACCAATCTGCTGGCGCTCAATGCGACCATCGAAGCCGCGCGGGCGGGCGAAGCCGGCCGCGGCTTCGCCGTGGTCGCGCAAGAGGTCAAGTCGCTGGCCGAGCAGACCGCCAAGGCCACCCAGGAAATCTCCCGGCATGTCTCCGGGATCCAGGCGTCGACGGGGAGCGCCGTGGCCCTGGTCAAGGAAGTCGGGGAAGCGATGCGCCGGATCGACGAGGTGACGACCGCGATCGCAAGCGCGGTGGAGCAGCAGGGGGCCGCGACCCGTGAGATTTCGCAGAACGTCCAGATGGCGGCTTCCGGATCGCATACCCTGGCGTCGAGCATTTCGACGGTCAACGATGCGATCGGCCAGACCAGCCGTTCGGCCGATCACGTGCTTGAAGCCTCCAACGGCGTATCGGGTGCGGCAGATCGGCTCGCGAGCGAGGTTCACGAATTCTTCGTGAAATTGCGCTCCGGTGCCCTCAACCGCCGCGTCGACAACGACCCGAACTACCGCGGTCCCGAGCGGCGCAATCGCGGGCTTCGTTCCGGCGGGCCCGCCGACAGGAAGGTGGCCTGAGCGAAGCGGCGTGCGCGGGCTGTCAGCCGCAGGTGCGCCAACAGCCGCGGCCTGTCAGGTTGCCGCCGCGGCGCGCAACGTCAATCCGCCTTCTCGCTGAACGTCGCGCGGAACGGCTGCGCCGGATAGACGCCGACGATGCGCAATTCCCGCGAGAAGAATTTCAGTTCCTCCAGCGCAAAGGCGAGCCCCGTGTCGTCGGGATGGCCGTCGACGTCGGCATAGAACTGGGTGGCGAAGAACTCGCCGTCGACCATGTAGCTTTCCAGCTTGGTCATGTTGACGCCGTTGGTGGCGAAGCCGCCCAGCGCCTTGTAGAGCGCGGCCGGCAGGTTGCGCACCCGGAAGACAAACGTCGTCACCAGCGGCCCGGAGCCGCGCTCGGCCCATTTCGCCTCGCGCGCCAGCACCACGAAGCGCGTGGTGTTGTGGGTCTCGTCCTCGACGTCCTCGGCCAGGATATCGAGGCCGTAGATCTCGGCGGCCAGCCGCGAGGCGATCGAGGCGCAATGCTTGTCGCCGCGTTTGGCGACGATGCGGGCGCTGCCGGCGGTGTCGCCCGAGACGATCGGCTTGATGCCGAGCTTGCGGATGATGCGGCGGCACTGTCCGAGCGCATGGACGTGGCTCTCGACGGTCTTGATGTCGGAAAGCTTGGCACCGCGTGGCGCCATCAATTGATGGTGGATCGGCAAGAACCATTCGCCGACGATGAACAAGCCGGACTGCGGCAGCAAATGATGGATGTCGGCGACCCGGCCGGCGACCGAATTCTCGATCGGGATCATGCCGAGGTCGGCCTCGCCCGATGAGATCGCAGCCAGCGCGTCCTCGAAGGTCGGGCAGGGCAACGGCTCGGCGTGGGGATAGGCCTCGACGATGGCGATATGGGAGTTGGCGCCAGGCTCGCCCTGGAACGCGATTTTCAGCTTTTTGGTCATGCGGGGCTTTTAGGCAGCCGGTCAGGCCTTGGCTAGTGTCCCTTGGCTAGTATCTTGCGGGCGGTTTCGAGGTCGGCCGGGGTGTCGACGCCGCGCGGCACGCTGTCGACCAGGGTGATGTCGATCCGCATCCCGGCCTCCAGCGCGCGCAACTGCTCCAGCTTCTCCTGCCGCTCCAGCGGCGAGGGCGGCAGCGCCACGAACCGCTGCAGCGCCGCGCGGCGGTAGGCGTAGAGGCCGATATGGTGGTAGCGAGGGCCGTCGCCATGAGGCGCCGTGGCGCGGGTGAAATAGAGCGCGCGAAGCCGGTTGGGGCCGATCGGCGAGCCTACCGCCTTGACCACGCTGGGGGCCAGATCCTCTTCCGCCGTATGGATCTGCGAGGCCAGGGTCGCGATGTCCACCGCGGGGTCGTCGAGCGGCGGCAGCGCGGCGCGGATGGTCGCCGGATCGATGATCGGAAAATCGCCCTGCAGATTGACCACGATCCCGGCCTCGCCCGTCGGGTCGATCGTCCGCATCGCCTCCTCAATCCGGTCGGAGCCGGAGGGATGATCGGCGCGGGTCATCACCACCTCGCCGCCGGCGGCCTTCACGGCAGCGGCGATCTCCGGCGTATCGGTGGCAACCGCCACCCGGCCAATTTTGGCCTCTTCCGCCCGCCGCAGCACGTGGACGATCATCGGCAGGCCGCCGATGTCGAGCAGAGGTTTGCCGGGCAGGCGGGTCGCCGCCATGCGGGCGGGAATCAGAACCAGTATGCGGGTTTGGGTCATCCGGAACGCGCCTGCCGGCCATTGCGAACAGGCCGGAAATAAATGGGGGACTGGCGGAAAGCCGGGACGTTTATACGGGTTGCCATAGCCCGGGCAAACCGATATCTCAACCCTGCTGAGGGGATGCACGAAAGCCTGATTCCTGACGCGCATCCGCGGCCGATTTGCCGGCCTTCAGTCGAACTTTCCGGTCTGGAGCCTGATCCGTTATGGACTCCTTCGAACTCAACAAGATTATCGGCGCCATCCTCGGCACCTGCATTCTCGTCCTGCTGACGAGCTTCGCCGCGCACGCGATCTTCGCGCCTGTGAAGCCGGAAAAGCCGGGCTTTGAGATCGCGGTAAAGGAAGACGCCGCGCATGGCGGCGCCAAGGAAGCCGCCGCGCCCGCCGAGCCGATCGAGAAGCTGCTGCAGACCGCCTCGGTCGAGAAGGGCGCCGGCGCCGCCAAGAAGTGCGCCGCCTGCCACACCTTCGAGAAGGGCGGCCCGAACCGCGTCGGCCCGAACCTCTACGGCGTCGTCAACGAGGCAAAGGGCGCCGGCCGCGGCGGGTTCAACTTCTCCGCTGCGCTCAAGGGCAAGGGCGGCACCTGGACCTTCGACGACCTCAACAAGTTCCTCGCCAATCCGAAGGCCTTCGTTCCCGGCACCGCGATGGGCTTTGCCGGCATCGCCAAGGACAGCGAACGCGCCGACGTGATCGCCTATCTGAATTCGCTGTCGGAAAAGCCGGCCCCGCTGCCGACCGCGGCGAAGTAATATTTCGCCGGTCCGGCATAGACTTGCGCACAATCTGACGGCCAGGCCCTGCCTGGCCGTTTGCTTATGCGCCTCGCGGTGTTGTTATTGGGGCGTTTCGCCGCACGGTGAAGGTTTCCGGGCTGTTATCATGGGCAAAAAGCAACGTCATTTGTCGAACCCTTGCCTTATATTGGGGCCTCACTAGCCCGGCTCGTTGACTTGCGGTGTGCGCGTCGGGGCGGCGGACCGCGAAAGCAACTGCACTGGCGTCAGCAACAGGAATTCTGATTTGGCTATCACCCGACGACATCTCCTCCAAAGCGGCTCGGCCGCCGCCATGGGCCCCTTGCTTGGACTCGTCCCGCACCCCGGGATCGGTCCTGCACACGCGCAAGCCACAACCGAGCCGACGTGGCGGCATGCGTTGTCGCTGTTCGGCGAAGTGAAATATCCGGCGGACTTCAAGCGGTTCGACTACGTCAACCCGGATGCCCCGAAGGGCGGCACGGTGCGACAGATATCGGTCGGTACCTTCGACAACTTCAATCTTGCCGTCGCCGGCGTCAAAGGTTCGCTCGCCGGCGCGGTGGGACTCATTTACGAATCCCTGATGACGGCGTCGCTGGACGAGGTGTCGACCGAATATGGCGCGCTCGCCGAACTGGTCAGCCATCCCGACGATTTTTCGTTCGTCGTCTACCGGCTTCGCGCCGAGGCGAAGTGGCATGACGGCAAGCCGGTGACGCCGGAGGACGTGATCTTCTCGCTGGATTCCTTCAAGCAGCATCACCCGCAATATTCGGCCTATTACCGCCACGTCGTGAAGGCGGAAAAGACCGGCGAGCGCGACATCAAGTTCACCTTCGATGCTCCGGGCAACCGCGAACTGCCGCAGATCGTGGGCCAGCTCACGATTCTCCCCAAGCATTGGTGGGAAGGCACCGACAGCGAAGGCCGCAAGCGCGATATCTCCGCGACCACGCTGGAGAAGCCGCTCGGCTCCGGCCCCTACCGCATCAAGGAATTCGCGGCCGGCAGGACGGTGACGCTGGAGCGGGTCAAGGAATACTGGGGCCGAGACCTCGGCTTTGCCGTCGGCCGCAACAATTTCGACGAACTGCGCTACGAATATTTCCGCGACGGGTCGGTAGCGCTCGAAGCCTTCAAGGGCGACCAGGTCGATTGGCGTACCGAAAACAGCGCCAAGAACTGGGCGACGGCGTACGATTTCCCGGCGGTCAACGACAAGCGCGTCGTGCTCGAGGAATTTCCGAACCGAAGCTCCGGCATCATGCAGGCGTTCGCGATGAACATCAGGCGCGAGCAGTTTCGGGATCAGCGGGTCCGTCGCGCGCTCAATTTCGCCTTCGACTTCGAGGAGATGAACAAGCAGATCTTCTACGGCCAGTACAAGCGCATCAGCAGCTATTTCGACGGCACCGAACTCGCTTGCAGCGGATTGCCCGAAGGCAAGGAACTGGAAATCCTCGAAACCGTCCGCGCCGAAGTGCCGCCGGAAGTCTTCACCAAGCCGTACACCAACCCTGTCGGCGGAAACCCTGAAGCCGTGCGCGAAAATCTGCGCGAGGCGATGAAGCTGCTGAAGGAGGCCGGTTACGAGGTGCGTGACCGCAAGCTGACCGACAGCAAGACTGGAAAGCCGTTCGCGCTCGAACTGCTCAATGGCGATGCGAGCTTCGAGCGGGTGATGCTGTTCTTCAAGCCTTCGCTGGAGCGCCTCGGCATCACCGTCAGCGTGCGTACGATCGATCCGACGCAGTATGAGAACCGGCTCCGCAGCTGGGATTTCGACATCGTCGTGTCGTCGTGGCCGGAATCGCTGTCGCCCGGAAACGAGCAGCGCGAGTTCTGGGGGTCCCAGGCCGCCGACATGGCCGGCTCACGCAACGTCATCGGTATCAAGAATCCGGCGGTCGACAAGCTGATCGATCGTGTCATCTTCACCAAGGACCGAGCCGACCTGGTGGCTGCCACCAAGGCGCTCGACCGGGTTCTTTTGTGGAACAATTACGTCGTGCCGCAGTGGAATTATCCCAAGGTCCGCACCGCGCGCTGGGACCGCTTTGGCCGACCGTCCGAACTGCCGAAATACGGCCAGTCGGGCTGGCCGTCGCTGTGGTGGTTCGACGCCGACAAGGCTGCCAAAAACGGCAAGCGCTCTTGAAGGATATATCCCGCATGGCGCAATTCTCCCGCCGCCACGTCCTCGGCCTCGGTGCAGGGGCGCTGAGCCTGTTGCGGCCGGGGCGGCTGCTGGCTTCGGAAGCGGCCGGCCCGGAATTGCACGGCATCTCGGCGTTCGGCGATCTGAAATACCCCGCCGACTTCAGCAATTTCGACTACGTCAACGTCGCCGCCCCCAAGGGCGGCCTGTTTTCGACCATCCCCTCGACGCGCGCCTATAACCAGTCCTACCAGACCTTCAACTCGCTCAATGCCTACATCCTCAAGGGCGAGGGCGCGCAGGGCATGGACCTGACCTTCGCCGCGCTGATGGCGCGCGCCGGCGACGAGCCGGACGCGATGTACGGGCTCGCCGCCAGATCAGTGCGGATTTCCCCGGACAAGCTGACCTACCGCTTCACGCTGCGCCCCGCGGCCAAGTTTCACGACGGATCGAAGATCACCGCACATGACGTCGCCTGGTCGATCAACACGCTGAAGGCCAAGGGCCATCCGCTCATCCAGGTTCAGATGCGCGACGTGAAGGGCGCCGAGGCGGCCGACGATGCGACGGTCGTCGTCAGCTTTGCCGAGAAGCGCGCGCGCGACGTGCCGCTCTATGTCGCGGGCCTGCCGATCTTCTCGAAGAAATACTACGAGACGCGGCCGTTCGACGAATCCACGCTCGATACGCCGCTGGGTTCCGGGCCGTACAAGGTCGGCAAGTTCGAGGTCAATCGCTACGTCGAATACGACCGCGTCAAGGACTGGTGGGGCGCGAACCTGCCGGTCTGCCGCGGCTACTTCAATTACGACGTGGTCCGCTACGAATTCTACCGCGACCGCGATGTCGCGTTCGAAGGCTTCACCGGCAAGAACTATCTGTTCCGCGAGGAGTTCACCGCGCGCATCTGGGCGACGCGCTACGACTTTCCCGCGGTCAAGGATGGCCGCGTCAAGCGCGAGCAGGTGCCGGACGAGCGGCCGTCGGGCGCGCAGGGCTGGTTCATCAACACGCGCCGCGACAAGTTCAGGGATCCCCGCGTGCGCGAGGCGCTGACCAACGCCTTCGATTTCGAGTGGACCAACAAGACCATCATGTACGACGCCTATGCGCGGACGCATTCGCCGTTCCAGAATTCGGACATGATGGCGAGCGGGCCGCCCTCGCCGGAGGAATTGAAGCTGCTCGAGCCGTTCCGCGGCCAGGTGCCCGACGAAGTGTTCGGCCAGCCCTATGTGCCGCCGGTCTCGGACGGCTCGGGACAGGATCGCAACATGTTGCGCAAGGCGCAGCAATTGCTCAACGAAGCCGGCTTCACCGTCAAGGACGGCAAGCGGATGACGCCGGCCGGCGAGGTGTTCCGCATCGAGTTCCTGTACGACGAGCCATCGCTGAATCCGCATCACGCGCCCTATATCAAGAACCTGGGCACGCTCGGTATCGAGGCGAGCCCGCGCATGGTCGATGCCGTGCAATACCGTGCGCGGGTGGAGGATTTCGATTTCGACATGACGATCACGCGCTTCTCGATGTCGACGACGCCGGGCGATTCGATGCGCGCCTACTTCTCTTCGTCATCCGCCAAGACCAAGGGTTCGTACAATCTCGCGGGCATCGAAAACCCCGCCATCGACGCCCTGATCGAAAAGATCATCGCGGCGGAGAGCCGCACCGAACTGACTGTCGCTTGCCGCGCCTTCGATCGCGTTTTCCGCGCCGGCCGCTACTGGGTGCCGCAATGGTACAACAAGACCCACCGGCTGGCCTATTGGGACGTCTTCGAGCGCCCGAAGAACCTGCCGCGTTATCAGATCGACGCGTCGGGATCCGGCGAGCGCGTGATCTGGTGGCATGACGCCGCCAAGGCGGGCAAACTCGATCAGGCGAAACAATAATGGCTGCCTATATTGCCCGCCGTATCCTGCTGATGGTGCCGACCTTGCTCGGCATTCTCTTCGTCTCCTTCGTGGTCGTGCAGTTCGCGCCGGGTGGCCCGGTCGACCGCGTCATCGCCCAACTGTCCGGCGCCGATACCGGCGGTTCCTCGCGCATCTCCGGCTCGTCGACCGGCGACTTTGCCGGCCGTACGCCGCAGGCCGGCGCATCCGCCGACGCGGTCAATTCGAAATACCGTGGCGCGCAGGGGCTCGACCCGGAGTTCATCAAGAACCTCGAAAAGCAGTTCGGCTTCGACAAGCCCGCGTATGAGCGCTTCGCGCTGATGGTCGGGAATTACGCCCGCTTCGATTTCGGCAAGAGCTATTTCCGCGACACCAGCGTGATCCAGCTCATCAAGGAGAAGCTGCCGGTCTCGATCTCGCTCGGGCTCTGGCTGACGCTGCTCACCTATCTGATCTCGATCCCGCTCGGCGTGCGCAAGGCGGTGGCCGACGGTTCGCGCTTCGACACCTGGACCTCGGCCGTGATCATCGTCGGCTACGCGATCCCCGGCTTCCTGTTCGCGATCCTCCTGATCATCCTGTTTGCGGGCGGCTCGTTCTTCAACTGGTTCCCGCTGCGCGGCCTGACCTCGGACGGCTGGTCGGAGTTCCCGTGGTACTGGAAGATCATCGACTACTTCTGGCACCTCACGCTGCCCCTGATCGCGATGGGCCTCGGCGCCTTCGCCACCATGACGCTGCTGACCAAGAACTCGTTCCTCGACGAGATAAGGAAGCAATATGTCATGACCGCGCGCGCCAAGGGGTGCACGGAGCGCCAGGTGCTGTATGGCCACGTCTTCCGCAATGCCATGTTGATCGTTATCGCGGGTTTCCCCGGCGCCTTCATCACCGCGTTCTTTTCCGGCGCTCTCCTGATCGAGACCATCTTCTCGCTCGACGGGCTGGGGCTGCTGAGTTTCGAGAGCGTGCTCAACCGCGATTATCCGGTCGTGTTCGGCAACCTCTTCATCTTCTCGCTGGTCGGCCTCGTGATCGGCCTGGTCTCCGACCTCACCTATATGTGGATCGATCCCAGGATCGATTTCGAGGCGCGGGAGGTCTGATGGCGATGCTCGCGCCCGAACCGGTCGAAACCTCGACCCCGTTGCCGCCCGCCGCCGCGCCGGCGACGCGGCATCGCTTTGCGCTGTCGCCGCTCAACCGCCGCCGCTGGCAGAATTTCAAGGCCAACCGCCGCGGCTACTGGTCGCTGTGGATCTTCCTCGCGCTGTTCATCGTCTCGCTGTTCGCGGAACTGATTGCCAACGACCGGCCCTTCATGATCAAGTACGACGGCAAGCTGTATTGGCCGGCCTTCGTCAGCTATTCCGAGACCACCTTCGGCGGCGATTTCGAGACCGCCGCTGACTATCGCGATCCCTTTCTGCAGAAGCTGATCGCGGAGAAGGGCGGCTGGATGGCTTGGCCGCCGATCCGCTATTCCTACGACACGCACAATCTCGATCTGCCGACGCCGGCGCCGTCGAAGCCGACCTGGATGCTGACGGAAGAACAGTGCAAGGCCGTGGTAGAGAAGAAGGGCCTGAAGGGCTGCCGCGACCTCGAATACAACTGGCTCGGCACCGACGACCAGGGCCGCGACGTGGTGGCGCGCCTGATCTACGGCTTCCGCATCTCGGTGCTGTTCGGCCTCACGCTCACCATCCTGTCCTCGGTGATCGGCATCGTCGCCGGCGGCGTGCAGGGCTATTTCGGCGGCTGGGTCGACCTGCTGTTCCAGCGCTTCATCGAGATCTGGAGTTCGATCCCGTATCTGTACCTGCTCCTCATCCTGTCCTCGGTGCTGGTGCCCGGCTTCTTCGTGCTGCTCGGCATCTTGCTGCTGTTCTCCTGGGTCGCGCTGGTCGGGCTGGTTCGCGCGGAGTTCTTGCGCGGGCGGAATTTCGAGTACATCCAGGCGGCGCGGGCGCTCGGCGTCTCCAACCGCGTGATCATGTGGCGTCATTTGCTGCCGAACGCGATGGTGGCGACCATGACGTTCCTGCCCTTCATCGTGTCGTCCTCGGTGATGACGCTGACGGCGCTGGACTTCCTCGGCTTTGGCCTGCCGCCGGGCTCGCCGTCGCTCGGCGAATTGCTGGCGCAGGGCAAGGCCAACGTACAGGCGCCGTGGCTCGGCTTCACCGGCTTCTTCGCCGTGGCGATCATGCTGTCGCTCCTGATCTTCGTCGGCGAGGCCGTGCGCGATGCGTTCGATCCGCGCAAGACATTCTCGCGGGGATAGTCGCATGGATGCCGTCAATCAGCCCCTGCTCGACGTCCGCGACCTCTCGGTGGCGTTCGGCAAGACGCTCGCCGTGGACCACGTCTCGTTTTCGATCAAGCGCGGGCAATGCGTCGCGCTGGTCGGCGAGTCCGGCTCGGGCAAGTCGGTCAGCGCGCTCTCGATCCTCAAACTGCTGCCGTATCCCGCGGCATCGCACCCGTCCGGCACCATTCATTTCAAGGGTCAGGAACTGCTGCATGCCGGCGAGCGCGAAATGCGCGAGATCCGCGGCAACGACATTTCGATCATCTTTCAGGAGCCGATGACCTCGCTCAATCCGCTGCACACGATCGAGGCGCAGATCGGCGAGATCCTGTCGCTGCATCGGGGCATCGGCGGTCAGGCGGCGCGGGCGCGCACGCTCGAATTGCTGACGCAGGTCGGCATTCCCGACCCGCAGACGCGGCTGCAGAGCTACCCGCACCAGCTTTCCGGCGGCCAGCGCCAGCGCGTCATGATCGCGATGGCGCTCGCCAACGAGCCGGACCTGCTGATCGCGGACGAGCCGACCACCGCGCTCGACGTCACGGTGCAGGCCCAGATCCTGGCGCTGCTTGGCGACATCCAGCGGCGGCAGGGGATGAGCATGCTGTTCATCACCCACGACCTCGGCATCGTCCGCCGCATCGCCGACGTCGTCTGCGTGATGAACTCGGGCAAGATCGTCGAGCAGGGGCCGGTCGAGGAAGTCTTCACCGCGCCGAAGCACGCCTATACCCGCGCGCTGCTGGCGGCGGAGCCGAAGCCCGATCCGGCGCCGCCGCGGCCGAACGAGCCGGTGGTGATCTCGGCCGACAATCTCAAGGTCTGGTTTCCGATCAAGCGCGGGCTGCTGCGTTCGACGGTCGGGCACATCAAGGCGGTGGACGGCGTCAGCATCGCGGTGCGCAAGGGCGAGACGCTCGGCGTGGTCGGCGAATCCGGCTCGGGCAAGACCACGCTCGGGCTGGCGCTGCTGCGGCTGATATCCTCCGAAGGCCCGATCGTATTTCTCGGTAAGGACATCCAGGGCCTGCGCTTCAAGGACATGCTGCCGTTCCGCCGCGACATGCAGATCGTGTTCCAGGATCCGTTCGGCGCGCTGAGCCCGCGCATGTCGGTCGGCGACATCGTCGCCGAAGGCCTCACCGTGCATCAGAAGTCGCTGTCCTGGGAGGAACGCGAGGCGCGCGTCGTCAAGGCGCTCCGGGATGTCGGCCTCGATCCGGAGACGCGTTTCCGCTACCCGCACGAATTCTCCGGCGGCCAGCGCCAGCGCATCTCGATCGCGCGCGCGGTAGTGCTGGAGCCGAATTTCATCGTGCTGGACGAGCCGACAAGCGCGCTCGACATGCTGTTCCAGGCGCAGATGGTGGACCTGCTGCGCGAATTGCAGCGCAAGCGCGACCTGACCTACATGTTCATCTCGCACGATTTGCGGGTCGTGGCGTCCCTGGCTAGCCATCTGATCGTGATGCGCCACGGCAAGGTGGTGGAAGAGGGCCCGGCCGCGGACCTGTTCAAGAACCCGAAGACCGACTACACCCGCGCGCTGTTCGCGGCGGCGTTCCGCATCGAGGCGGTGGCGACGCCGTAACGGCAGCGGGTGGCGCACGCCGCGATATTCCGCGCCCTCTCAACGTCATCGCGAGCGCAGCGAAGCAATCCAGTCCTTTCCTTGCTGCGGCTTCTGGATTGCTTCGCCCCGTTCGCAATGACGGGGATAGAGCGGGGGCTACAGCCGCTTGATCGCCGTCACTTCGCTTCCGGCCGCCTTGATCCGCGCTATTGCTTCTCGCGTGTTCTCCACCACGGTGGCCATGTGATGCGCATTGGCGTGCACGATGGTCTCGGCATTCCGCGCGATGGCAACGTGGCCCTTCCAGAAGATCAGGTCGCCGCGCTGCAGCTTGTTCATCTCAGCCGCGTCGAGCGCGCGCCCCAACCCGTCCTGCTGCATGTCGCTGTCGCGCGGGCAGCCGGTGCCGGCGGCGGTCAGCGAAACCTGCACGAGCCCGGAGCAGTCGATGCCGAGCGAACTCTTGCCGCCCCACAGATAGGGCGTGCCGACGAAGCTTTCGGCGACGGCGACAAAATCCTTTTCCATCGCGTCGATGCTGCCGACATGACCGCGCGGCAAATAGTGCCCCTCATTGGTCACAACGAATACGCCGTCGTCACGGACGACGGTGACGCGCGCGCCGAGCGGCAGCGTCTCGGCCGGCGGCAGCTTGATCGACGGCCCCGGAAAGGCGAATGTCCGCAACGCGGTGACCTTGTGCGTCGGGGTCGCCGCAGGCTTTGCCAGCGCCTCGTCCGGAATCCAGCCAACATAGCCGTCGCCGTTCAATTGGCCCCAGGCGAGACCTTCGCCGTTGCGGTCGTAGATCGTGATGCGCTCGCCCTTCAGCGCCTGCGTCGCCAGCATGGCGTCTGGATTGGGTCCATCGCGCAGCGGCGCGACCGCGTCGCGCACGTAAAACTCTTCGCCGGCGACGAAGCGCGCAGCCTTCACCTTGCCTTCGAGATATTTTGCGGCGAGGTCCGGCCGCGCGGGCGTCAGGCGCGGATCATCCATAGCGCTGGCTCAACAGTCGGTAGATCGCGCGCGCCGCCTGGCATTCGCCGCCTTCGGGTCGCGCGGGCTTTGCGGAAGGCGTCCAGCCGTAGATATCGACATGCAGCCAGCTCTTCGCATCGCTGACAAAGCGCTGCAGGAACAGCGCGCAGGTGATCGAACCGGCAAAGCCGCCGGAGGGCGCGTTGTTGATGTCGGCGACCTTGGAGTCGAGCCAGGAATCATAGGGTGGCCATAGCGGCATGCGCCACAACGGGTCGTTCTCGCCCCTCGCATGGGCGGCGACGGCTTCGGCCAGCGCCTCGTCATTGGTGTAGAAGGGCGGCAGCTCCGGCCCCAGCGCCACCCGCGCCGCCCCGGTGAGCGTGCCGAGATCGATCAGCAAATCCGGTTTCTCCTCGTCGGCCAAGGCCAGCGCGTCGGCCAGCACCAGCCGCCCCTCGGCGTCGGTGTTGCCGATCTCCACCGTCGGCCCCTTGCGCGACTTGAAGATGTCGAGCGGGCGGAAGGCGTTGCCGGCCACCGCGTTCTCGACCGCCGGGATCAGCACGCGCAGCCGGACTTTTAGCTTCGCATCCATCACCATCTGCGCCAGCGCCAGCACGTTGGCAGCGCCGCCCATGTCCTTTTTCATGATCAGCATGCCGCTCGACGGTTTCAGGTCGAGGCCGCCGGTGTCGAAGCACACGCCCTTGCCGACCAGCGTCACCTTGGGGTGGGCAGGATCGCCCCAGCCGAGGTCGATCAGGCGCGGGGCGCGCGTCGAGGCCATGCCGACGGCGTGGATCAACGGAAAATTCTGCTTCAACAGTTCGTCGCCGACGATGCAGTTGAACGACGCGCCGTACCGTGTCGCCAGCGTCTGTGCCGCCTGCGCCAGTTCCTCCGGGCCCATGTCGTTCGATGGCGTGTTGATCAGGTCGCGCGCCAGGGCGGCCGCCTCCGCCATCCGCGCGATGTCGGCGATATCGACGCCGCCGGGCGGCACCAGGCGGACATCGGGCGCATCGTTCTTGCGATAGCGGCCGAAGCGATAACTCCCCAGCGCAAAGGCGAGCGTTGCCAGCCGCAGGTCATGCGGCGCATTGGCGAAGCGATAGACGCCCGGTGGTAGCAGGCCGGGCAGGGCGCCGGGCCGGAACAGGTCTCGCAACTTGCTGCTCTCGTCCTCGAGGCCAAAGACCACCTGCGCGACCTTGCCGTCGGGGCCGGGTAGCGTCAGGCATTTGCCGGGCTTGGCGGTGAAGTCGTTGGCGGAAGCGAACTGCCGGGCCGGTTCGGGAAGCTCCTTGGCGATCGCCGGCCATGTCGTCCGGGTCGCGAACAGGATCGGGATGGCGGCGGTATCAGGGGCGGTCTCGAACGGCGATTGCATGCAGGTCTCGCGCAGGGTGGCTGATGTTGGCTGGCATAGCACGGCCGGTTAACCGGCCGTTAGGGTTAACAGTCTATTGCTGGCGCATTCGTCAGCCATTCCCGCGAGTTGAAGTTCGATGCGTCGTCAGTCCAGCCCTGCCGGATTCCGGTTCCTCTGCTCCGCGGCCGTGACGGCGCTTGTCGCCGCCGGCCTTGGCGGCTGCCAGACGATGTCCGACATCACGGGGTCTTTGACCTCCTCGTCATCGAAGGCGCAAGCGCAGGCCGCCCCGGAAGACCCGCAGCGCGCCGCCGAAGTCTATGGCGACCGATACCGTGCCAACCCCAAGGACGCGCAGGCGGCGCTGGCCTATGGTCAGGCGCTGCGCGCCAACGGCCAGCGGGCACAGGCCGTCGCCGTGCTCGAACAGGCTACCATCGCCCACCCGGGCAACAAGACGCTGCTCGCCGCCTATGGCCGCGCGCTCGCCGATAACGGCAACTCGCAGGCCGCCTTCGACGTGCTCGGCCGCGCCCATTCGCCCGCCAACCCCGACTGGCGCATTCTTTCGGTGCAGGGCACCACGCTCGACAAGATGGGCAAGCACGAGGACGCCCGCCGCTATTACGAGAGCGCACTGAAGATCGCGCCGGACGAACCCTCGGTGCTGTCCAATCTCGGCCTGTCCTACATGCTGACGCGGGAGCTGCCGCAATCGGAGACGACGCTGCGGCGCGCCCATGCCAGTCCCCGTGCCGACGGCAGGGTGCGCCAGAACCTGGCGCTGGTGGTCGGCCTGCAGGGCCGCTTTGCCGAAGCCGAGACCATCGCCAAGGGCGACCTGCCCGCCGAGGAGGCCGCCGCCAACGTCGCCTATCTCCGGGAAGTGCTGAGCCGCAAGGACAAGGACCATTCGCGTCCACCCGGCGGCAAGGCGACCCTGCCGGTCGCCGCCCTCCCTGATTGAGCTTCGCAAGCTCTTCATCCGGATCGCTGACGTCCCGCCTCGGGCGGCAGGCAGGTGCCTGGCCGATTCCCATGCTCCTTGCATGGGGCTCTCTTCGCTATTTGTATCCAGCCCGTGCGACGTCCCGCGGAGATGGGCCTGCGCGGCATCAGGGCGCGGGGATGGCGCGGCAGGCGCCGCGCGGTCGCCTTGCGGCTCAGTTCACCATCTGCAGCTTGATGTAGGTCGGCCCGAGAATGACGATGAACAGGCAGGGCAGGAAAAACAGGATCATCGGCACGGTCAGCTTCGGCGGCAGCGCGGCCGCCTTCTTCTCGGCCTCGGTCATCCGCATGTCGCGGTTTTCCTGAGCCATCACGCGCAGGCTCTGGCCGAGCGGGGTGCCGTAGCGTTCCGACTGCATCAGCGCCAGACAGACCGATTTCACGCCCTCCAGGCCGGTGCGCTTGGCGAGGTTCTCATAGGCCACCTTGCGGTCCTGCAGGTAGGACAATTCCGCCGTCGTCAGCGCGAACTCCTCCGACAGCGCAATCGACTGCGAGGCGATTTCGGTCGAGACCTTGCGAAAGGCGACTTCGACCGACATGCCGGATTCGATGCAGATCAGCAGCAGGTCGAGCGCGTCGGGAAAGGCGCGCTTGATCGAAAGCTGGCGCTTGCTGATGGCGTTCTTCAGGAACAGCATCGGCGCCTGCAGGCCGAGATAGGCCGCGCCGATGCAGATGCCGAGCTTGACCGTCAGCGACTTGTCCATCTGCGTGATCACGAACACGTAGAGCGCGGCGCCGAGGAACAGCACGATCGGCGTCACCGCGCGGGCGAACAGGAACGTGACGTAGGGCGCCTGGCCGCGATAGCCGGCCATGACCAGCTTGTCGCGCGCGGCTTCCTGCGCCAGCCATTTGGTCAGGTTGAAATCTTCCACGACCTTGGAAACCAGCTGCTTCGGCGTCTGCCGCAGCGACACCTTTTCCGACTTGGCGAGGCGGTCGCGCTCGCGCTGCCGCAGCCGCTCGCGCTCGCTGGCGACCGCCTTCATGCGCTTGGAGAGGCCTTCGCCGGCAAACAGCGGCATGATCAGCGTGTAGGCGGTCGCGCTCGCCGCGATCGCGGCCAGCAGCATGGTCATGAACCGCGCGTCGTGCATCTTGGTGATGAAAAAATCAATCATGGTCCCAACCGTCAGAAATCGAAGTTGATCATCTTCTTCATCACCATGATGCCGATCGACATCCAGCCGACGCAGCACACCAGCATGAACTGGCCGATCTGGTGGGTCCAAAGCAGCGAGATGTAGTCGGGCGTCGAAATCCAGACCAGCAGCATCACGACCGGCGGCAGCGAGCCGATGATGGCCGCCGAAGCCTTGGCTTCCGTCGACATCGCCTGAATTTTTTCTGCCATCTTCTTGCGGTCGCGCAGCACCTTGGAGAGGTTGCCGAGCGCTTCCGAGAGGTTGCCGCCCGACTTCTGCTGGATCGCGACGACGATGCCGAAGAAGTTGGCCTCCGGCAGCGGCATCCGCTCGTAGAGCCGCGCGCAGGCTTCGCCGAGCGGCATGCCGATGGTCTGGGTTTCGATGATGGCGGTGAACTCGCTTTTGAGCGGTTCCGGCGAATCGGCCGCCACCACCTTGATCGATTCATAGAGCGGCAGTCCGGCCTTGATGCCGCGCACGATGACGTCGACGGCGTCCGGCAGCGCCTTCAGGAAGGCCTTCTCACGGCGCTTCTTGAGGAAGCCCAGCACCCAGCGCGGCAGGCCGAGGCCGGTGGCGAACGCCATCCCGGCGGCGTAGAGCGGGCTGCCGCCGACCAGAAAGGCGAGGACGAATCCGACCCCGCCGGAAATGGCCGATGCGATCCAGAATTTCTGGGTCGTCCAGGATCCGAGGCCGGCCTGCGCGAGGCGCAGGCTGAGCGGAACGGACTTCTCCTTTCTTCGCCTTGCGTCGAGTTCCTTCAGCGATCCCTCGACCTGCTCGCGGCGCGAGCGCTGGGATTTCTCGGCCTGGCGCGCCGGGGCGTCGGAACGCGCGATCGAGGCGCGGCGGGCTTCGGCCTTCCGCTCGCCGGACAGCAGCGGATAGATGAACACCCAGGCCAGACCGCCGAGGGTGGTGGCGGCGAGAAACGCCAGTGCTAGCGTCTGCATGGAATCCTCACTTGCTCTCGACGATTTCGGCGGCATCGAGCGCCGCGGCCAGCCGCTTCTCTTCGTTGTAGTACCGCGCGCGTTCCCAGAACCGTGGCCGGCCGATGCCGGTCGAGCGGTGGCGGCCGATGATCTTGCCGTTGGCGTCCTCGCCGATCATGTCGTAGAGGAAGATGTCCTGGGTGATGATGGTGTCGCCTTCCATGCCCATCACCTCGGTGATGTGGGTGATGCGGCGCGAGCCGTCGCGCAGACGCGCGGCCTGCACGATGACGTCGATCGAGGCGCAGATCATCTCGCGGATGGTGCGCGAGGGCAGCGAGAAGCCGCCCATCGTGATCATGGATTCGCAGCGCGACAGCGCTTCGCGCGGGTTGTTGGCGTGCAGCGTTCCCATCGAGCCGTCGTGGCCGGTGTTCATGGCTTGCAGCAGGTCGAACGCCTCGGGTCCGCGGACTTCGCCGACGATGATGCGTTCTGGACGCATACGCAGGCAGTTGCGGACCAGTTCGCGCATCGTGACCTGGCCTTCGCCTTCGATGTTGGGCGGCCGGGTTTCCAGCCGCACCACGTGGGGCTGCTGCAACTGAAGTTCGGCGGCGTCTTCGCAGGTGATGACGCGCTCGTCATGCTCGATATAGTTGGTCAGGCAGTTCAGCAGCGTGGTTTTGCCCGAACCGGTACCGCCTGATATCAGCACGTTGCAGCGGACGCGGCCGATGATCTGCAGGATCTGCGCGCCCTCCGGCGAGATCGCGCCGAACTTGACCAGCTGGTCGAGCGTGAGCTTGTCCTTCTTGAATTTACGAATGGTGAGCGCGGGCCCGTCGATCGCCAGCGGCGGCACGATGGCGTTGACGCGGGAGCCGTCGGCGAGGCGGGCGTCGCAGATCGGCGAGGATTCGTCGACGCGCCGGCCGACCTGGCTGACGATGCGCTGGCAGATGTTGAGCAGCTGCTGGTTGTCGCGGAAGCGGATGCCGGTCTTCTGGATCTTGCCGCCGACTTCGATGAACACCGTGCCGGCGCCGTTGACCATGATGTCGGCGATGTCGTCGCGCGACAGCAGCGGCTCCAGCGGGCCGTAGCCGAGCACGTCGTTGCAGATGTCGTCGAGCAGTTCCTCCTGCTCGGCGATCGACATCACGATGTTCTTGATCGCGATGATCTCGTTGACGATGTCGCGGATTTCCTCGCGCGCCGACTCGCCGTCGAGCTTGGCGAGCTGGGCGAGGTCGATCGCCTCGATCAGGGCGCCGAAGATGGTCGCCTTGACCTGATAGTAGTTGTCGGATCGCCGCGAATCCACGGCCTGCGCGGGCTGCTGCGGTTTGGCCGGAGCGATCGGCGGCGACGCCACGGAGGGCGTTATCTCGCGCGGCGCCGGCGCGGGGCTGGCGGCAGCCGGCTCCGGCGCTGCGGGCTTCAGCGTCCTTGTATCGCTATCATTTGCACTACGCTTACCGAACACGGTGACACTCCACGCGGGCGATCACTTCTTCGCCCGCAGCTTCTCGATCAGGGGCGACAGCAACGAACTCTTCGGCTTCTTGGTCTCGCCGCGCCCGGTGAGCCGCTGCGCGATCTGCAGGAACATCTCGGTGGTCTTATGGGTCGCGGCGATCTCCGCGATCATCTGGCCGTTGTTGGCGGCCGCACCGAAGGTTTGCGGATCGAACGGGATCGTGACGATCGGATGGTTCTCGATCGCCTTGGCGAACTCGGCGGCCGGAATCTCCGGGCGCTTGGGAACGCCGACCTGGTTGAGGCAATAGAGCGGGGCGCGATCGTTCGGCCGCGACGTCTTCAACAGGTCGAAGATGTTCTTGGTGTTGCGCAAATTGGCGAGATCGGGTGCCGCGACGATCAGGATGTCGTCGGCTGCGATCAGCGCGCGCTTGGTCCATCCCGACCATTGATGGGGCACGTCGAGCACGATGCACGGCATGGTGGTGCGCAGCGTGTCGAAGATCGAATCGAACGCCTCGGCGCCGAAATCGTAGACCCGGTCGAGCGTCGCCGGCGCCGCCAGCAGGCTGAGGTGATCGGTGCATTTCGACAGCAGGCGGTCGAGGAATGCGGTGTCGATGCGGTCCGGCGAGAACACCGCGTCGGCGATGCCTTGCGGCGGATCCTGGTTGTAGTCGAGGCCGGCGGTGCCGAAGGCGAGGTCGAGATCGGCGACCACCGAATCCAGCGCGAGATCGCGCGCGATCGCCCAGGCGACGTTGTGGGCGATGGTGGACGCGCCGACGCCGCCTTTGGCGCCGACGATGGCGATGATGCGGCCGACCGCCTTGGCCTCCGGCGTCGAAAACAGGTTGCAGACCGAGCGCACGACGTCGATGGCGGTGACCGGGGCGATGACGTAGTCGCTGACGCCGCGGCGCACCAGCTCGCGATACAGCATCACGTCGTTGATGCGTCCGATCACGATGACACGGGTTCCGGCGTCGCAGACGGTGGCGAGCTGGTCGAGGCCGAGCAGGATGTCGTTGCGGCCCTCGGTCTCCAGGATGATGACGTTCGGCGTCGGGGCCGAGCGGTAGGCCTCGACGGCGGCAGCCATGCCGCCCATCTGGATCTTGAGGTGCGCCTTGCCGAGGCGGCGGTCTTCGCCCGCCGACTGCACGGCGGCGGCGGTTTCCACCGTCTCGCAAAAGGCCTGCACCGACACCCGCGGCGCCGGCGCAATGTGGTCCTCGGTCGATGGTGCCGCGGTTTCCCCCGGCTGTTCTGTTCCCTGGCGCGAATAGGTGATCATTTGCCGGTATCGCTGAGTTTGGCCTTGTCGGCCTCTGGATAGGTGGTCGCGGTTGACGTTCCCTTGCGGTACTTCTCGAAGGCCGTGTTGCGGCGCGGCGCATAGGCCGGCGTTTCGGGACGCGGCTGCACCAGATCCGACGGGTTGTCGATCATCGCCGCCAGGTTGCGCTGATTGGAGCAGCCGAAATTGTAGTAGGATTTGTTTTCGAAATAGCTCTTGTTGTGGATCGACGGTCCGAGATCCTCCGGCCACAGCCCGCACGGGCCGGCCACCGCTGCGATCCTCGGGTAGTTGAGGCGGATGGCCGCCATGTGCCGCGGATCTTCAGGCCGGTACTGGCGGACCGTGGTGGCGCGTGGCGGCACGCCGGCAGCGGCCAGCGTCGCCTTGATCTCGCGCAACGTATCTTCGGCGGCCCGGGCGTTCGGCGTGCTGACCGGCACGTCGATCGAGATGACGCCGGTGCCTTCGCGCATCCAGGTCTGGCCCAGATACATCACGTCGGCGCGTTGCGCGGCCGAGAGGCCGCCGCGCCCGCGGCCGACGAACACCACGATCGAGCGATCGGCTTCCTGGATCGCGATCGGATGCCGCTGGCGAACGTCTTCCGGCACGTCGGCCGCCATCACCAGCTCGGGGCTGGTCGTCTTGCAGGCGCCAAGCGCCACGGAAAGACCGATCAGCGCTCCAGCCAGGCCGAGGGCGCACCTGGGCTGGGCGGGCTTATTCGATTTGATACTCGGTTTCATCGTCCCGCCTCAGTCCGTAATAAAGCCGTAGGTGCCGCGATAATTCCGGGCCTTCTCGACGCGGCCCGGAACGCCGTAGATGCGATTGATGTTGCCGAGCAGGTCGGCCTGGGGGTCCGAGGCGGCGGCGAAGCCGTCGTCGGGCCGCGACAGATCCTTCTGCGCCACCGCGCGCACCACATAGGGCGTGACCAGAACCATCAGTTCGGTCTGGTTGTTGACGTAGTCGCGGCTGCGGAACAGCGTGCCGAGCACCGGCAGTTGCGCCAGGCCGGGCAGGCCGTTGATGGCCTGCTTGGTTTGTTCGTGGATCAGGCCGGCCATGGCCATCGAGCCGCCCGAAGGAATTTCCAGCGAGGTCTCCGCGCGGCGGGTCTTGACCGAGGGAATGGTCAGCGAGTTGACCGTCGAAGTCGTCACCGCCTGCGACAGCGTGATCGAATTGTCGGTCGACAGCTCGGATACTTCGGTCATGACGCGGAGGCTGATCCGGCCTTCGGTCAGCACCACCGGCGTGAAGTTGAGCGAGATGCCGAATTTCTTGAACGAGATCGAGGTCGTACAAACACGCGTGGTCGGGTCGCAGGCGTAGCCGGCTGGAACCGGAAATTCGCCGCCGGCGATGAAGGTGGCGGACTCGCCCGATATCGCGGTCAGGTTGGGTTCAGCCAGCGTGCGCACCACGCCGGCGCTCTCCATCGCGCGGAGCGTGGCCGCTACCGACGGCGTCGACCCGAACGATGCCGTCGCCGCATTGGTCCCGACCAGCTGCCGGCCGAGCGCGCCGAACGGATTGGAGTTGCTGAAGTTCACGACCGCAGTGCCGTAGTTCATGTTGGCCGTGAGATCGATGCCCAGCTGCTTGATGATATTGCGCGCGACTTCGGCGACCGTGACTTTCAGCATCACCTGGTCGCGGCCGCGAACGGCGATGGAATTGACGACTTTCTCAGCACCACCGACCAGGCGGGCGGCGATGTCGACGGCCTGCTGCGCCTCGATCGGGCTGGCCGCGCTGCCGGTCAGCACCACGCCGTCGCCGACGCCGTCGATCTGGATGTCCGAATTCGGCAGCGAATGCTTCAGCGCGGCGCGCACGCCGTTGAGATCGCGCTTTACCGCGATGTCGTAGGCCGCGATCTGGGCGCCGGCGGAGTCGAAGAAGACGATGTTGGTCTGGCCGACCGCCGCGCCGATGATGTAGGCGCGCTGGGTCGAGCGGATGACGGCGTTGGCGACCTTCGGGTCGGCGACCAGCACGTCCTTGACCTCGCGCGGCAGGTCGATCACGAAGGATTTGCCGATCCCGAGCGAAACGAACCTTGCGCCCATTTGTCCGTCGGCGGCGGCTGGAACGGCGGTGCGATAATCGCTCGCCACCACCGGCGTCAGCGCCGGATTGAGCGTGAGCGCCGCCGCCGCGGTAAACGACAGGGCGCGGACGATGAACGTTCGCATCATCGGCTGAATGTCCCTGCACTTCATAACGTGCGTCCTTTCGATCACTTCTGCGTCGTCTGCTGGCTGGCAACGCCGTAGCGGACGACGTTGAGGCTTTCGCCGCGCTTGTTGCTGAGGCTGTCGTCCGAGTTCGCGACCGCGTTGGCGTCGGCGATGCTGCGCAACGCCAGCGTGAGGGAGCCGCTCTGGCGCGATCGTGCCAGGATCTCCGCCTGTTCGGGCTTCAACTCGAGCGTGACCGTCTTGCCGACCAGGGCATTGGTGCCTTCTTTTTCCTTCGGCGCCTGATCGATCGCGAGAACGCGGACGTTGGTCAGTATGACCTCCGTGTTGGGGGTGTCGGAACCTTTGCTGTCAGCATTCTTGCGCGATGTGAGCAGTACGTCGACGCGATCGTTGGGCAGGATGAACCCGCCGGCGCCGGTCTCCGGCGAGATTTCGGTGGAGATGGCGCGATAGCCGGCGGGCAAGATCGCCGCCATGAAGCCGGAGCCGTTGGCCTTCACCAGCTTCTGTTCGCGTATCGGTTCGCCCGCGACGAACGGCATGCGCGCGATCGAGCCGGTAATCTCCTTGATGGCGTCGGCCTTGCTGGCGCGGCTGATGAAGCTGCCGGCGGTCGTGGCCGGCCAGGCCTGCCATTGCAGATCGTCGGGCTTGACGGAGTGGCCCAGCCCGATATCCGATTTTGCGACGAGAATATCGACCGTCTGCATCTGCGCGACCGGCTGGGCCGGCGCCGGTTCGTTGTTAAATCCGCTGGCGAGATAGGCGGCAATGCCGCCGGCGCCGACGGCGATGGCCAGGACTGCAATGCGTGCGGTATTCATTACGCTTCACTTTCCACATTACGCTGCGACGCATCCGCCGCCGTAAGGGGAGTTGACCAGCTATTCGTCAAAGCATGGTTAATGAGGCGTGTGTAAATTGCCTTAACGGAAAGTTAGCGACGCCTCGTCAGCGCATCGCGATGTGCGCAAGGTCGATCGCCTTGATCCATTCGGTTTGCGGATAGACGATCAATGCGCCGAGCGCGAGCGCAATGCCGTAGGGGATTCCGCTGCGCTTGTCGTGCAGGCGGTCCAGCCAGGCGTGTCCCGTCAGCATCGAAGGCAGCGGCCACTGCCGAAACTGGATCAGCAGCACCGTCAACGCCCCGCCGAGCAGCGAGGCGTAGACCAGATAATCGAGCAGATGACCGAAGCCGAACCAGAGCGCCACGCTGGCCGCGACCTTGGCATCTCCGCCGCCGACCCATCCCATCGCAAAGCACGCAAAGGCCACGACGAGAACGGCGGCGCCGGCAGCGAAATGCATCAGGATATCGTTGATGCCCATGCCGCCCAGCAACGCGAGCGCGACGAAGCCGGCGACCAGCGCCAGCGATACCCGGTTCGAAATCGTCATCGTGAACAGGTCGCTTGCGGCCGCGAACGCCATCAGGGCCGGAAACAGCAGCAGGCGGACGGTATCGAGGATCATGAGTTCACGCGAGGCGATGTTGACCGGGATCCAGGCCTTGGGAGAGACCTGGAAGAGCCTTGGGAGAGTTTGGCAGCGAGCCTAGCCACGAGAAGTGAACAATCGGGAAATGCCGTCGCGCGAGCTGCGCCAGAAAAACAAAGGCCCCGGCAAGCCGGGGCCTTTGGCAATCTCTCGCGACGTCGCTTACTTCAGCGAGTTCGAGATCGCGACGAAGTTGCTCGACAGCTTGGTGCCGAGGCCGTTGACCGCAGTGATGATCGCGATCGCGATGCCGGCGGCAATCAGGCCGTATTCGATGGCGGTGGCGCCGGACTCATCTTTCACGAAACGCGAAACCAGATTCTTCATAGATGATAGCTCCTGTGTACACATGGCTAGTCGACTTGACTGTGGTCATGCCGGCGTTCTCAGCACCGGGACCATAGCGGGACCCTAGGGTGCGACAATTTCGACCCAGTTAATTCAATCGCGCAAAAATGCGAAGAACTTGTACTTCTTGCGCACAGTAAACGTCGGCTTAAGCCGTTCGATCAAATGCAACCGGGCGGCGGCGCGCAGCGATCGATCTGCTCCATTCACGGCTCCTTAAGCGCCAACGGATAGCCCTGTGGTTCAGATTGAACGAGGTCGCCATGTCCGGTTTGCCAATGGAAGTCGTCGAAGTCATCGGCCAGACGATGGCAAAGGTCCTGCCGGTCACCATCGTGCTTGCGCTCGTCTTTACGGTGCTCTCGCATTTCTGGGCCTGCAATCCGGGAAAACCCTGGTGGCGCAAGCGCGAACTCATCACGGACATCTGCTACTGGTTCTTCGTTCCCGTCTTCGCTCGGGTCTTCCGCATCGGCCTGCTGGTAATCGGCGCCGCGCTCATCTTCAACATTCACGACGTCGACGAACTGGTCGCGTTCTACGAGAACGGCCATGGACCGCTGGCTGCGATGCCGCTGTGGCTGCAGGCGATCCTGTTCCTCGTGGCGTCCGACTTCATGCTGTACTGGCTGCACCGCATGTTTCACGGCGGCGCGTTCTGGAAGTATCATGCGATCCATCACTCCTCGGAAGACCTGGAGTGGATCTCGGCGGCGCGCTTTCATCCCGTCAACCTGTTCATCGGAACGATTCTGGTCGACGTCATCCTGCTGACGGCGGGCATTTCCCCCAACATCATGCTGTGGGTCGGACCGTTCACGACCTTCCACTCCGCGTTCGTTCACGCCAACCTGAACTGGACGCTCGGCCCGTTCAAATACGTGCTGGCCACGCCGGTGTTCCACCGCTGGCATCACACGTCGCTCGAACAGGGCGGCAACACCAACTTCGCAGGTACGTTTCCGCTCTGGGACATTCTGTTCGGCACCTTCCGCATGCCGGAGAACGTATTGCCCGAGCATTACGGCGTGGACGACCAGGAGATCCCCACCGAGATCGCCGGGCAACTGGCCTATCCGTTCCGTCACTAGCGGCTTGAAGCGACCGCGCGCCACGGCGCCGGCTGGAAAGTGTGATGAGCATCGACGCCACGACGATACCCCGGTCGAAGATCGCAAGCTTCGCTCAGGTTCCGGCGTGGCTGTGGCTTGGCGCCGGCCTGTACGTGCTTCTGCTGTTCGTCAGCAGCGGGTTTCTGAACGATTCCGATAGCTACTGGCAAGTCGCCGTTGGCCGATGGATTCTCGACCACGGGGCCATGCCGCGCGTCGATCTGTATTCCTTCAGCATGCCGGGCGAAGCCTGGATTTCATCGTCCTGGCTCGCGCAAGTCCTTTATGCCGCGAGCTACAATCTGGCTGGCTGGACCGGGCCGGTCGTGGTGGCGGCCGGCGCCATCGCGGCGACGTTCGGGCTGCTCGCCCGCATCCTCGAGCGTCACCTTCCTCCTGTCCATGCACTGCTCGTCGCACTGGCGGCGATGGTGCTGTCGGCACCGCATTTTCTCGCGCGTCCGCACGTTCTGGCGTTGCCGGTCATGGTGGCCTGGGCCTATGGATTGATGTCGGCGAGCGAGCGGCGCGAGCCGCCTTCGTTCTGGCTGCTGCCGCTGATTGCGCTCTGGGCCAATCTCCATGGCGGCTTCGTCTTCGGCCTGGTGCTGGCGGGCGCATTCGCGATCGACGCGATGTGGAATGCCGAGCCTTCGCGACGCCTGCCATTGGCGCTGCGCTGGGCTGCGTTTGGATTGGCTGCGCTGGCGGCCTGCTGCGTTACGCCCTATGGCTGGGAATCGATCCTCGCTTCGCGCAAGATTCTCGATCTTGGCGAATTGCTGCGGCTGATCAGCGAATGGGCGCCGGCGGATTTCAGCAGGATCAGTCCGTTCGAGGTGACGATTCTCGCGCTGATCGCAGGAGCGCTTCATCGCGGCATCAGGCTGTCGCCGCCGCGGATCGCGCTGGTGCTCGGTCTGCTGCACATGGCGCTGTCGCACGGCCGGAATCTGGAGATCTTCGCGCTGCTGCTGCCGATCGTGGTGCTGACGCCGGTGTCGCAGCAACTCGGGCTGCAGCCGGTGCGATCGGGCAGGGTGACGCCGGCTGCGGCGGCCTTGCTCGCGGCGGCGCTCGTCATCTCGACCTGGACCGTCACGACGCACCGGACGTTTTCGCCGCCGGACAACCAGTCGCCCGCCGCCGCGGTCGAGGCCGTCAGGGCGCACAAGCTGCGGCGCGTTCTCAACGACCGCGCCTTCGGCGGTTACCTGATCTGGCGGCAGATGCCGGTCTTCATCGACGGGCGGGCCGAGTTGTACGGCGAGAAGTTCACGATGGCCTACTACAACGCACTGGAGCTCAAGGACATCGGCCGCTTTCTCGGTCTGCTCGAGGAGTACCGCATCGACGGCGTGCTGCTGCAGCCGGGCACGCCGGCGATCGGGCTGCTCGATCATCTCGGCGTCTGGCGGCGCGTTCATACCGATGAGGCGGCCATCCTTTACGTTCGCGGCGGGGGCTGACCGATGCGTGCAAGGTTGCCGGATCGGTTCGTTGGTTGCGGCGCGGGGATATCCTGTTCTGCTTTGATCCTGCGCGGGCGGCCGGCATGAACACGGGCGTCGTCGTCGCAACCGGCGGCAAGTCGTCCATCGCGGCGCAGGTGCCGGCATGGCTCTGGGTCGGCGTCGGCGTCTACGCGCTGGTGCTGACGCTGCTCGGCGCGCCGGTGCTGTTGAGGGATTCCGACACCTACTGGCAGATCGCCGTCGGCCAATGGATCCTCGATCATCAGGCCGTTCCGCGCGTCGATATCTACTCCTTCACCAAGGCGGGCGAGCCGTGGATGTCGTCCTCCTGGCTGGCGCAGGTGCTGTATGCGACGAGCTACAATCTGGCGGGCTGGGCCGGGCCGGTGGTTCTCGCCGCGAGCGCGATCGCCGCGACCTTCGCATTGCTGACGCACATTCTCGGCCGCCGCATTCCGGCCCGCTGGGCGGTCAGCGTCGCCATGGCGGCGCTGCTGCTGTCCTACGGACATTTTCTGGCCCGCCCGCATGCGCTGGCGCTGCCGGTCATGCTGGCCTGGGCCTACGGGCTGATGGCGGCGAGCGAACGCGGCCGGGCGCCGTCGCCATGGCTGCTGCCGCTGATCGCGCTGTGGGCCAACCTGCACGGCGGCTTCGTGTTCGGCCTGGTGCTGACAGGCGCGTTTGCGCTCGATGCGCTGTGGAACGCGGAGCATGCCCGTCGCAAGCCGCTGGCGTTGCGCTGGGCGGCGTTCGGTATCGCCGCGCTGGCGGCCTGCTGCGTCACGCCCTACGGATGGGGATCGATCCTGGCCGCACGCAAGATCCTCGATCTTGGCGAACTGCTCCGCCTGATCTACGAATGGATGCCGGCCGACTTCAGCAAGTTCAGCCCGTTCGAACTGGCGATCCTCACGCTGATCGGCGGCGCACTTTATAGCGGGGTCAAGCTGACGCCGCCGCGGATTGCGCTGGCGCTGGGCCTGCTGCACATGGCGCTGGCGCACATCCGGAACTTCGAAATCTTCGCGCTGCTGCTGCCGGTCGTGCTCTTGTCGCCGGTGGCGTCGCAGTTTGCGCTGCGGCCGGCCTGGCCTGCCCGCATCGGCGTTCCGGCGCCGGTGATGGCCGCGGTCATGCTGCTGCTTGGCGGCTGGACCTGGCTGCTCGCAGCCAACACCGCGATGGCCGTGCCCGAACACCAGGCGCCGGCCGCGGCGGTCGAAGCGATGAAGGCGTATCAGCCGAAGCGGGTGCTCAACGACCTGCCGTTCGGCGGCTATCTGATCTGGAAGCAGATTCCGGTGTTCGTCGATGGACGCGCCGAACTCTATGGCGAGGCGTTCGACATCGCTTTCTACCGCGCCATGCAGCTCAAGGACGTCAACGGCCTGCTCGACATGCTGAAGAAATGGGACATCGATGCCGTGCTGCTGACGCCGCATACCCCCGCCGTCGGCCTGCTCGACCGCATCGGCGGATGGCGGCGGGTCTACGCCGACCAGAATGCCGTGCTGCACGTTCGAACCTCCAACTGATCCGTCCGGACCCGATATCAGAATCCGCGCGTTCCGATTGAGGGCGCGCCCGGATTCTGATACCCGGGCCGGATGAACCTGCCGACCGAAATCCTTGGCATGCTCGGCCAGACCCTCTTACAGGTCGTGCCGGTCACGATCGCGCTGGCGCTGGTGTTCTCGGTACTGACGCATTTCTGGGCCTGCAATCCGGGCCGGCCGTGGTGGCGCAAGCGCGAACTCGTCACCGATCTCTGCTATTGGTTCCTGGTGCCGCTGTTCCTGCGCGTGTTTCGCGTCGGCCTTCTGGTATTGGGCGCCGCCTTGTTGTTCGGCATTCGCGACGCCGACGAACTGATCGCCTTCTACGACAACGGCCATGGCCCGCTGTCGCGCCTGCCACTATGGCTGCAGGCGATCATCTTCCTGGTCGCGGCCGATTTCATGATGTACTGGCTGCACCGCATGTTTCATGGCGGCGGGTTCTGGAAATACCACGCCGTCCACCATTCCTCGGAAGACGTGGACTGGATCTCGGCGGCGCGCTTTCACCCGGTCAACCTGCTGCTCGGCACCATCGGGGTCGATGTCGCGCTGCTGCTGGCCGGCATTTCGCCGGGCGTGATGCTCTGGCTCGGGCCGTTCAACATCTTCCATTCGGCATTCGTGCACGCCAACCTCAACTGGACGCTCGGCCCGTTCCGGTATGTGCTGGCGACTCCGGTGTTCCACCGCTGGCACCACACGTCCCGCGAAGCAGGCGGCGACACCAATTTCGCCGGCACCTTTCCGCTATGGGACATCCTGTTTGGAACCTTCCGGATGCCGCGGGGCGAGTTGCCGGCTGAGTACGGCGTGGACGACCGCGCGTCGTTTCCCCGCGAAATCGTGGGACAGATCGCCTATCCGTTCCGCAGGAATACATGAATTGTTGACCATGCTGGTCGCCGATTTCCTGCCTCGCGTCGGGGCGCATTTGCCCTTTGTTCATGAATTTTCGTCAGATTCACCCTGTCGGGCGCCGGTGCCGCTGTGTATCGCCACTGCCGGCTTGTTGATGCCCCGGGGTAGAAGATGTCGAAGTCCCAGCGTATCCGCGCATTCGCGCGTTTTGGATTGCGTTCCCTCGCCGCAGGCTTCCTGCTGTGGCCGGCCTTATCGTTCGCCGCGCCCGATCCCGACCGCATCGCCGTCTATGTCGATCAGGCGAAGCTCGTGAAGCTTCCCGCCAAGGTTTCCACCATCGTGGTCGGTAACCCGCTGATCGCTGACGTGACGCTGCAGAGCGGCGGCATCGTCGTCGTCACCGGCAAGGGCTACGGCGCGACCAATTTCATCGCCATGGACCGCAACGGCGACGTGCTGGTGGACCGCCAGATCCAGGTCGAAGGCCCCACCGACCAGCTCGTCACCGTCTACCGCGGCGTCGAACGCGAATCCTACAGCTGCATGCCGATCTGCCAGCGCCGCGTCACGCTTGGCGACGGCGACGGTTACTTCAAGACCGCGATCGATCAGGCCGGCTCGCTGTCCAGCCAGGCCGGTTCGGCCGGCGGTGGCGCCAAGTAGCTGAAGGTTGCCCGTTCGGCAGGGTTAATGCCGGGTTGACGTTACGGGTCGTTCCGTCTGGAACGCCCGAAACCATTCCACAATCAGTTTCCGGTAGGTTTGCGACAAGCCCCTCGCGCTTAGAGGTCTTTTCGATGTCGTCTCCTGCAGCCGCCAAATCAATCATTCTGCGCCGGTTTCGTCGCAACCGAAAGGGATCGGCTGCCGTCGAATTCGCGCTGGTGGCGCCGATATTCTTCGCCATCCTGTTCGCGATCATCGAACTCGGGCTGGTATTTTTTGCCAGCCAGATTCTCGAGACGACCGCGCAGGATGCGTCGCGATTGATCATGACCGGCCAGGCGCAGAACGCGGGCCTCACCCAGGCGCAGTTCAAGAACGCGGTCTGCGCCAGGCTCACCCTGATGTTCGATTGCCCGAACGGCATTTCGATCGACGTGCAGAGCTATAGTCAGTTTTCCTCCGTCAACATCGCCGATCCGATCGATGCGTCGAAGAACTTCGTGGCGCCGAACAACTATCTGCCGGGCAACGCCGGCGATATCGTCGTCGTGCGGCTGTTCTACAAGTGGCCGCTGCTGGTCACCGGTTTCGGCTTCAACGTTGCGAATATCGGCACCAACGAGCGGCTGCTGACGGCGACCGCGGCGTTCCAGAACGAACCTTTCTAGGATTGACGGCGATGGGATCGATGAAGACAGGCTGGCTTCGTTTACGACGTCTTGCAGCCGCACTGCGCGGCGACGACAGCGGTCTGGCCGCCGTCGAATTTGCCATGATCATTCCCCTGATGGCGCTGATGTTCATCGGCACCAACGAATTCTCGGCCGGCGTCGCCGTTGACCGCAAGGTGACGCTGATGGCGCGCACGCTGTCGGACCTGACGTCGCGCAACACTTCGGTCGACGATACGCAACTGACCAATTTCTTCAACGCCAGCGCGGCGATCATGACGCCCTATCCGTCGGCGCCGGTGCAGGGGACGATCACAGAGCTCTACATCAATCCATCCACGCTGAAGGCGCGGGTGCAGTGGAGCAAGGGCGCCTCGGTGCATGCGGCGGGTGACATCATCGAAATCCCGGAGGCGCTCAAGATCGGCGGCACCTACCTCATCCTGAGCGAGGTCAAGTACAAGTACGTTCCCAGCGTCGCCTGGTTCATCAACAAGGTGGACGGCATCACGCTTAGCGACATCTCCCTTACGCGTCCGCGACAGGGGCTGTGCGTGATGTACGGGACGTCCGTGTGCACCACGTTGTAGGGTCGCCGCGGCCGCAAGAAACCTGCCCGCAAGAAGCATGTTCGCAAGAGACATGCTGGCGTGAAAAAGGCCGCACCCGGGGGCGCGGCCTTTTGGCTTACTCAATGGCGATTGCCAGGGACGCCGTCGCAAGCGTCCCGGGGAATCGTTATCCGGCGGCGCGCAGATTGTCGGCCGAAGATTTGCCAGAACGCCGATCTGCCACGATTTCGTAGGAGATCTTCTGGCCTTCACGCAACGTTCCGAGGCCGGCACGCTCGACAGCGCTGATGTGCACGAACACGTCATTGCCGCCGTCATCCGGCTGGATGAAGCCATAGCCCTTGGTTGCGTTAAACCACTTCACGGTTCCCATGCTCACTGGGGTAGTCCCTTCTCAGATATACTAGTCGTAGTCCGCCTCTCGACGGGCTGGTGAGATCGAATTTTTGGAAGGGTCGTCAGCGTCTAAACCGGCTGTACCGGTGGATAGCTAATGTCGTCCGGCCGAAAATCGATGGCTGATATTATTCGAAACCACTGTTCAAAACAATCCTGACGTGCACGATTTTTTGATTCGGCCGGTCAGACGACCGCGTTCGCGCGCGGCAGGGTCTGCCGGGCGCGTTTTTGACGCAGTCAAACGCGTACTTACCGACGGCGGAACTGGCCGCCGCGCGGCGGCCCGCTACGCGGGGCGCCGGTGTTCGGCCGCTCATCCTTGTGACGGAAGATCAGGCGGCCCTTCTCCAGGTCGTAGGGTGACATTTCGATCGTGACCCGATCGCCTGCCAGCGTCTTGATCCGGTTCTTCTTCATCTTGCCGGCCGTGTAGGCGACGATTTCGTGTCCGGCGTCGAGCTGCACGCGGTAGCGCGCGTCGGGGAGGATTTCGGTCACCAGTCCTTCGAACTGGATCAGCTCTTCTTTAGCCATGGTAGTCTCCAGGTCGATCGAGGCTAGCGCTGAGGTCGGTGGGTACGGTTGGGTTGAGTATTCGGACGGCTCTTGCGATGCAAGAAGGCGACGCCCTGAATTCCCTCACTTTTCCCGCTTTGGCTCTGGCCGGCCTGTTGCACCGGACGCGGCTGGTCGTGCCGGTTCGGCTGTGGCGCGGCTTTATTACCACCACCCCGGCGGGGACGGCGAGGGCCTTTTGCTCCCGGCGCTGCGTCATGTCCACGGGAATCCTGCGCTCTGGGATTGTGCGCACGCGGGGCGGAGCGTCCGCCACGGTGCTGCTGTGGGGGACGCTGACCGGGGGCGGGCGCGGCGTCGCGGGCGCCGCCTGGCGTGCGGCGGTCTTCCCGCGGCAGGGTGATGCGGATCAGCCGCTCGATGTCGCGCAAGTAGCCCATTTCCTCGGCGCCCGCGATCAGTGAGATCGCCACGCCGTCAGCGCCGGCGCGCGCGGTGCGGCCGATGCGGTGGACATAGGTTTCCGGTACGTTCGGCAGGTCGAAATTCACCACATGGCTGATGCCGTCGACGTCGATACCGCGGGCGGCGATGTCGGTCGCGACCAGGGTGCGGATTTCGCCGCTCCGGAACGCGGCCAGCACCCGCTCGCGGTGGTTCTGCGACTTGTTGCCGTGGATGGCGTTGGCCTCGATGCCGGCCTTGGCCAGCACCTTCACCACCTTGTCCGCACCGTGCTTGGTGCGGGTGAAGACCAGCGCCCGGTCGACCGGCTCCTGCTTGAGGAGTTGGGCCAGCACCGTCGGCTTGGCGGCAAAATCCACCTGGATGACGCGCTGTTCGATCCGGTCGGCCGTCGAGGCGACCGGGGTCACGGCCACCCGGGCGGGATCGCGCAGCATGGCTTCGGCCAGTTCGGCGATGTCCTTCGGCATGGTCGCCGAGAAGAACAGCGTCTGGCGCCGGATCGGCAGCTTGGCGACGATTTTGCGGATGTCGTTGATGAAGCCCATGTCGAGCATGCGGTCGGCTTCGTCGAGCACCAGGAATTCGACCTGGTTGAGCTTCAGCCCGTTGCTCTGGACGAGGTCGAGCAGGCGACCGGGGGTCGCCACCATGACTTCGACGCCCTGCATCACCGAACGGACCTGCCGGCCCATCGGCACGCCGCCGATCGCCAGCGCCGAGGACAGGCGGATGTGGCGGCCGTAGGCGTTGAAACTGTCGAGGATCTGACCGGACAGTTCACGGGTCGGCGAGAGCACCAGCACACGGCAGTGCTTGGGTTGCGGCCGGACCCGGTTTTCCAGAATACGGTGAAGGATCGGAAGCGCAAAGGAGGCTGTCTTGCCGGTGCCAGTCTGGGCGATGCCGACCACGTCACGGCCGGTGATGGCAAGCGGAATGGTCTGTGCCTGGATCGGCGTGGGCGTGTGGTAATTCTCTTCCTTGAGCGCACGCGAAATGGGCTCGGCGAGGCCGAAGTCCTGAAATGAGGTCAAAAGAGGGTTTCTTTCCATTATAAAAAGCAAGCGCCCGGCCGGGTTGGGCCAGGAGCGCGCGAGGGTGTCAGAGACACCCGCGTGTTTGGGGCGTCGGTTTTGCTAGCTGAAAGGGGCAAGCCAGAAACCGCAAAACGGGATCAGAACACGCGGCTCGCAAGGACCTGATGATTCTCTAGGTCACACGTATCATATGGCTGACCCGCGCGGCGCTTTCAAGGCGAATTCCCCCTTTTCCGCCCGCGCAGTTAAGCAATTGCCCCTGTCAGATGCTCTCCGACCGCCTGCCGACGGTCCAAACGATCAAAAATCGTGCACAAATTTTAGCAGAATTGCGATGACTGCATAAAAAACAGATAGTTTGCCGTCAAAGCATACAACTTGGCGGTCTAAAAAATAAGCAGGCTGGCTAGAGGCGATTTCCGCGCAGCCAGGATTCCAAAGTGATCAGATAGGCTTATGCCATTTTTCAGCAATGGCATGGTTCTTGCGATTCCCTTAACGCAGGCGGCCGTTGGGGCCGTTGACCGCGTTTAACGCCTGCGTCAGGGAGATGACACCTCATGCTTACTCAATTGACTCACGAACTAGCGACGATGAGCCGCCGTCGCTGGCTGGCGGCCACCGCCGGCCTGGTTTTGGGCCTTACCGCATTTTCGGATGCCCAGGCGCAGGAGACCATCAAGGTCGGCGTCCTGCATTCGCTCTCCGGCACCATGGCCATCAGCGAAACCACGCTGAAGGATACCATCCTCTTCCTGATCGACGAACAGAACAAGAAGGGCGGCGTGATGGGCAAGAAGCTCGAGGCCGTCGTCGTCGATCCCGCTTCGAACTGGCCCCTGTTCGCCGAAAAGGCCCGCGAGCTGATCACCAAGGACAAGGTCTCGGTCGTGTTCGGCTGCTGGACTTCGGTGTCGCGCAAGTCCGTGCTCCCGGTGTTCAAGGAGCTGAATTCGATCCTGTTCTACCCCGTGCAGTACGAGGGTGAAGAATCCGAGCGCAACGTGTTCTACACCGGCGCCGCGCCGAACCAGCAGGCGATCCCCGCCGTCGACTACCTGATGAAGGACGAGAAGGTGAAGCGCTGGGTGCTGGCCGGCACCGACTACGTCTATCCGCGCACCACCAACAAGATCCTGGAAGCCTACTTGAAGTCGAAGGGCGTCAAGCAGGAAGACATCATGATCAACTACACGCCGTTCGGTCATTCGGACTGGCAGACGATCGTCGCCGACATCAAGAAGTTCGGTTCGGCCGGCAAGAAGACCGCCGTGGTCTCCACCATCAATGGCGACGCCAACGTTCCCTTCTACAAGGAACTCGGCAACCAGGGCATCAAGGCGACCGACATTCCCGTCGTCGCGTTCTCGGTCGGCGAAGAAGAACTCGCCGGCATCGACACCAAGCCGCTGCTCGGCCATCTCGCCGCCTGGAACTATTTCCAGTCGATCAAGTCGCCCGAGAACGAGAAGTTCATCAAGGCCTGGCAGGCCTACACCAAGAATCCGAAGCGCGTGACCAACGATCCGATGGAAGCGCACGTCATCGGCTTCGACATGTGGGTCAAGGCGGTTGAGAAAGTGAAGTCGACCGATCCGGACAAGGTGATCGACGCCCTGCCGGGTATCGAAGCCAAGAACCTGACCGGCGGCACCTCGAAGATGCTGCCCAACCATCACATCACCAAGCCGGTGTTCATTGGCGAAATCAAAGCCAATGGCCAGTTCGACGTGGTGTGGAAGACGCCGGGTCTCGTGGCCGGCGACGCCTGGTCGAAGGAGCTCGAAGGGTCCAAGGACTTGATCGGTGACTGGGTCGGCAAGAAGTGCGGCAACTACAACACCAAGACCAACAAGTGCGGCGGCCAGGGCTCCTGATTCCGATCTGACCCTGCACCTGTAAAAGCCTCCAAGAGAACGACCAAGAAGAACGGAGAAGGCGGCGATGCCGCCGCCTTCTCCCCGCAACTCCTGCCGGGGTCGTATTGTGCCTGCCAATTTTCTCTACCGTCTTCGCGCGGCGTTGCTCGCCGTCCTCCTGACTGCAGCCTGTGCCGTACCGGCGCTGGCCGGTCCGTTCGAGGATGCCGTCGCAAAATTCGCCAACGACGACTTTTCGGACACCGATGAAGCGATCGGCGCGGTCGCCACCTCGGGCAATCCGCTCGCCTTTCCGATCATCAGCGCGCTGCAGGACGGCCGGCTTTCGGCCGATCCGGATAGCAAGAAGGTGTTCGTTACCGGCACCGACGGCAAGATCATCGATGCCGCCACCGGCGCCGCCGTCGACAAGCTGCCGGACAATGCCGCCGCCGTCCGCCTCAACAACCGCCTGCGCCGCGCCGTGGAAGCCGCGCTCGGCGGCCTGACGTTGCTGTCACCCGATCCCGCGAGGCGGATCGCCGCGGCGCAATCGGTGTTCAAGAGCCACGACGAGAACGCACTGCCCGTGATCGACGATGCGCTCGCGAAGGAAACCAACAAGGCGGTCAAAGCTGCCTTCACTGAAGCCCGGGCGGCCATCCTGCTCTACAAGGCCGACGCGACCGAGCAGGAGAAACTCGAAGCGGTCGCCGTCGTCAAGGCGAAGGGCGACCAGGAAGCGATGGCGCTGCTGACCGGCCTGCCCGGCGACGTGCCGCCGAACGTCGCCCGCGCCGCGACCAGCGCGATCGCCTCGATCCAGAGCAATCTGGCGATGTGGTCGATGGTACAGAACGCCTGGTACGGCCTGTCGCTGGGTTCGGTGCTGCTGCTCGCCGCGATCGGGCTCGCGATCACCTTCGGCGTCATGGGCGTCATCAACATGGCGCATGGCGAGATGGTGATGATCGGCGCCTACACCACCTTCGTGGTGCAGGAAGTGATCCGGACCCGCTATCCCGGCCTGTTCGACTATTCGCTGCTGATCGCGGTGCCGCTGGCGTTTCTCGTCGCCGGCGCGATCGGCGTGGCGATCGAGCGCGGCATCATCCGTTTCTTGTATGGCCGCCCGCTGGAAACACTGCTCGCGACCTGGGGCCTGTCGCTGGTGCTGCAGCAGGCGGTGCGCACCATGTTCGGCCCGACCAACCGCGAGGTCGGCAATCCGGCCTGGATGAGCGGCGCGTTCGAACTCGGGCAGATCACCATCACCTATAACCGGCTGTGGATTCTCTGCTTCACGCTGGCCGTCTTCGTCATCCTGCTTGCCATGCTGCGCTACACCGCGCTTGGGCTCGAGATGCGCGCCGTCACGCAAAACCGCCGCATGGCGGCCTCGATGGGCATCGCCACCTCGCGCGTCGACGCGCTGACCTTCGGTCTCGGCTCGGGCATTGCCGGCATCGCCGGCGTGGCGCTGTCGCAGATCGACAATGTCAGCCCCAATCTCGGGCAGAGCTACATCATCGACAGTTTCATGGTCGTGGTATTCGGCGGGGTCGGCAATCTCTGGGGAACGCTGGTCGGCGCCTTCACGCTGGGCATCGCCAACAAGTTCCTGGAGCCGGTGGCGGGCGCCGTGCTCGGCAAGATCGCCATCCTGGTGCTGATCATCCTGTTCATCCAGAAGCGGCCGCGCGGCCTGTTCGCGCTCAAGGGTCGGGCGGTGGAAGCATGACGCCGCATTTTCTGACGCGTTCGCTGGATCGCAGCGCCAGCATCTTCATCCTGGTGGTCGCCGGCATCGGCGTGCTGATCCCGCTGTCCAATTTGCTGCTGCCGGCAGGCTCGGCGCTGCAGGTGCCGACTTATCTCGTGGCGCTGTTCGGCAAATATGCCTGCTACGCCATTCTCGCGCTCTCGATCGATCTGATCTGGGGCTATTGCGGCATCCTCTCGCTCGGCCACGGCGCGTTCTTCGCGCTCGGCGGTTACGCCATGGGCATGTATCTGATGCGCCAGATCGGCAGCCGCGGCGTCTATGGCAATCCTGTTCTGCCCGACTTCATGGTGTTCCTGAACTATCCGAGCCTGCCGTGGTACTGGTACGGGTTTGACATGTTCTGGTTCGCCGCGCTGATGGTGCTTCTGGTGCCGGGCCTGCTGGCGTTCTGCTTCGGCTGGCTGGCGTTTCGCTCGCGCGTCACCGGCGTCTATCTCTCGATCATCACGCAGGCGATGACCTATGCGCTGCTGCTCGCCTTTTTCCGCAACGACTTTGGCTTTGGCGGCAACAACGGCCTGACCGACTTCAAGGACATCCTCGGCTTCAACGTCCAGGCTGACGGAACCCGCGCAGCGCTGTTCATGCTGAGTTGCCTCGCCCTGATCCTGGCCTTCCTGATCTGCCGGGCGGTGGTGACCTCGAAGCTCGGCAAGGTGCTGATCGCGATCCGCGACGCTGAATCGCGCACGCGGTTCCTCGGCTATCGCGTCGAATCCTACAAGCTGTTCGTGTTCACGTTGTCGGCCTGCATGGCGGGCGTCGCCGGCGCGCTCTATGTGCCGCAGGTCGGCATCATCAATCCTAGCGAATTCGCGCCTGGCAATTCCATCGAGGCGGTGATCTGGGTCGCGGTCGGCGGGCGCGGCACGCTGGTCGGCGCGGCGCTCGGCGCGGTCGTCGTCAATTACGCAAAAACCTTCTTCACGTCGGGCCCGCTGGCGCCGTACTGGCTTTTCATGCTGGGCGCGCTGTTCATTCTGGTGACGCTGCTGCTGCCGAAGGGCATCGTCGGAACCTTCACCGCCTGGCGAGAGGCCCGCAAGGCCACCGAAGCGGCCAATGCCGAGAGCGCCGATCTCGAAGACGGCGTCGGTCAACCAAAGCCCGCGGAGTGAGCGCATGAGTGTCATGGAGGGAAGGACCACTTCCGCGCTGCTCTATCTCGACGGCGTGCATGTCTCGTTCGACGGCTTTCACGCCATCAACAACCTGTCGCTCACGCTCGAGCCCGGCGAGATGCGTGCCATCATCGGCCCGAACGGCGCCGGCAAGACCACGATGATGGACATCATCACCGGCAAGACCAAGCCGGACGAGGGCACCGTGCTGTTCGACGGCATGACCGACCTGACGCGGCTGGACGAGACCCGCATCGCCGAACTCGGCATCGGCCGCAAATTCCAGAAGCCGACGGTGTTCGAGAGCCAGACCATCGAGGACAATCTGCTGCTCGCGCTCAACGTCGATCACAGCGTCAAGGGCACGCTGTTCTGGCGCGGCAGCAGCATTGAGGCCGAGCGGATCGACCGCGTGCTGGAAACCATCCGCCTGACGGAAGCGCGCCATCGTCTTGCTGGCAGCCTGTCGCACGGCCAGAAGCAGTGGCTCGAGATCGGCATGCTGCTGGCGCAGGATCCGAAACTGCTGCTGGTCGACGAGCCGGTCGCGGGGATGACCGACGTCGAGACGCATCAGACGGCGGAACTGCTGAAAGAGATCAACAAGGAGAAGACAGTCATGGTCGTCGAGCACGACATGACGTTTGTGCGCGAACTCGGCGTCAAGGTCACCTGCCTGCACGAAGGCACGGTGCTGGCGGAAGGGACCATCGATCAGGTCTCGTCGAATGAGCGGGTGATCGAAGTGTATCTGGGGCGCTGATCCATGCTGAAGGTCGACAATATCAGCCTCTATTACGGCGCGGCGCAGGCGCTGCGCGGCGTCTCGCTGTCGGCGGAGCCGGGCAAGGTGACCTGCGTGCTCGGCCGCAACGGCGTCGGCAAGACCTCGCTGCTGCGCGCGATGGTCGGGCAATACCCGATATCGGGCGGTTCGATTACGCTTGGCGGCAGCGACATCACCGCTCTCAAACCCTATGAACGCGCGCGGGCCGGCATCGGCTTCGTGCCGCAGGGCCGCGAGATCTTTCCGCTGCTGACGGTCGAGGAGAATCTGAAGACCGGCTTCGGCCCGCTCAAGCGCGAGGACCGCCATATCCCCGACGACGTGTTCTCGCTGTTTCCGGTGCTGAACACGATGCTCGGCCGACGCGGTGGCGACCTTTCCGGCGGGCAGCAGCAGCAACTGGCGATCGGCCGCGCGCTGGTGATGCGGCCAAAGCTGCTGCTGCTGGATGAGCCGACCGAGGGCATCCAGCCCTCGATCATCAAGGACATCGGGCGCGCCATCACCTATCTGCGCAGCTTGGGCAACATGGCGATCGTGCTGGTCGAACAATATCTCGACTTTGCCTGCGAGCTCGGCGACAATTTTGCGGTGATGGACCGCGGCGCGGTGAAATTTGCCTGCGACCGCGAAAACCTCGATCCCGCCGAGATCAGCCGCCAGATGGCGCTGTAAGGCGGGTTTGTCGCTTTTGGGGGACGGATGCCAACCGACAGCACGCGCGCAAGTTCGGCGACGTTCGCGGCGAACCGCGCCCAGGGCGCGGTGCAGTTCGGCGTGCGCCGGCAGGACGGCGTGACGCGCCGTGGGGATTTGCATGAATCCGGTTCGCTGCGCGTGCGTTTTCCTTCCCCGGAGCAGGAGGGGCTGTCGGGCGTGTTCGTCAACACTGCCGGCGGAATTGCTGGCGGCGACCGTTTTGACATCGACATCGCGGTGGGCGAGGGCGCGAAGCTGACGCTGACCACAGCGGCGGCCGAGAAGGTTTATCGTGCGCCAGGCGCCGCCGCCCAGCTCGGCATCGCCCTGAAGGCCGAGCGCGGCGCGCATCTGGCGTGGCTGCCGCAGGAGACGATCCTGTTCGACCGAGCGCGCATCCTCAGGCGTATCGACATCGATCTGGCGGAAGACGCTTCGCTTCTGCTCTGCGAAATCGTCGTGTTCGGCCGCTCGGCGATGGGCGAGAGGATGCTGCACGGCGAATTTATCGACCGCTGGCGCCTGCGCCGTGGCGGCAAGCTGGTGTTTGCGGAAACCGTCCGGCTCGATGGCGACATCGGCGAGAAGCTGGCGCGACCGGCCGTTGCTAATGGCGGCGTCGCCATCGGCACCGCGCTGATCGTGCCTGGCGACGAGGCGCTCGTGGAGCATCTCCGCGACGCATCGGAATCGTTCGGCGGCGAAGTCGGCATCTCCTGCTGGAATGGATTTGCAATGGCGCGCTTCTGCGCCCAAGATGCGGCGCGGCTGCGCGCCGACATGATGGCCGTGCTCGGCCGCGCCAGCGGCGTGGCCTTGCCGCGGCTGTGGCTCAACTAGGTCAATTCACCAGAGTGCTCGCATGAATCTGTCTCCCCGCGAAAAGGACAAGCTCTTGATCTCGATGGCGGCCATGGTGGCGCGCCGCCGGCTTGAGCGCGGCGTCAAGCTCAACCACCCCGAGGCGATCGCCATCATCTCCGATTTCATCGTCGAGGGCGCGCGCGACGGTCGGACCGTCGCCGAGCTGATGCAGGCGGGCGCGCAAGTCATCACGCGCGCGCAATGTATGGACGGAATCCCGGAGATGATCCACGACATCCAGGTCGAGGCGACGTTTCCGGACGGGACAAAACTCGTCACCGTGCATGAGCCGATCCGGTGAGAAGCGCACAGCCGTTAGTGCCGTCATGCCCGGGCTTGTCCCGGGCATCCACGTTCTTCTCTTTCGAGGCGACAAAGACGTGGATGGCCGGGACAAGCCCGGCCATGACGATAGAGCAGCATGAGGAAGTAAAATGATCCCCGGCGAACTCTTCATCAAGGACGGCGAGATCGAACTCAATGCCGGCCGCAAGACGGTGACGCTCAATGTCGCCAACACCGGCGACCGCCCCATTCAGGTGGGCTCGCACTACCATTTCTTCGAAACCAACCCCGCGCTGAAATTCGACCGCAAGAGAGCCCGTGGCATGCGGCTCGACATTGCCGCCGGCACCGCGGTGCGCTTCGAACCCGGCCAGACCCGCGACGTGCAACTGGTGGCGCTCGCCGGCAAGCGCGTCATCTATGGCTTCCGCGGCGAGGTGCAGGGCAAGCTGTGATCCATAGTGAGGTGAGCACGCTGTTCAGGCTCCCTCCCTTGCGGGGGAGGGTTGGGGAGAGGGGTATGCCACACGACGAGGTCGACCAGATTCAGCGGGACCGCGCCAAGCGTATGAGGCGCGAGATGACGCGTGCAGAAACGCTGCTGTGGCGTCATCTCAAGGCGAAGCGGCTCGCTGGCCTCGGCTTTCGCCGCCAGACCCCGATGGGCGACTACATCGCCGATTTCGTCTCGCATGCTTGCAAATTAATCGTCGAAGTCGATGGCGAGAGCCACGATTTCGAGGAGCGCATTCGTCATGACACCAAACGCGACCAATGGTTTGAATCGCGCGGTTATCACGTGCTCCGCTTCACCAACGATGACGTGATGGAAGGTGTCGTTCTTTCCATTCTCGATGCAGCGGAGCAAGCGGCACCCCTCTCCCTAACCCTCTCCCGCAAGGGGAGAGGGAACCCTTTCGCCGGTGCGTCCCTCACTAGCAGCGATCCGACTCTCTCGGCTTCTGGACAGACTGAGGGCAAGCCGTGATTTTCAGTGAGGTGACCACACCGGTAGGGCTCCCTCCCCCCTTGCGGGGGAGGGTTGGGGAGAGGGGTAAGCCCCGGGCTCCCAAGCCTGCTATTTTCCAACATGCGGCAACAACCGCCAAGGCCGGAGCCTGACATGTCCGTAAAGATCAAACGTTCCGTCTATGCCGACATGTTCGGGCCGACCACAGGCGACAAGGTGCGGCTGGCCGATACCGACCTCATCATCGAGGTCGAAAAGGATTTCACCGTCTACGGCGAGGAAGTGAAGTTCGGCGGCGGCAAGGTGATCCGTGACGGCATGGGGCAGTCGCAGGTCACCAACAGGCAGGGCGCGGCGGACACCGTCATCACCAATGCGCTGATCGTCGATCACTGGGGCATCGTCAAGGCCGACGTGGCGATCAAGGAGGGCATGATCGCGGCGATCGGCAAGGCCGGCAATCCGGACATCCAGCCCGGCGTGACGATCGTGATCGGCCCGGGAACGGACGTGATCGCGGGTGAAGGAAAGATCCTCACCGCTGGCGGTTTCGACAGCCATATCCATTTCATCTGTCCGCAGCAGATCGAGCACGCGCTGATGTCCGGCGTCACCTCAATGCTCGGCGGCGGCACCGGGCCGTCGCACGGCACGTTTGCGACCACCTGTACGCCCGGGCCGTGGCACATGGCGCGGATGATACAGTCGTTCGACGCGTTCCCGGTCAATCTCGGCATTTCCGGCAAGGGCAACGCCGCACGCCCCGCTGCGCTGGTCGAGATGATCAAGGCCGGCGCCTGCGCGCTGAAACTGCACGAGGACTGGGGCACCACGCCCGCTGCGATCGACAACTGCCTCTCGGTCGCCGACGACTACGACATCCAGGTGATGCTGCATTCGGACACGCTGAACGAGTCCGGCTTCGTCGAGGACACGGTGAAGGCGTTCAAGGGCCGCACCATCCACGCTTTCCACACCGAGGGCGCCGGCGGTGGCCATGCGCCGGACATCATCAAGATCGCCGGGCTGAAGAACGTGCTGCCATCCTCCACCAACCCGACGCGGCCGTTCACGCGCAACACGATCGACGAGCATCTCGACATGCTGATGGTGTGCCACCACCTCGATCCCTCGATCGCGGAAGATCTGGCATTTGCCGAAAGCCGTATCCGGAAGGAAACCATCGCGGCCGAAGACATTTTGCACGATCTCGGCGCGCTCTCGATGATGTCCTCGGACTCGCAGGCGATGGGCCGGCTTGGCGAAGTCATCATCCGCACCTGGCAGACCGCCGACAAGATGAAGAAGCAGCGCGGCGCGCTGTCGGAAGACAAGGGCAAGGACAACGACAATTTCCGCGTCAAGCGCTACATCGCCAAATACACCATCAACCCCTCGATCGCGCACGGTGTGTCAAAGCTGATCGGGTCGGTGGAGAAGGGCAAGCTCGCCGATCTCGTGCTGTGGTCGCCGGCGTTCTTCGGGGTGAAGCCTGACTGCATCATCAAGGGCGGCTCGATCGTGGCGGCGCCGATGGGCGATCCGAACGCGTCGATCCCGACGCCGCAGCCCGTGCACTACCAGCCGATGTTCGCGGCCTACGGCAAGTCGCTGACGGCGTCTTCGGTGGTGTTCACCTCGAAGGCGGCGATCACCGGCGGGCTGGCGCGCAAGCTCGGCATTTCGAAGAAGCTCTATCCCGTGAAAAACACCCGCGGCGGGATATCCAAGAAGAGCATGATCCATAACGGGGCCACCCCTAAAATCGAGGTCGATGCCGAGACCTATGAGGTGCGCGCCGACGGCGAGCTTCTGACATGCGCTCCGGCCGAGGTTCTACCGCTGGCGCAGCGCTATTTCATGTTCTAAAGGCGATCGGCAGATTCCGGTTTTGCGTCCGATCGTGCTTCTGTATTAAGGTCGCGCCCGGGCGATCAAAGCCAGAACAAAAGTCCGGGAGTATTGAAGTGATTTACGTCGTTGCCACGCTGACCATCAAGCCCGAAACGCGCGCCGATTTCATCGCCGCCGCGACTGCCTGCATCGCCGAGACCCGCAAGGAGCCGGGCAACATCGCCTATGATCTGCACGAAAGCGTCACCGATCCCGCCAAGATGGTGTTCGTGGAGCAGTGGGAAAATGCCGAGGCGCTGGTGCCGCACCGGGGCGCTGAGCACATGAAGACCTTCGGCCGCGTCGCCGTTAAATGCATGAGCGCGCCGCCCAAGATCGAGATCATCACGCCTGAAAAGGTCGACGTCCGCTAATCAAGAAAAGGCAAAGAAGGCCACAGGGAGAACATCCATGATCTACGTGATCGCCACCACGCCGATGAAGCCGGAAAACAAGGACGACTTCATCAAGGGCCACAAGGCCTGCATCGCCGAGACGCTGAAGGAAAAGGGCTGCATTTCCTATGAGGGCCATGTCAGCGTCAACAATCCAAATCTCTATGTCGTGGTGGAGCGCTGGGAGACCCGCGACGACCTCAATGCCCACGGCAAGGCGCCGCACATGAAGGTATGGCGGGAATATTCCTCGCAGATGAAGACCGCGCCGACGGTGATCGAAATCATCAGCGACGGCAAGGTCGAGGAGTTCTGACGTGACGCTGAGCAGATTGCCATGATCCGCGCCACCCAAGTTCTTGGACAGCATCGCTGGACGCAAGCCGCAGCCGATACCATCGTGCTCGATTTCGACGATCGGCACCGGCGGCGGATGGCGATGACCGGAACGCGCGGGCTGGAATTTCTGCTGGACCTCGAAAACGCCGTCGCATTGCGCGGCGGCGACGCGCTGGTGCTGGAAGACGGAAGGCTGGTCGAAGTGGTGGCCGCCGCCGAGCCGCTGGTCGAGATCCGCGGCGCCGATCCGCTGCATCTGGTCAGGGTTGCCTGGCATCTCGGCAACCGCCATCTGCCGACCCAGATCATGCCGAAGGGCCTGCGGATTCGCCGCGACCACGTCATCGAGGCGATGGTGAAGGGGCTCGGCGCGCGGATCATCGAGATCGAGGCGCCGTTCGATCCCGAAGGCGGGGCCTACGCGGCGCCGGCCCATGATCATGCCGCGCATGATCATGGCCACCATGGCCATCATCATCATGATGGCCATGGACATCATCGTCACGGCGATCACCATCACGATCATCATCACCACGATCATCATCACCACGACGAACATTGCGACCACGACCACCATCACCACGATCATTCCCATGCTCATGACCACAAGTGAGCCCGCGTCGGTCGATGCGGGAGAAATGAGCGCGGAAGAGGCGGCGGCGCTCTATCGCTTGATGACCTGGCTGTCACCGTCCTTTCCGGTCGGGGCGTTTTCCTATTCCAGCGGCATCGAATGGGTGGTGGAAGCGGGCGATATTTCAGATGCTGCCTCGCTGCGCGGCTGGCTGGCCGCGATGCTCGGCGACGGTTCTGGGTTTTGTGACGCCGTGTTTCTGGCGCAGGCGCATCGCGCCGCGACCGCGCGCGATCATGTTTCGCTGCGCGAGATCGCCGAACTCGCCGCCGCCTTCGTGCCCTCGCGCGAGCGCCAGCTCGAGACCACGACGCAAGGCCGCGCCTTCATCGACATCGCGCGCTCGGCCTGGCCCGGCGATGGAATCGACGAGATGGTCGCGGCCTGCGATGGCGCGATTGTCTATCCTACAGCCGTCGGGATCGTCAGCGCCGCGCACGGGCTGCCGGTTCCGCTGACGCTGCACGCGTTTTTGCACGCGGTGGTGTCCAACTGGATTTCCGCCGGTGCCCGCCTTGTGCCGCTCGGGCAGACCGACAGCCAGCGCATCCTTGCCAGCCTCGAAGCAGATGTCGCCGTCACCGCGAAGCGCGCGCTTTCAGCGTCACTCGACGACCTCGGCAGCGCAACCTTCCGCGCCGATCTCGCTGGTCTGCGGCATGAGACGCAGTATACGAGGCTGTTCAGGTCATGAGCCTACGCACGCTTCCGTTGTCCCTGCGAACGCCGGGACCCATAACCACTAGCCTTTATCGTTACATGCGGCATCAGCCGTGCGGCCTTATCGACGGGTCACGCGGTATGGGTCCCGGCGTTCGCAGGAACGACAACAGAGAGAGCTCCGCACATGGCTAAATTAAACGGTCCGCTCCGCGTCGGCGTCGGCGGCCCCGTCGGCTCCGGCAAGACCGCGCTGATGGACCTGCTCTGCAAGTCGATGCGCGAACGCTACGACATCGCCGCGATCACCAACGACATCTACACCAAGTGGGACGCCGAGTTTCTGGTGCGCTCGGGTTCGCTGACGCCCGACCGCATCGCCGGCGTCGAGACCGGCGGCTGCCCGCACACGGCGATCCGCGAGGACGCCTCGATGAACCTTGCGGCCGTGGCCGACATGCGCGCGAAGTTTCCCGATCTCGATCTGGTCCTGATCGAATCCGGCGGCGACAATCTCGCCGCGACGTTCTCGCCCGAGCTCGCCGATCTCACGATCTACGTGATCGACGTCGCCGCCGGCGACAAGATTCCGTCCAAGGGCGGCCCCGGCATCACGCGTTCCGACCTTCTGGTGATCAACAAGATCGACCTCGCGCCACATGTCGGGGCCTCGCTGGAGAAGATGGAGACCGATGCCAAACGGATGCGCGGCGCGCGGCCGTTCGTCATGACCAACCTGAAAAAGAGCGAGGGGCTCGACCGCATCATCGGCTTCATCGAGACCAAGGGCGGCCTGCGCCCGGCGGCGAGGGCGGGCTAACCCGCAAGGAGCGCCGGGAGGCCGCGCCGCGCACCAAGCGCACGTTAACGCTAACCTTCCAACTCTCGCCGCGGCGCGCGGATTTCTCCGCCGCCCGGGAACCATATCGGTCCGTTCGGATTGTCAGTCTCTGGCCCCGCCATCAGCGTTAACGGCGGCCAGGTGTTTAACCTCGCTTGTTTAACCTCGCTGCCAAGCTGTCGTTGCGTGCGGATGAGCGCTCCTTCATATTCGTCGCGGTTGGCTTTCGCGCTATTGCCATGTGTCCCTGTCCCGGCAGACCAGAAGATGCTTTCGATACGTTTTTGCCAACGCGTCATTTCCGGGTGAGCGAGTGGTCCGGCTGGGCTTTATCATCGGCTTTATCGCTCTGATCGGGGTTCTGCTCTCCGGTCTCGCAGCCTATCGCGCCTACGAACAGGAACTTGCGATCGACGGCATCGCGCTGTCGCGTGCGATCGACGTCCACGCCAGCCTGGTTCAGGATCGGCTGACCGAGCGCGAATTGCTCGCCCGCGTTGCGTCCGGATTGTTTCGCGCGCCCTCGGTAGTGAAGGCCAACATGCTGCAGCCGCTGCGCTCGGCGATCTATGCCTTCAAGACCGATTTCGTCACCGCGTTCTGGATCGCGCGGCTCAAGCCGGCCGACCTGGCGGCCGCACAGGCGGAGCTGAAGGGTGCCGGTTTCACCAACCCGACGATCCGGGATTTCGACGACCGTCCGCTCGATATCAAGGCCATCGACCAGCCGCTCGACGTCCTGATGGACCTCGAGCCGCGCAATGCGGACATGCTGGGCTTCCCGGGCCGCGCCTATGGCCGCCACTCGGTGATCGGGCCGATGCTGGCGAAGGCCGCCGAAATCGGGAAACCGGTCGCGTCGGACCCGATCCCGCTGCTGCGGCGAGACGGGCCGATCGGCATCGTGCTGGCGTCGCCGATTCCGAAGGAAGGCAGCAGCGAGGTCGCCGGCTTCGTGACCTTTTCCTACGAACTGTCGCCGCTGATGCTGACCAACGACGATCGCTCGCTGTTTTCCGTGGTGCTGAAGGATCCCAACGACGCCAGCGACGAATATGTCGCCAATGACCAGGGCGCGGTCACCCTGCGGGCAGTCAAGGTGAGCGATCCGCCGCCGTCGGTGGTGCGGACGGTGACGTTCGGCGGACGCGACTGGTCGCTCGGTTATTATTCCAAGAACAATGCCCTGCAGCGCGCGCAGCAGACGGCGATCATCGTGGCGGCGATCGGCATGGCGCTGACCGGCATCGTCTGCGGTCTGTTCGGTTACGTGGCCTACAACAATCTGCGGCTCAGCCGCGAGATCCAGGTCCGCATCGGCTTCGAGCGGCGGCTGACCGCCGTGATCGACGAGCTGAACCACCGCGTCAAGAACATCCTCGCCGTGATCCAGTCGATCGTGACGCGCACCTTGCGCCACGGCTCCGACATGGACGTGGCGCGCGAACTTCTGATCGGCCGCATTCATGCGATGTCGAACGTGGTCACGCTGCTCTCGGAAAGCCAGTGGCAGGGCGTCAAGCTCCGCGGCCTGTTCGAGTCGCGCGCGATCCCGCATGCCGACCGCATCGCGGTCAGCGGCCCCGACATCGCCGTCAGCGCCCGCGCCGCGCAGTCGCTGTCGCTGCTGTTCTTCGAACTGGCCTCGCATTCCGACGAGGGCCTGTCGCTGGTCGGCAAGCATCCGCACATCACAGCCAAGTGGGAAGTCACCGGCGAGGGGCCGGAACAGACCTTTCATTTCCGCTGGGAAGAGTTCAACACCAGCGCAGCGACACGGCGCGAAGACAGCGATTTCGGCCTGATCCTGCTCGATCGCGTCGCGCCCGAAGCACTCGGCGGCACCGCCAAGCGCTATTTCACCGACGTCAGCTACGTCTATGAACTCAGCGCACCGATGGTCACCGTCGTCGACATGACCGAGCGCGAACGTACCGATCAGATCTCCGCACCCGTGCGCCCGGTGCGATAGGGGAACTCCACTCCACCGTCACGCATTGTGGAGCCATCGAAATCAACGATCGATGGAGGTCAATCATGGGACGTTATCTGCTGCTGTGGATGCTCGGCATTCCCCTGCCGATTCTTGTGCTGATCTACATGTTCGGCGGGCTGAACTGAGACTGGCTTGTAGCCTGGATGAGCCAACGGGTCGCGCGAACGCGCGCCCGATGACAGGCTCCGCGATATCCGGGACGCGCACACCGGCCCCCGGATATCGCTCCGCTCATCCGGGCTGCTTCTCGAACAACAACAAAAAAGGCGGCCTGCTTGAGGCCGCCTTTTTCCGCGTCATGTCATGCGGTGTCATCCGCCGTTGCCCCCGATCACAGCGCGCACGGTCTCGTCCGGTCCAAAATCCTCGGCGCCGTCGACATAAAGCAGCGCCGACAATTTCGAGCGCGCCCGGTTGACACGGCTCTTGATGGTGCCGACCGCGCAGCCGCAGATCGCCGCGGCGTCCTCGTAGGAGAAGCCGGAGGCACCGACCAGGATCAACGCTTCGCGCTGGTCCTGCGGCAGCTTGTCGAGGGCGTGGCGAAACTCCTCGAATTCCAGATGCGCGTTTTGTGCCGGCTGAGTCTTCAGTGTTTTCGCGTAATTGCCCTCAGCGTCCTCCACCTCGCGCCGTCGCTTGCGATAGTCAGAGCGAAACAGGTTGCGCAGGATGGTGAACAGCCACGCCGGCAGGTTAGAACCGGGCTGGAACGAGTCGATATTGGCGATGGCGCGCAGCAGCGTTTCCTGAACCAGGTCGTCTGCACGGTCGCCGTTGCCGGAGAGTGAGATCGCGAACGCGCGCAGGCTGGGAACCGACGCCAGAATATCGTCGCGAAGGGAGTCTGTGAGAGGCATTAGTCTCTCCCGTTGTTTTTTGCCGGATCGTCGATCTGGGCCGCCGCTGCTTCCGGTCCATCGAGCTTCCGGATTAGCTCTGCAAAGCGGTCCGGCACACCCTGTCGGACCACGTCATCGTACATTGCGCGGAGCTGATGCCCGATCCTGGATTGAATCTCGGCGTTGAGCCCGCCCTGCTTCTTCACTTCCTTCATGGTCTCATCCACGCTTCCCCGAGAGCTAATTCTCTGTGTTTTCAAGAGGTTACCTCGAAATTGGGCCTAGGCCGCCGCGTTCTACGACAAAGCTAATGCGAAAATCCCCAGATGGTTCCGAAACCGGGGAACTTTTTCTGGAACTTTTTCGTTTCTGAGGAGTAGTCCGGGATGACAGGGGGACCCGGGTTCCCTCGCCGAAGCAAAAATTGACCCCTCCGCCGCATTTTGTGGTTACACCGGCGGGGCTGAGACCCTACGTAGCCAAGTATGGGCAGAGATTAGGCCCAAGATAAGGATGGAATGGGGATGTCCCGATCACAGCTCGTTGCTGAACATCTGCCGCTCTTGCGGCGCTATGCCCGTGCATTGACCGGCAGCCAGGCTTCGGGCGACGCCTATGTCGGGGCCATGCTCGAAGCCCTGCTGCAGGACGCTTCGCTGCTCGACGAACGGCACGGCCCGCGCGCCGGCCTGTTCAAGCTTTTCACCCAGATCTGGAATTCGGTGTCGATCAACGACAATCCGGAGGTCGCCACGCTGGCGCTGCCGCCGGAGCGCCGGCTGTCCAACATCACCCCGTTGCCGCGGCAGGCCTTCCTGCTGCTGTCGCTGGAGGGCTTCTCCGAGGAGGAGGTGGCCTTCATCCTCAACGTCGACATCCCCGAGACCCGCGCGCTGACGGATGCCGCCGGCCGCGAAATGGCGGCGGAAATCGCCACCGACGTTCTGATCATCGAGGACGAGACCTTCATCGCGATGGACCTCGAGAGCCTGGTGAAGAACCTCGGCCACAACGTGATCGGCGTCGCCCGCACCCATGCCGATGCGGTGGCGCTGGCCAAGAACAAGAAGCCCGGCCTGATCCTCGCCGACATTCAGCTCGCGGACGGTTCGTCGGGACTGGACGCGGTGAATGAATTGCTGCGCGTGTTCGAGGTGCCGGTGGTCTTCATCACCGCCTATCCCGAGCGTTTCCTCACCGGCGAGCGCCCGGAGCCGGCGTTCCTGATCTCAAAGCCGTTCCAGCCGGCGATGGTCTCGGCCGTCGCCAGCCAGGCGCTGTTCTTCCAGCGCAACTCGCGCAACCGCGCGCCGCGGGCGGCCACCGGCTGACCTGACGTGCTGTAGTTTGGAGCACGAAGATCTGGCGCGCTTCCCAAGCGCGCCGGATTTTTGTTAATCATCGTTGCGGCCGTGCCCGGCAACGAAATGTGCTAATCACGCAATCCTGATCATGTGGAGCAGCGATCGATGAGTGCCGGGCTGATCGGCCTGCTTGATGATGTCGCAGCCATCGCCAAGGTCGCGGCGGCGTCGCTCGACGATGTCGCGAGCCAGGCCGCCAGGGCCGGCGTCAAGGCCGCAGGCGTCGTCATCGACGACACCGCGGTTACGCCAGGTTATGTGCTTGGGTTCGAACCGAAGCGGGAGCTTCCCATCGTCGGCAAGATCGCGGTGGGCTCGCTGCGCAACAAGATCTTGGTCCTGCTGCCCGCGGCGCTGCTGCTGAGTTACTTTTTGCCCTGGACGATCACGCCGCTCCTGATGCTGGGTGGTGCCTACCTCTGCTACGAGGGGGTGGAGAAGGTGCTGGAGGCTGTGATGCCGCACAGCGCCAAGCAGCATGAGGCGCAGCTCGGCACCGTAGCGTTGAACGCAAAATCGCTGGAAGATGAGAAGGTCGCGAGCGCCGTCAAGACCGACTTCATCCTCTCCGCCGAGATCATGGCGATCACGCTGGCGGCGCTTCCGGCCGGGAGCATCTGGAAACAGGCGCTGGTGCTGGCGGTGGTGGCCGTCGGCATTACGGTTGCCGTGTACGGCGTGGTGGCGCTGATCGTGAAGGCCGACGATGTCGGCGTTGCCATGGCGCGGGGCGATACGCACACCGGCCGCGCGGTCGGGCGCGGCATCGTCCGCGGCATGCCGGTGTTGCTCAGCTTGCTGAGCGTGGTCGGCACGGCGGCCATGATCTGGGTCGGCGGCGGCATCGTGCTGCATGGCCTCGAGGAATACGGCCCGCCGGCGATCAAGCACGGCGTGCATGCGGCGGAAGAAGCCGCGGCGCATGCCATTCCTGCGCTGGCCGGGTTGCTCGCCTGGGTGGTCGAGGCCGCGATCTCGGGCGTCATCGGCCTCCTGGTCGGCGCCGCGACCATTCCCGTCGTCGGCTATGTGCTGGCGCCGGCATGGGCGAATGCAAAGGGTGTTTTAAAGAGAGGCTGAGCGGTGTCTGCCGTCGCTGCGGGCCCGGGCGCGGACACGTTGTTGTGTTCGGGTGCTGTGAACCACGTCACGTTTCGATTTCCCGTTCGGGGCTACGGTCTTCCCGCAATTCATCGCCTGGCGCCGATGGCGTGGCGATCGCGGACGAGCTTCCTCTTTGCAGCCAGGTCCTCCCCCTGGCTCGGGCCACCAGCTTCGCGTTTGTGGCTGGTCGGACTTCCGGCGCACCCAAGGTGCGCCGGCTTTTTTTTGGGGGATGCGGCGCGATGGATGCCTTCTTCGTCAGCGAGCCACCGGTCGGATCAACGGGAGTCAGCAGCCGCGGCAGATGTTGCGCATCCTGCTTTGGAACCGGGCCTCGCCCTGCAGGATATCCTCCATCTTGCCAATGTCGGTGTCGGCCTCAGCTCCGATTGCCGGTTGAACTGCGCGCCCCGCACGCATAGGCTCGCGGCAGAAACAAGAAAAGACACCGGAAACGCCTTTACCTCATGCAGTCCGCCGAGCGGCCTTTCCCCTACCGCCGGGGGCTGATCATCGTTGCGACCATGGCGACCGCCTATGTCGCCAGTCACTTCTTCCGCGCCTCCAACGTCACCATCGGCCTCGACCTGATGCGCGACCTCGCGATCGGGCCGGAGGCGCTGGGCGCGCTGACCGGCGCGTTCTTCTTCGGCTTCGCCGCGATGCAGATTCCCTGCGGCTTCTTCTTCGACCGCTTCGGGCCGCGCTACACCGTCGTCGGCATGCTGATGATCGCGGCGATCGGCGGCGCGATGTTCACGCTGGCGCCCAGCTGGCCGGTGCTGCTGACCGGGCGGGTGCTGATGGGGGCCGGCTGCGGCGTCATGCTGATCGGCAGCATGGTGCTCATCTCGCGCTGGTTTCCGCCGGATCGTTTCTCCACGCTCACCGCCATCGTGCTGTCGATCGGCCTGCTCGGCAACCTCGCCGCCACCACGCCGCTTGCCTGGGCCGTGCAGGACATCGGCTGGCGGCCGGCGTTCGGCGCCGTCGTCGTCTTCATCGCGCTGGCGACGGTCGCGATCTGGCTGGTGGTGCGCGACGCGCCACCGGGCCATCCCTTTCTCTCCCGCAAGGTCGAGCCATCAGGCGAGATGCTGCGCGGGTTCGTCGAGGTGCTGCGCAACCCGCGCCTCAAGCCGATCCTCGCGCTGAACTTCTGCAATTATGCCTGCACCTTCACCGTGCAGGGCCTGTGGGGAGGCGCGTTCCTGCGCGAGGTGCACGGGTTGAGCCCGATCGCGGCCGGCAACGTGCTGCTCTGCGCGGTGATCGCCTACCAGGTCGGCATGCTCGCCTTCGGCCCGCTCGACCGCCGGCTCGACACCCGCAAGGGCATCGCGACGGGCGGCACGCTTGTCATCATAGGCCTGCTGGCCGTGCTGGCGCTGTTCGCGCAGCCGCCGCTATGGCTGCCGGTCACCGTCATCATCGCGATGGGCTTCTTCTCGGCCTCCAGCACCATGGTGATGACGCACGGCCGCGGCATCTTCCCCGACCGGCTGATCGGCCGCGGCATCTCGACCATGAACACGTCAGTCATGCTCGGCGTCGCCTGCATGCAGACGCTGTCCGGCATCATCATCGGCGCCTTCGAGCCGCTGCCCGGCGGCGCCCGCAGCGAAGACGCCTATCGCGCGCTGTTCGCCACGCTGACGCTGGTGCTGACGGTGGCGCTCGCGATCTACAGCCGCTCGGAGGACGTGAAGCCGAGCGAGGAGATGCGGGCGGCAATACGGTGATCGGAAAGCGCTTTCTGCAAGTTCGGCATGGCGGATACCGGGATCGCTGGGCGGACGGCTGGGCGCCTCACTCGAACGAATGACACGTGGCGAGATGCGTCTCCACGCATTGCTACCTTTGAATGCAATCGTGCCTGTTGCTGGGCGACCGAACTTTGCCCTCCGGTGCCGCGGCCCGCTTCCGCTCCCTGGGGTCTTTAGCTCGGCACTGGTTAGCATGGCGAATTTGGACTAAAATCCCCACCAGAAGGCAAAGATCAAACCGACAACGAATTCGCTGCAGTTGCTCCTTCGTGGAGGCAGTCGTGCTGTTTGAGCCCTTTCGAATTAAAGATGTCAGTTTTGCCAATCGGATATTGCGCTCATCGATCGGTGGAAGAACCGCCTATTACGACGGAACGGTCTCTCCGGCATGGGTTCATTTCGAAAAGAGATTTGCCGAGGCCGGTGTTGCCGGTCTGATTTCTCCGACCATCAGCGTCAGCGAAGCGCGGCAATCCCCGCTCGAATATCCTTCGCTGCATGACGATCGCTTTATCGGCCCGTTGCGCGAGGCCGTCCGCCAGATCAAGTCCGCGGGCCGTAGCCCGGAGCATGGCTGCCGTTACATCGTCCAGCTCGGCGACACCGGCGGGCACACCCACACCAGTCTGCTGCCGCAGGATGAAGATCGCATTTCGGCATCGCCGTTTTTTGATTTTCTGTACGGTTACCCGAACAGCGCGCGGGCGATGAGCGTCGCCGAGATTGCAAGGACGATCGGAGACTTTGAGCAGGCCGCGCGCAGGGTGGTTGCGGCGGAATGCGACGGGATCGAGATCACGGCCTCCAAGGGATACTTGATCCACCAGTTCCTGAACCCACTCACCAATCGGCGAACCGACGATTATGGCGGATCGCTTGACCGGCGTTTCAGGCTGCTGGAAGATATCGTCAAGGCTGTGCGCAAGGCTGTCGGTGGCACGTTCCTGTTCGGCGTCAGGCTGGCAGCCAAGGATTTCAACAACTCCCCCCTCAGCCTGCGCTTTCCGCTCACCTGGCCGCCGCCGCCCTGGCGCGCCTGGATCGGCAACGATCTGGCCGAAACGACCTATTACGCGCGAAGACTGGAAGCGCTCGGCGTCGACTATCTGCATGTCGACAGCGGCTTCGGCTTTCCGAATCCGCATGGAAGCCCGGGCGGATTTCCGCAGCAGGCCGTCCTCGCTACCTTCAACGCCTACCGCTTTCTCAGCCGCAAGGCGCGTGCGCGCGCGACGCTTGCCAATCTCGTTGACCTGATGCCCGCCTTCGTCAGCAGAAGACTGCTCGGCGTAGGCTGGGGGTTCGTGCCCGCGGCAAACGCCGGTTTCGCGGCGGCGATTCGCCAGGCCGTCAATATCCCGGTCATCGCCAACGGTGGATTTCAGGACCGCGAAATCATCGATGATGCGTTGAAGTCGAACAAGTGCGACATGATTGCGATCGCGCGCCCGTTGCTGGCCAATCCTGACCTGCTCGATCAGTTCAGGGCAGGGGCGCGTGAACCGGAAAATCCCTGTTCGTTCTGTTCGCTGTGTTGCGCTTCCACCGCGATCTTTCCGCTTGGATGCTACGATCAGCAACGATTCAAGACCCCGGAAAGAATGATCAACCAGGTTCTCGCCTGGTGTTCGCCGCACGCGCCGTTCAGCGTCCGGGACGGCGGCCGGATCGATCAAGATGCGCGGCAGCCGGAATTGACGCCATGAGTAACCTTGCATTCCGCTCGGCAACCGCGCTGGCATCGCTCGTCAAGCAGGGAAAAATCGGGTCGGAGGAATTGCTCGATCTCTATCTTGCGCGTATCGAGAAATACAATCGGCGTCTCAATGCCGTCGTCGCGATGGACGTCGCGGGAGCGCGCAGGCGGGCCAAGCAGGCTGACGCTGCGCTGGCCAAGGGCGAGGTGTGGGGCCCGCTCCATGGCATTCCCGTTACGATCATGGATAGTTTCGATGTCGCAGGCCTGCCCTCAACCTGGGGCGTCCCGGACCTCAGGGACAATAGGCCGGTCACCCACGCGCAGGCGGTGCAACGCTATATCGAGGCCGGCGCGATTGTTTTCGGCAAGACCAATGTTGCGGCTTATCTGATCGGGTGGGCGACGGTGAACGAGGTTTACGGAACGACGAGCAATCCCTGGGACATCGAACGCTCGCCGGGCGGGCCGGCCGGCGGTGCGGCGGCGGCGCTGGCCGCCGGGTTGACGGCGCTCGAGATCGGGGTGGATTTCGGCGGTGGCCTGCGGAACATCGCGCATTACTGCGGCATGTACGGTCATAAGCCGACCTTCGGCATTACCAATGCCGACGGCCATACCATGCCCGGGCTCAGCAACAAGCCTGATCTGGCAGTGACCGGGCCTCTCGCACGTTCGCCGGACGATCTAGAACTGGCGCTGTCGTTGATCAGCGGCCCCGAACCGGAAGATGCGCTGGCGTGGCAGCTCAAGTTGCCGCGCCCGCGCACGACCAGGATCAGCGAACTGCGCGTTGCCGTCATGCGGGAAGACTCAAGTTTCCCCGTCGATGCCGAAGTGCAGGACCGTATCCAGGCGGTCGCGGATTTCTTCGTCAAGAGCGGCGCCAAGGTCTCTGACCGTGCTCGACCGGCATTCGACAATGCCGCGGCATTTCGGATTTTCGGCGGCCTGCTGATGGCTGGTCTCACGCGCCGCAAGAATGACGAGGCGTTCTGGAACAGGCTCAGTCATCTCCGTGCACGCTTCATGACGAGCGATGCGGATGGCAAAGCCGTCGAGAAGGTGTTCACCCACGCCGATTGGCTCGAGATGGACGCAGCGCGAGAATCCCTTCGCCGGGCATGGAAGGCATTCTTCGCGGATTGGGACGTGCTGCTGTGCCCGGCGGCGCCCACCGTGGCGGTGCCGCACGATCCCGGGCACGCCTGGCACGAACGAAAGGTCGTCGTGAAGGGACGCCCGACGTCGCCGGCCGACCCCACCTTCTGGGGGGCTTTCACCACGGTCGCCTATCTACCCTCGACCGTAGCGCCGGCCGGCCTCGCGAAATCCGGCCTGCCGGTAGGCGTTCAGATCGTCGGACCCGACTATGGCGACCTGATGTGCATCGAGGTTGCGCGCCAGCTGGAGCGCGATTTCTACGCCTTTGTGACGCCGAAGGGTTGGGGTTGACGATGCGGCCCGAACGATTGTCCGATATCATCGGATCGGTTTACGACTGCGTTCTCGAGCCGCAGGAATGGTCGCGCACCTTGCCGCTGATCTCCGCCTTTGGAGAAAGCGCGGCAAGCTCGATTGTCGTGCAGGGCAGGCTCAGCGACAGCGGCGCCCGGATATTCGAGGATGGCGATCGCCAGTCGTTTCTCCGGCTCTACTTCGAAAAGCTCGCCGCTTCGCGAATGCCCGCCATGAAGGCGGTGGCTTTCGACCAAATAGGCGAAGTCGCGACCATGACCATGCTGGCCGGCGAGCGCGAACCGCTCAACAGCGATTTCTACCTGAAATGGGTGAGGCCGCTCGGCTTCCGGGACGTGATCGGGGTTCTGGTCTTGAAGTCCGGCAAGCGCGTCGCATGGTTTTCAGTCGCGCGGTCGGACGTTCAGTCGCGCTTCACCGACGGCGATCTGCGGCAGATGGAGCTTGTGTCACCACATATCTGTCGGGCCCTGCTGATTTCGGATGCTCTCGACCTGCAGTCGATCATGGCAACGCGGCTCGCTGAAACCGTCGACAACCTTTCTACAGGCATCCTGCTGACCGGTGAGGGCGGGCGCATCGCCTACATGAATGGGTCCGCGGAAGCCATCTTGAAGGACGGCAGTTCATTGAAATCGAGAGACGGCCATCTCGTCGCCGCCAGGCCTCGCGCCCGCGATGCGCTGTCGCAAGCTCTTCACGAGAGCGGAGCCGGAAGGGCGCCCGCGATCAGTGGCCAGCATGCCATCGCGCTGCCGGACGATGAGGGGTCGGGGCTGATCGCCAACGTCCTGCCGCTGCAGTGGCGTGACGGACGCAATCCGCTTGCCGCGCTGCCCGGCGCGGCGGCCGTCATCATCCAGGATCCCGCTGAGGCCGCGACCCCGCCCGTTGAGGCGATCGGATTGCTGTATGGTCTGACGGCCGCCGAACGCAACGTGCTGGAACAGGTAGCGTCTAGCCGCACACCGCAGGAGACCGCCGAGTTCCTCAACGTCAGCGTCAATACGGTCAAGACTCACCTGCAAAAGATCTTCGCGAAAACCGGCACTTCACGGCAGGCCGACCTGGTTCGCCTGGTTGCACGCTCGACCCCTCCCTTGAAATCCCGGCAGTAACAGAGGGGCGGACTCGCGCCGAACGAACGAGGGGTTGGCGTCGGCCGAAAAACGCGTTCGGTTCATCCGGATGAATGATGCCCGCGCCGTCCGTCCGGCCATACTGGGCACGATCTCATTTGCCTGTTCTGTCGGCATCGGAGAAGCCCGTGACGATCCTTATGCCCCAACTTTCGATCGGCGGACTGACGGCCCTGCTGTGCGCGATCATCGCGATGCTCATCCCGTTGACGATCTGGGCTTTGCACACCTGCGAAGGACGGCGCACCGAGTGGTTGTCTGGGCGCATGCGAAAGCCGGCCAGGACGAGGCGCTACCGGAAGGAGCCGCTCCCATGAAAGCGTCGAGCCATTCCCGTCCAGCCTGCAAGCCGCCGATGAACAAGAAGATGTACGGCGGGAATCTTTCCATCGCGCGAGTAGGCGCCTCGATCGCGCTCGTCCTGGTCACGCTGTTGATCGCGCTAGCGCAAAACGGCGGCGGGACAGATACCCCCAAATCATCGACGCCGGGCCGTTTCGCGCTGGGTGAACCAACGCCATAGCCGCTGGCGAGGCCGAAATGACCTTGCGTCGTTTGCCCGCTTTCGCGGTTGATACCGGAACTTTGCCATGAGCAACATCATCCTGCTGTTCGCCTGCATGCTGATCGGAATGGCGCTGCGGAGCTATGGCCGTGTTCCCGAAAATGCCCACGTGGCGATCAATGGCTTCGTCGTTAACGTCTCGCTTCCCGCCCTTACATTGTTGCAGATTCATCGCATCGAGCCTCACGCAACGCTACTCTACGCGGTCGCAATGCCGTGGTTGCTGTTTTTCCTCGCCGTGCTGTTCTTCCTGGCGGTGTCGAAATTGATGCGGTTCGGGCTCGCCACTACCGGCGGACTGATTCTCGTGGCTGGCCTCGGCAACACGTCGTTCGTCGGCCTTCCGATGCTGGAAGCCTTTTACGGCGTCGCCGCTCTGCCGGTCGGAATCCTGATCGACCAATTGGGCACCTATCTGGTGCTCAGCACGCTGGGTATTGCCGTGGCGGCGCTGTGTTCTTTCGGCGCCGCCTCGATCGGCGAAATCATCAGGCGTATCTGTACGTTTCCGCCCTTCATCGCGCTGATCGCTTCGCTGCTGCTGCTGCCTGTGGAATATCCCAAATGGGCCATCAGCGTGCTGGAACGGCTTGGCGATACGCTGGCTCCGCTGGCCTTGGTGTCGGTTGGGCTGCAGCTCCGGCTGGACGAGTTGAGTGGGGTCAAGGTGCCGCTGTCGATCGGCATCGCCTTCAAGCTGCTGCTCGGACCGATCGTGATGTTGTTGGTCTTTGTGGGATTCCTCGGCGCGGAAGGGAGGGTCGTGCAGATTGCGATCTTCGAATCCGCCATGGGTCCGATGATCGGGGCGTCGATTGTCGCCATCCAGCATGGGCTCAATCCTCCATTGATCACCCTTTTGGTGGGCATCGGGATCGCCGCATCGTTCTTGTCCTTGCCGCTCTGGTGGTATGTGCTGCAGGGCGTCTAAGCGCCCCGGCCTGCGGTCTGCCGGAGGTTGGTTGATTGAGGTTGCTGGCCTGACGGCACGGCGCTAGCCTGTTCGGCGTCAGCTTCGCCTGAGGAATTCCGAAATCATGCCCCTCACCATCGACTATTACCTGTCGCTCAACTCGCCCTGGACCTATCTCGGCAGCGCGCGGTTCGCCGGGATCGCCGCCCGTCATGGCGCGACCGTCAACGTCAAGCCGTGCAAGTTCGGGCCGATCTTCGAGCAGACCGGCGGGCTACCGCTGCCGAAGCGGTCGCCGCAGCGGCGGGCCTACCGGATGATGGAGCTGAAGCGCTGGCGCGAGGCGCTGGGCATTCCGATCCATCTCGAGCCGAAGCATTTTCCGTGCGACGATACCGCGGCGGTGCGCCTCGTGATCGCGGCCCGCCTGCAGGGCAGGGACGCTCACCTTCTGTCGCTGGAACTCGGGCGCGCGGTGTGGGAGCGTGAGGAGACGATCGCCGATCCGGCCGTGATGGCGCTGGCCGCCCAGCGCGCCGGCCTCGATGCAACGGAGCTGCGCGCGGGCGGTCCTTCGGACAGCGAACTCGACGCACTGTATGACCAGTACACGCAGGAGGCGCTGGCGGCCGGCGTGTTCGGCGCGCCGAGCTACGTGCTGCCGTCGGGGGAGATCTTCTGGGGCCAGGACCGGCTCGACCTGCTGGAGCGCGCGTTGAACGCACCGGCTGCTTAACCGGCTGGTACTGCGGCATTTTTCCCCGCCGTCCGAACCAACAGCACCGTTGCGCGTTGTTCCCCCGGTGAATATGGCTGGGGGTCATGGACAAGAGTGGCGGCGAGACTGGCGGTTCGGACGCGCAGCGACATGCTATCGTGGCCGTTGACCGGACGGCGGTTCTCGCAAAGCTCGGCGATCATATCCGGCTGATCCAGGACCCCGACGACCTCGCCTACGCCGCGGCCGAACTGCTGGGCCAGACCCTGCAAGTCAGCCGCGCGGGTTACGGCACCATCGACACCGCGGCGGAAACCATCCGCATCGAGCGAGACTGGAATGCGCCCGGCATCGAGAGCCTGGCCGGACTGCTGCATTTCCGGGACTACGGTTCCTATATCGAGAACCTGAAGCGCGGCGAGCCGGTCATCTGTCCGGACGCAAGGCTCGACCCGCGCATGCAGGATCGCGCCGAGGCGCTCGAAGCCATTTCGGCGCGTGCGCTGATCAACGTCCCGATTTCCGAGCCCGACGGCGTGGTCGCGTTGCTGTACCTCAATCACGCTACGCCGCGGCCGTGGTCGGCGGACGACCTCGCGCTCATCAGCGAGGTGGCGGAGCGGACGCGAACCGCCGTGGAGCGCCGCCGCGCCGAGCGCGCCATCCGCCGGAACGAGGCCCGGCTGCGCTTTCTGGACGCGCTGGGCAAGGAGACGGCCAGAAGCCGGGACGCCGACACCATTCTCGAAGTCACCACGCGGATGCTGGGCGAATATCTCGGGGTCTCCAATTGCGCCTACGCGGATATGGACGCCGACCAGGATGGGTTCACGATCCGCGGCGACTGGGCCGCGCCGGGCGCCATGCATATCCTCGGACATTACAGCCTCGCCGATTTCGGCACGCGTGCCGTGGCGGAGCTCGGCGCCGGCCAGCCGCTTGTCATCCACGACAATGTGCGGGAGCTTCCCCCGGAGGAAGCGGCGACGTTCCAGAACATCGGCATCGGCGCCACCGTCTGCATGCCGCTGGTCAAGGAAGGCCGGCTGACGGCGCTGATGGCGATCCATCATGAGCGTCCGCACCGCTGGACGTCGGAAGAGCAGGCGCTGCTGGCGGAAGTGACGGAGCGGTCCTGGGCCCATATCGAACGGGTCCGTTCGGACGAGGCGGCGCGCGAGGCGGCCGAACGCATGGATCTGGCCACGCGGGCGTCGAATATCGGCACCTGGGACTACGATCCGGCCAACAATATTCTGCGCTGGGACGCGCGCTGCAAGGCGCTGTTCGGCCTGCCTCCCGATGCGGAGGTGACATACGAGGATGACTTTCTGCGCGGCCTGCATCCCGACGATCGCGAGCGCGCCGACCGCGCGGTCTCGCAGGCGCTCAATCCGCTCGCTCCGCAATCCTACGATATCGAGTACCGCACGATCGGCATCGAGGACGGCATCGAGCGCTGGATCGCGGCGACGGGCGAAGCCATCTTTGAACATGGACGCGCGGTGCGGTTCGTTGGCACGGTGCTCGATATCACCGCGCGCAAGACGTCGGAACGAAACCTCAAGATACTCAACGACATCGGCTCTGCCGTCGCGCGGGAGCGCGATCTTGCGACCATCGTGCAGATCACGACGGATGCCGGCGTTGCCCTGAGCGGGGCACAGTTCGGCGCCTTCTTCTACAATGTGACTTCGAGCGACGGCGAGAGCTACATGCTCTATGCGCTGTCAGGCGCGCCGCGCGCGGCTTTCGAAAACTTTCCGATGCCGCGCAACACGGCGGTTTTCGAGCCGACCTTTCTCGGAACCGGCGTGGTGCGTTCGGACGATATCCTGAAGGATTCCCGCTACGGCAAGAACGCGCCGCGAAAAGGCATGCCCGAAGGCCATCTTCCGGTCCGCTCCTATCTGGCCGTGCCCGTGGTGGCGCGTGGCGGCGAAGTGCTCGGCGGCCTGTTCTTCGGCCATGAGGAAACCGGCAGGTTCCACGAGGTGCACGAGACGGCGCTGCTTGGCATTGCCGGACACGCCGCGACCGCCATCGAAAACGCGCGGCTGCTTCAGGCACTGCAGACCCTGAACGCGGGCCTGGAAAAGCGCGTCGCGCAGGAAATCGCCGAACGGCTCAAGACCGAAGAGCAGTTGCGTCAGGCGCAGAAGATGGAGGCTGTCGGCCAGTTGACCGGCGGCATCGCGCACGACTTCAACAACATGCTGGCGGTGACGATCGGCGGCATCAATCTGGCGCGGCGCAAGCTCGAAAAAGGCGAAACCGATGTCGGACGTTTCCTCGACGGCGCCGTCGAGGGTGCCCAGCGCGCCGCGACGTTGACCCAGCGGCTTCTCGCCTTTTCCCGCCAGCAGCCGCTTTCGCCCGAAGTCCTGAACGTCAACAGGATGATTTCAGGGATGAGCGAATTGCTTGACCGGGCGCTTGGCGAGACGATCGAGATCGAGGTGGTTCAGGCGGCGGGCCTCTGGCAGGTCCGTGCCGATGCGGCGCAACTGGAAAACGCGCTGCTGAATCTCGCTGTGAATGCGCGGGACGCCATGCCCGCGGGCGGCAAGCTCACGATCGAAACGGTCAATGCATCCATCGACGAGCGGTATGCGCACGACTACGCGCTCACGGCGGGCCAATTCGTCCTGATCGCCGTCACCGACACCGGGGGAGGCATGTCGCCCGAGATCGTCTCCAAGGCGTTCGATCCGTTTTTCACGACCAAGGAGGTGGGCAAGGGCACGGGGCTGGGCCTGAGCCAGGTCTACGGCTACGTCCGCCAGTCGGGCGGTCACGTGAAAATCTACTCCGAGCCAGATATAGGTACGACCGTCAAGATCTACCTGCCTCGGCACCGCGGCGCGGAAGCGCCGAAGGACGCTGCGACCGCACCGGCTCGCGCGACCGGGGGTCAACACTCCGAGGTCATCCTGGTCGTGGAAGACGACGATCGCGTCCGTGCGATGAGCGCCGAAACGCTGCGCGAACTCGGCTATTCGGTGATCGAGGCAGGCGGAGCACGCGACGCCATTCGTGTCATCGAGGGCGGCGCGCGGCCCGACCTGCTGTTCACGGATGTGGTGATGCCGGAGATGTCGGGCCGCGAACTGGCGAAGATGTTGCTCGAGTGGCACCCAGAGATGAAAATTCTCTTCACCACCGGCTACACACGAAATGCCATCGTGCACAACGGCGTGCTGGATGCCGGCACCCACCTGTTGTCGAAGCCGTTCAATATCGAGGATCTCGCCCTCAAGGTCCGAAGCCTTCTGGACGGGGTGTGATATCAAGCGAGGCCGCGGCGCGCCGGTCCTTCCTGCGGTCCGATCGATCATTTTTCCGCGCAGGCGCAGAATCCGAAAAAAAGCAGGGCGCGACCGGCATCACCACGGTCGCGCCCTACATCGCCGGTCAATGGGGCAGGGGGAATAACCGGCTGCAGGGATGACTCCCGAGCCTCGAAGTCGTTCCCAAAGCGTTAAAAAAATTTCGTACACGGTTAAGTGATCGGGCTGAACCGGACCCGCTCTTGGGCCGCCCAAGTTGTGTCTGTGGTCGCCATCGGCGAGGGACACACCGGTATGTCGAAGTATCTGAAGGCCGTCTTGGTTGGTTTCGCCGTCTCCGCGACGTTCGGCGCCGCTCAACTCGCGTCCGGCCATGACCTCCTGGGTAGCGGGCAAGCCACTGCGACGCCGCCGGCGGGCGAAATCAACCGCCGCGCCAAGGCCGACCGCGTGGCACTCAAGGTGGCGCCAAGCCTGACCGAGACGGTCACGATCCGCAGCGTCAATTTGCCGGATACGTCGGTCGTGGTGCGCCTTCCTGTGGCCCAGATGCCCGCCGCCCAGACTCTGCGGAAGCGGCCAGTGCCGTCCAAACCTGGTGCGGCACAGCGCGTGATCGCCTGCGAACCCCCCGTCAGCGTGTTGACCGAGGTCGCCAAGCTGTTGCAGCCCGGCCGCTGCGTGACGTGATCCCGCCGGGTTTCTCTCGCCTTCGCTTTCATCGCGAAGGCGGATGACCAGTATTCAGGAACCGTCAGTTGTCGATCGACAGGCCGCGGCGTGCCTGCAACCCTGCGTCATGCACCGTTGCGAGCGGCGAGCGGCTGGACAGCCTTTGGTGCGCGCGTCTTATTCTGCCGGCGCTTCGCCGGCCTCGCTCGCGGCGCTGCGGCTCACCAAAAACCCCACCGCCAGACCGCCGACCGCGAGGATCGGAATCAGCTTCCTGACGCCGATGGCGCGAACCACCTGGAGGCCGGCGGCCACCAGCATCGGGTCGCCAAGTACCGTCTGGGCGGCGGACTTCGCGGTCGACTTCGCCATCCGTGCCGCCGTTTCGGCGCGCGCCTCGATCTGCCGCTTGCGCATCATGTAACTGCCGGCCGCGATCAGCGTCACGACAAAGAAGATCGCAGCGCCGGCCAGGCAGGCCTGTACCGGCCCGTAGTTCTGCAGCACGAACACGAAAGCCGCCGCGCACAGAAACGCGGTGGTCACCATCAGCGCCATCGCCGCCGCTGCGGCCAGCGAGGTGAGCCGCAACGCCGTGCCGGTCGAGTCCTTGAAATCCTCGATCAGTCGCTGAAACATGTGAAAGCCTCGATCCAATCTGATCTCAAACAAAGTCAACCAACCGGGTTGCGGAACGACGGCGCCCCGGCAAGCACCGGGCGGCGCCGTCGTGGTCGCAACGGCCGCCGCCTAGCGGCGCCAGGTCAGTCCGATCAGGAAGCCGAGGCCGAGCGCGATGCCGACGGTTGCCAGCGGACGTTCGGCGATCGCATCTTCGAGCGTCTCGCCGATCGAAGACGCAGCGTCATGGGCGGCGTCCATCATCGCGCTGCCACGCTCGGACATGTCGTCAACAGCCTGCCCGGCGTTGGAGCGGACCTGCCGATAGCCGCGTTCCGCCTGCTTGGTGGCCGCGCCGGCAAAACTGTTGATGGCGTCGGTGATCTGTTCGGTCAGGGCTGCGATATCGTTTTTCACGGCGTTCATTTCCTTTTCAAGACGTTGCTGGGCTTTGTCCGTCAGATTTCTCGTCGCGGCGTCGCCGTTGGTCATCGACATCGAAAGCTCCCGGATACTCGAATTGATGTGTGGAACAAACGCCGCCTGAGGACGGAAGTTCCGGATGCGGCGCGGCTAACCTTCCGGCAATTGCGGCGTGTCCGAAGGCATCAGATGCTCCTTCACGACCAGCGCGACGATCAAAAGCGGCGACGACAGGAAGGCGCCCATCGGGCCCCACAGCCAGGTCCAGAACGCCAGCGCGATGAAGACAGCGAGCGCATTCAGCGCCAGGCGGCGGCCGACGATCATCGGCGTGAGGAAATGGCCTTCCAGGAACGTCATGATCGCGAACAACGCCGGGGCGATCAGTCCGGCGCCGATGCTCTGGAAGGCGACCTGACCGACCACGACCAGCACGGCGAACATCGCCACCGGTCCGATGATCGGAATGAAATTCAGCACGGCCGCCAGCGCGCCGAGGCCGGCCGGATTCGGCATGCCGGTGATGGCGCAGATCAGCCCCGTGACCACGCCGACGCCGACATTGATCATGGTGACCACCAGCAAATAGTTGCCGAGATGCTCCTCGATCTCGTTGAGCATCCGCAGCGTCCGCAGCCGCGCCGTGCGCTCCGCAAACGTCATGATGAGAGCGCGGCGCAAATCGCGCCAGCTCGCGATGAACAGGATTAGCGTCGCCACGAACAGCAGGAATTCGGCAAAAGTCGGCGACAGGAATTCAAGTGTCGGCGCCACCCAGTCGAACTTCGGCAGGTGGAATGACGACGACAGGGCGTCGGAGCCACCGAGCATGGTTTGCAGCTCCTGCCAAAGCGCCAGCGGCCGGTCGAATACATGCAGCTTCTCTTTCAGCAGCGCGCCGAGCTCGGGAAGCCTGCTGCTCCATTCCATTGCCGGCGAGGCGATCAGGCCGATCATGAAGGTGACGCCGGCGCCGGCCGCGGTCACGATCAGAACGGCGGCGAGCGCGCGTGGAATCCTGTAGCGTTCGAGGAAGCTTGCTGCCGGCGACAGCATGGTACCGACGATGAAGGCCATCGTCATCGGCAGGAAAAATGCCTTGGCCAGATAAAGGCCGGCGATGATGCAGATGATCAGCAGGCCGACCAGCGCAATCGCCACCACTTCGGTGCGGCGGATCACCGGCGGCAGTTCGGCTTTGCCGTCGGGAACAGGCATGCCTCCCTGCACGGACGGAAACGGGCGTTCGCCTGGCAGCGGCTTTGTCGGGGGGGATTTGGCTGCCGACGGCTTTGCGGTCGAAGGCTTCGGGGTGGAAGGCCTCATCGTGGAAGGCTTGGCCGGAGAGGGTTTGGTCGGACTGCCGCTCACAATATCTTCCCCTGTCGGAAATGGTGGTGAACGACAACGCGCTTCGCGGAACGGACTCCGTAACGGCGCAGGGGGAACTTGGTTCCATCGCGCCGTTATGCGCAAGACGCTGAACGACGGCGCGCTTTGTCGCGCCGCGGTGCGGCCCCGGAACTGCCGCCCATTGGACGCGTTTATTGCAGCAGAGCATCCCGCGATGCGCATCCCGAACCGGGGCAGTGTCATGTCAAAGCTTTCAGATCGCCGGCCTTTATCGCGCGTGGCAAGCGCACTCGTCTTCGTCAGCACCGCCTTGATGCTGCCGCTGGTGGCGGCGGATGCAGCAGGCGCGCAAGCGCTTGGTTACGCAGCAACCCAGCCCGAGACCTTTCCCGCCGACGAAGTGATCGGCTTGGACGAGAACGCGACGCCGGAACGGTTGCGCCGCGCCGTCGTGGCGTTCAGCACCACGGAAGCCCCCGGCACCATCATCATCGATACCGGCAACACGACGCTGTACTACGTGCTCGGACAGGGCCGCGCGATCCGCTACGGCGTCGGCGTCGGCCGCGACGGATTCACCTGGTCCGGCGTGCAGACCGTCAGCCGCAAGGCGGAATGGCCGGATTGGCATCCGCCGGCCGAGATGATCGCGCGCCAACCCTATCTGCCGCGCTTCATGGCCGGCGGTCCCGGCAATCCACTCGGCGCCCGGGCCATGTATCTGGGAAACAGCCTCTATCGCATTCACGGCACCAACGATCCTTCGACGATCGGCAAGTTTGTCTCGTCCGGCTGCATCCGCCTGACCAATGAGGACGTCTCCGACCTGTTCAGCCGCGTCGAGGTCGGCGCCAAGGTCGTCGTGCTTCCGAAGAACGCGCCGGTCATGGCGCGCGGCGGCGACGGCAGGATGGTGCGTCCGGCGGCCACCGGCCCACGTCCGGTCGCTGCCACGTCGACCGGCCGCCAGGCGATGAACCTGACGCCGTCGCGGCTCAACTGAACGGATGTTGCAGCGGAGCAGGGTGATGCGATCAGGAAAAGCACGAGCGGTGGCCGCGCTGGTTGGCGCGTGTCTGCTGGCGCCCGCCGCGCAGGCCCAGGACTTCTTCTCGCAATTCTTTGGCGGCGCGCCCGTCCGAACGCGGCCTCAGCCGTACATCGCCATCCCGTTCAGCGACGAAGGCCCCGTCGAGAGCGGTCGTGTCTACGCGCCGCGCGGCGAGGGACGGGTGCGTTACAGCGGCGGTGGCGGCCAGGCGTTCTGCGTGCGGACCTGCGACGGGCGTTACTTTCCCGTCTCCGGACCCAACAATGCCAGCCGCGCGGCGAGCTGCAACAGCTTTTGTCCGGCTAGCGAAACCAAGGTGTTTTCCGGCAGCACCATCGACGACGCTATCGCCGACAACGGAAAATCCTATTCCGACCTGCCGAACGCGTTCCGCTTTCGCAACGAGCTGGTCAGCGGCTGCACCTGCAACGGCAAGAACCAGTTCGGTCTCGCGCCGGTCAAGATCGAGGACGACCCGACGCTGCGCAAGGGCGACATCGTCGCCGGCGACAATGGACTGCTGGTCGCAGGCCGCAGCGCCGACCGCCGCGGCGCGGAGGTTCATTTCTCACCGGCTTCCGAAAAAGTGAGCGCCAGGTACAGCCGCGTGCCGGTGGTGGCGCGGGAATGATACGTCCCGCTCGTCTCACGAAATAGATCTGAAAGATTGCCGGGCAGGTTCCGGCTTGTGGAACTTTGCGAGGTCAGGGCGGTTCTCCATACCACGACCTGAATCAGCAAGCGCCGCCAGCAAAAAGGGGGACCTCCGTGTCGGTACTCATCGGTATTCTCATTACCTTTCTCGTCGTCATCCTCGTGCTCTATCTCATCAACATGCTGCCGCTCGACGGCCGCGCCAAGCAGATCGCCCGTGTGGTCGTCATCATCATCGGCATCATTTCGCTGCTGAAATATCTGGCGGTGTTCTGACTTTCACCTCCCAGCAAAAAGCCCCGGCCGAGGCCGGGGCTTTCGCAGGGGCGAAGCTCTTACTTCAAGCTACTTACTTCAACGTACCGAACCAGTCGTCCACGTCCTTGCGGATCTGGTCCTTGGCAAAACCGTAGCGCTCCTGCAGCTTGCCTTCGAGCTGTTCGCGGCGGCCCTCGATGACGTTGAGATCATCGTCGGTGAGCTTGCCCCACTTCTCCTTGGCGGCGCCCTTGAACTGCTTCCAATTGCCTTCGACCCGATTCCAATCCATGTCCATCTCCCTCTGTGTTCGAGACGGACCATCAACGGGGAACCGCGACCGGTGTTCCCGTGCCGCGGCATCTTGAACCGCGACATCGTGGCGGAGGTCGCAGTCAGCCCGCCGCCTTGGCCTCGCGCCGGCGCGCGGTGAGGATGTATTCGGTATAGCCGTTCGGCTGCTCGCGGCCCTTGAAGATGAGATCGCAGGCGGCCTGGAACGCGACGCCGTCAAAGGACGGCGCCATCGGCTTGTACAGCGGATCGCCGGCATTCTGCTTGTCGACCACCACAGCCATGCGCTTCAGCGATTCCATCACCTGGTCCCTGCTGACGACGCCATGCGCCAGCCAGTTCGCCAGATGCTGGCTGGAGATGCGCAAGGTCGCACGGTCTTCCATCAGGCCGACGTCGTGGATGTCGGGCACTTTCGAGCAGCCGACGCCCTGGTCGATCCAGCGCACGACGTAACCCAGAATGCCCTGGCAGTTGTTGTCGATCTCCTGCTTGACGTCGTCGGGTGCCCAGTTCGACTGCGACACCGGAATGGTGAGGATGTCGGAGAGCTTTGCGCGCTGGCCGCCCTTGGCGAGTTCCTGCTGCCGCGCGATCACGTTGACCTGGTGATAATGCAGCGCATGCAGCGTGGCGGCGGTGGGCGAGGGCACCCAGGCCGTGGTCGCGCCGGCCGAGGGGTGGCCGATCTTCTGCGCCAGCATGTCCGCCATCTTGTCGGGCGCCGCCCACATGCCCTTGCCGATCTGGGCATGGCCGGGCAAGCCGTCGATCAGGCCCATGTCGACGTTCCAGTCCTCATAGGCCTTGATCCAGGGCTGCGCCTTCATGTCGTTCTTGCGGATCATCGGACCCGCTTCCATCGAGGTATGGATCTCGTCGCCGGTGCGGTCCAGGAAGCCGGTGTTGATGAAGCAGATGCGCTTCGAGGCATTCTGGATGCAGGCCTTGAGGTTCACCGTGGTGCGGCGCTCCTCGTCCATGATGCCGACCTTCATGGTGTTTTCCGGCAGGCCGAGCAGCTTTTCCACCTCGCCGAACAGTTCGCAGGTCAGCGCCACTTCGTCGGGGCCGTGCATCTTCGGCTTGACGATGTAGACCGAGCCGGTGCGGCTGTTCTTGGTCTTCGAAGACCCCTTGAGGTCGTGGATCGCGAGCAGGCCGGCGACGGCCGCATCGAGCAGGCCTTCCGGAATCTCCTCGCCCTTCTCGTCGAGCACGGCGTCGGTGAACATGTGATGGCCGACATTGCGCATCAATAGAAGGCTACGTCCGTGCAGCGTCAGCTCCTTGCCGTCCGGCGTCTGGTAGACGCGGTCGGCATTGAGCGAGCGCGTCATCGTCTTGCCGCCCTTTTCGAAATCCGCCGACAGCGTCCCGTTCATCAGGCCGAGCGTGTTGCGATAGACCAGCACCTTGTCCTCGGCGTCGACCGCGGCAACCGAGTCTTCCATGTCGAGAATGGTGGAGACGGCCGATTCCAGGATCATGTCGGCGACGCCGGCCGGATCGTCCTTGCCGATGACATGGCTGCGGTCGATCTTGACGTCGACATGCATGCCGTTGTTGACGAGCAGGATTGACGTCGGCGACGCGGCATCGCCCTGGAAGCCCGCGAACTGCGCCGCATTCTTCAAGGCGGTCGCGTTGCCGCTCTTCAGCTTCGCGGAAAGCTGTCCGGCGATCACGCTGTACGAGGTCACGTCGGTGTGGCTGCCGGTCGCGAGCGGCACGGCGGTGTCGAGGAAGGCTTTTGCCTTGGCGATCACCTTGTCGCCGCGCGCCTTGTCAAAACCCTTGCCGGTTTCGCTCGGATCGTGCGGGATCGCGTCGGTGCCGTAGAACGCGTCATACAAGGAACCCCAGCGCGCGTTCGCCGCGTTCAGGGCGTAGCGGGCGTTGGTCAGCGGCACCACCAGCTGCGGCCCGCAGATCTTGCCGATCTCCTCGTCGACATTTGCAGTCTCGACCTTGTGGGTGGCGGGCTCGGGCAGCAGATAGCCGATCTCCTTGAGGAATGTCGTGTAGGCATCGAGGTCGAACGCCTTGCCCTTGTGGGAGCGATGCCAGTCGTCGATCTTGGCCTGCAGCGCGTCGCGGAACGCGAGCAGCTCGCGGTTCTTCGGCCCCAGCTTCCTGATGATGGCAGCGACGCCGGCCCAGAACGCATCGGGCGCAATCCCGGTGTTGGGCGCCGCCTCCTTGGCGATGAAATCGAACAGGACAGGGGCGATCTTCAATCCGTGGGCATCGACACGATTCATGACGGGCTTTCTCGATAGAAATGGCGTGGAAAGCTGCATTTTGGAGAAAAGCAGCAAAAAACGCGCCAAAAAGGGCGGCGTTGTCGGCCCTTTTAGCCACAAAGCCGGGTCGATGAGAAGTGCCTAAAAAGGGTTAGATATGGGCCGCTCTCCGTCACTCCGGGGCGCGCGAAGATGATGGGTTCGCGAAGTGTCCAACTTCTCCGTCATTCCCGGGCTTGTCCCGGACATCCACGTCTTCCTGTCTGCGAAGGAAGACGTGGGCAGGACAGCAAGTTGCTGCCGTCAGATATTCGCCGCCAGGTCCACCAATTCGTCGAACAGCACGCCGGTCTCGGCCAGCATCCGCTCGATTTCGTCGGTCGCGTCCGACACCGTTTTGGCCGAGGTGTCGATGTTCAGCTCCGCCTGGACCGGCGGCTGGTAATCATTGCCGATGCCGGTAAACGCCGTGAGTGTGCCGGCGCGCGCCTTGGCGTAATGGCCCTTGGGGTCGCGGCTCTCGCAGATCTCGGCCGGGGTTGCGACATAGATCTCGCGGAACGCCGTGTCGGCGATGCGGCGGGCGGCGGCGCGGTCGTCCGCCGCCGGCGACACTGCAGCGACGAGGGCGATGTGGCCGTTGCGTGCCAGATGCGTTGCGACCTCGGCCAGACGGCGGATGTTCTCGCTGCGGTCCTGCGGTGAGAAACCGAGATCGTTGTTGAGGCCGGCGCGCAGCGTGTCGCCGTCGAGCAGGATCGGCGAGCCGCCGCGGGAAAACAGCCGGCGCTCCAGCGCGCGCGCCAGCGTCGATTTGCCTGAACCCGGCAACCCGGTCAGCCAGACTACCGCGCCGTGGTGACGGTAGCGCGCCGAACGTTCCTCGGGCCGCAGTGCGGATTCGACCGGCACGATGTCGACCGGCACCGCCCGCTGACCGGCGTCGACCGACAGCACGAGGCCGCCGCCGGCAATGCGGCCATTGACCTCGATCACCAGCCGCCCGGTGCGCGGATTGTCCTGGTAAGGATCGGCCGCGATCGGCCGCGCCAGCGAGATGTCGATTTCGCCGACGTGATTCCGCGCGATCGCCGTGGTCTCGGCGTTGGAGAGTTCACCGGGGTCGACCGCCTTTTCGATCGCGACGATGCTGGCGCGGCTTTCGCGGGTGCCGAGGCGGATCAGGATCTGGTCGCCCTTCGACAGCGGTTTTTCGTGCAGCCAGAAAATCCGGGCACGGATCCGCCGCGTGTCGCGCGGGGTGGCGCCGGCATGCGCGATGACGTCGCCGCGTTCGATGAACAGTTCGCGGTCGAGCGTGATGCCGACCGAACGGCCGGCGCCGTGGGAACCTGCGAGCGGCGTCACCGGCCAGCTCTCCACCGTCCTGATCTTGGCGATCTTCCCGGCGGGCATGATGACGATCTCGTCGCCGGCCTTCAAATGTCCGGACTCGATCCGCCCCGCAACGATGCGGCGGTCGTCGAATTTGTAGATTGCCTGCACCGGCAGCCGCAGCGCGAGCTGCTCCAGCGGCCGCGCCGGTTCGAGCGCGTCGAGCGCTTCGACCACGGTCGGTCCCTGATACCAGCCGATCCGCGCGGTGAGTTCGGCGACGCCGTCGCCATCGCGCGCGGAAATCGGGATCACCGCCGTTGGCTTCACGCCGAGGCCGGTGAGATGTGCCGAGATTTCGTCGCTGATCGCGTTGAACCTGTCGGCGCCGAACTCGACGCGGTCCATCTTGTTGACGACGACGGCGACCTGCTCGATGCCGAGCAGATGCAGCAGATAGCCGTGCCGCCGCGTCTGGTCGCGCACGCCCTCCAGCGCGTCGATGATCAGCACCGCGCCGTCGGCCTGCGAGGCGCCGGTGATCATGTTGCGCAGAAATTCGGCGTGGCCTGGCGCGTCGATCAGCACGACGTCGCGCGAGCGGGTACGGAAGCGGATCTGCGTGGTGTCGATGGTGATGCCCTGGTCGCGCTCGGTCTGCAGCGCGTCCAGAAGGAACGACCATTCGAACGGCATGCCGCGCCGCGCGCTGACTGCTTTCAGCATTTCCAGCTTGCCCTCAGGGAGGCTGCCGGTCTCGTGCAGCAGGCGGCCGACGAGCGTCGATTTGCCGTGATCGACATGGCCGACGATGACGATGCGGACCTGGGGTCGCGTCGTGCCGTTTGGCATCGACGTGGTGCCGTTCGGCGTGGCGGAAACGTTCAGGGGAAGGATCATGTTCATAGCGGCGCTCACAGCAAAAATCCGTCAGAGATAGCCGGCGACGCGCAGGCGCTCGAAGGCGTCTTCGGTCTCATGGTCCAGCGCCCGTCCGGCGCGCTCCGGCACCTTGGTGCCGTCGAGTTCGGTCAGGATTTCATCAATGCTCGAGGCGGTGGAGGCGACCGGGAAGGTGATGTCGGAATCGCCCAGCGAACGATAGCGCTTGCCGTCCTTCGCCAGATAGAGCGGGATGATCGGGATGTTCTCGCGCTTGGTGTAGGCCCAGATGTCGGCCTCGGTCCAATGCAGGATCGGGTGGACGCGCAGATGCGCGCCCGGCGGCACCGAGGCGTTGAACTGGTCCCAGAACTCCGGAGGCTGGTCGCGCACGTCCCAGCCGCCTTCGGTGCCGCGCGGCGAGAATACGCGTTCCTTGGCGCGGGTTGCTTCCTCGTCGCGGCGGATGCCGGCGATCAGGCCGTCAAAGCCGTATTTGGTCAGCGCCCATTTCAGCCCTTCGGTCTTGCGGGCGGCGGAACGCGCGGCTGGCGGCAGCGTCGGGTCGACGGCGTCGATCGGCGGGCAGGGCTCGACCTTGAGATCGAGGTCCCATTCCTTGCCGAAACGATCGCGGAACGCGTACATCTCGGGGAATTTCTTGCCGGTGTCGACATGCAGCGCCGGGAACGGCACGCGGCCGAAGAAGGCCTTTCGCGCCAGCCAGATCATCACGTTGGAATCCTTGCCGAGCGACCACAGCAGCGCCAGCTTCTTCAGCCGCGCGAAGGCCTCGCGCAGGATGTAGATGCTTTGCGCCTCCAGCGCGTCGAGGTGGTCCATCGAGGGCGGCGGCAGCCTCTCGCCATCGAAAATTTTCGGCACGGATGATGCTTCGCGCAGGGCTGCGGGAGGCGGCCTGTAACCATCGGATTCAGTGTCGAGAAGATGCATCTCTGCGCCTTGGACTTGGCAATGGAAAAATTCTAAAGTCGCGCCGCAACAGAGAAGAAATAATTTTCTCTTTGTAGCCCTTGATCGAGACATAAATAGAAAATAATTTCCGTCAAGCCCCCGACCGGGGAAGGTGAGTGTCCAATGCGCTATCTGCCTGTGTTCCTGAATATGCAAAGCGGCAAGGTGCTGCTGGTCGGCGCCGGCGAGCTGGTGCGCGCCAAATTGCGGCTGCTGGCGGCGGCCGGCGCGCAGGTCCGCTGGTACGCGACCGACGGGAACCATGAACTCGCTGGCCTTGCGGCCGACGACGCCGCGCGGATCGAACCGGCTGAGGGCGATCCGCTGTCGGCCGATCTCTCCGGCATCATCGCGATCCTCTGCGCCGGCGCCGGCGATATCGGCGTGGCGATGTCGCTGCGTGCCAGGACGGTGGGGCTGCCGGTCAATGTGATGGACGACCTCGCGCATTCGACCTTCATCTTTCCCGCCATCGTCGATCGCGGCGACGTCGTCGTCGCCGTCGGCACCGGCGGCACGTCGCCGGTGGTCGCGCGCCGTGTGCGCGAGCGCATCGAGGCGGTGCTGCCGGCGCGCATCGGCGATCTCGCCGGCTTCATCGGCAGTTTTCGCAAGTCGATGCATGCGCGCATTCCGGAATTTGCGCTGCGTCGCCGCTTCTGGGAGCGCGTGATCGACGGTCCGATCGGCGCGCTGGTGCTTGCCGGCCGCAAGGCAGAGGCGGAAAAGGCGCTGAACGACATCGCCGATCCCACGGCCTTCGCCGGCGCAAGCCAGGACGGCAAGGCCGAAGGCCGCGTGACGCTGGTGGGGGCCGGGCCGGGCGATCCGGACCTGCTCACCATCAAGGCGCTGCGCGCGCTGCAGGATGCCGACGTGGTTTTCTACGACGAACTGGTATCGCCGGAAATTCTCGATCGCATCCGCCGCGACGCTTCGCGCGTTCCGGTCGGCCGCCGTATCGGCAAGCCCGGCATCGGCCAGGACGCGATCCACAAGCTGTTGATCGAGGCCGCGCAATCCGGCCAGCGCGCGGTGCGGCTGAAGGGCGGCGATCCCTTCATCTTCGGCCGTGGCGGCGAGGAGATCGAAGCGCTGCGCGCCGCCGGCGTCGCCTATTCGGTGGTGCCCGGCATCACGGCAGGGCTCGGCGCCGCCGCGCAGTTCGAGGCGCCGCTGACCTATCGACACGAGGCGCTGCGCATCACCTTCCTGACCGCGCACAAGGCCCCCGACGCCGAAGCCGTCGACTGGTCGGCGTTGACCGACAGCAAGATGACCATCGTGGTCTACATGGGCATGACGGCGGCGCCGTCGGTCTGCGCTGGCCTTCTGGCCGCCGGACGATCGCCCCGCACGCCCGTCGGAATTTTTGCCCGCGTAACCCGGCCCGACGCCCAGGCCGCGGTCGGCACGCTGGAAAATCTTCCCGCGCTGGTCGAAAAAATCGATGGCGGTCCCGCCATCCTCATCATCGGCGACGTCGTCGCGCATTCCGCGCCGTGGCGTCAGTCGAATCCCACCCAAGTGCTCGCCAAACTGCTGGATGCCGCCGAATGACCTCTCCGCTTCAACAAAAGATCAAGATTACCGGCCCCTCGATCGTCACCGCCAACCGAACGTCGGACGGCATCGTGATCTATCGCACCGCGCAGCAGGGCTGGTCGGCGGAGCTATCGGACGCCGCGATCGTGCATACCTCCGAGGAGGCGCGCGCACTGCTCACCGAGGCCAACGCCGACGACGTCGGCGCGATCGGCGCCTATATCGCGCCCGTCGAGCTAACGGACGGCGGCGAGATCAAGCCCGGCAATTTGCGCGAGCGTATCCGCTCCAAGGGGCTCACCATCGACCTGCTGCCGGCTTGAGGCTGATCCATCATGTACGCCTATGACGAGCTCGACCGCACGCTGATCAACGAACGCGTCTCCGAATTCCGCGACCAGGTGAAGCGACGCCTTTCCGGCGAACTCACCGAGGACGAATTCAAGATGCTGCGGCTGCAGAACGGCGTTTATCTGCAACTGCACGCCTACATGTTCCGCGTCGCGATTCCCTACGGCACGCTGTCATCGAAGCAACTCCGGGCGCTGGCCCGAGTCGCGCGCCGCTACGACCGCGGCTACGGCCATTTCACCACCCGCCAAAATATCCAGTTCAACTGGATCAAGCTGTCCGACCTGCCGGATGCGCTGGAAGACCTCGCCGAAGTCGGCATCCACGCCATGCAGACTTCCGGCAACAACATGCGCAACGTCACCTCCGACCAGTGGGCTGGCGTCGCGCCGGGCGAGGTCGAGGATCCGCGTATCTGGTCGGAAATCCTGCGCCAGCACACCACGCTGCATCCGGAATTCTCGTTCCTGCCGCGCAAGTTCAAGATCGCGATCACCGCCTCCGAGCACGACCGCGCCGCGATCAAGGTCCACGACATCGGGCTGCGCCTGCACAAGAACGCCGACGGCGAGACCGGTTTCGAGGTGCTGGTCGGCGGCGGCCTTGGCCGCACGCCGTTCATTGCGAAAACCATCAAGCCGTTCGTGCATGGCCGCGACCTGCTGAGCTATGTCGAGGCGATCCTGCGCGTCTACAACCAGTACGGCCGCCGCGACAACATCTACAAGGCCCGCATCAAGATCCTGGTCCACGAACTGGGCATCGAGAAATTCGCGCGTGAGGTCGAGGAGGAATGGAAGCAGATGGACGGCGGCGGGCTGACGCTCGATCATTCGGTGATCGAGGAAGTGCGCTCCCGCTTCTCCTACCCGGCCTACGAAAAGCTGCCGCACATGCCCGACGAGCTGAAGCAGGCCGCCGCCGATCCGCTGTTCGAGCGCTGGCGCAAGAACTCGGTCGCGCCGCACAAGGTGCAGGGCTATTCGATCGTGACGCTGTCGCTGAAGCCGGTGGGCGGCCCGCCCGGCGACGCCACTGCCGATCAGATGGACGCGGTCGCCGATCTCGCCGACAAATATTCGTTCGGCGAAATTCGCGTCGGTCACGAGCAGAACCTCGCGCTGCCGCATGTCGCCAAGCGCGACCTGCCGAAGCTGTGGCGGGCGCTGGATCGCCTGGGTCTTGCGACGCCGAACGTCAACCTCGTCACCGACATCATCGCCTGCCCGGGGCTGGACTATTGCTCGCTGGCCAATGCGCGCTCGATCCCGATCGCGCAGGAATTGACGCGGCGGTTCGCCAATCACGACACCGCCGAGCTGATCGGCCGGCTGCACATCAACATCTCCGGCTGCATCAACGCCTGCGGCCATCACCATGTCGGCCATATCGGCATTCTCGGCGTCGAGAAGAACGGCGAGGAATTTTACCAGATCACGATCGGCGGCCGCGCCGACGAGAACGCGCAGATGGGCGTGCTGATCGGCCCTGCCGTTCCCTATGCGGAAGTCGCCGATGTGATCGAAGACATCGTCGAAGCCTATCTCGCCTTGCGCGACCGTCCCGAAGAGCTGTTCGTGGACACGGTCAAGCGGCTGGGCGTCGAGCCATTCAAGGAGCGGGTCTATGCCACTCGTTAAGAACGCCAGGGTCACGACCGACCTGTTCGTCCACGTCGCCGACGGCGCGGAGTTGCCCGGCGACGGCGACATCCTGGTGTCGGCGCAGCGTTTTCTCGAAGACCCCGAGGCATTGCTGAAGCGCGCGGGCAAGGTCGGCGTGGTCTGGCCGAACAACCGCGCGGTCGACGATCTCGTGCCGTATCTGGATCGTCTGGCCGCGGTGGCGCTGGTGTTTCCGTCGTTCCGCGACGGCCGTGCCTACAGCCAGGCGCGTCTGCTGCGCGAACGTCATGGCTATGGCGGCGAACTGCGCGCCACCGGCCAGGTGCTGCGCGACCAGTTCGTGTTCATGTCGCGGGCCGGATTCGACACGTTCGAGGTCAAGAAGGATGCCGACGCCGACGCGTTCACGGAAACCATGAAGCGTTATTCGGTATTTTATCAGCCGACCGGTGACGGCCGTGTCACTGCTTTTCATCGGCGGATGCATTTGCGTCATTCGGAGAGCGCCGGCCAGTGAGCACGACCACGCAGCAGAGACCGGCTCCGGAACCGGCGATCGTTTCGCAGGCGCGGTCGCTCGATCTCGCGCTGCGCGCTGCCTCGCCTGTCGAGGTCATTGCAGCCGCATTGAAGACCGTCGGCCGCGAACAGCTCGCGCTGGTGTCCTCGTTCGGCACGGAATCAGCGGCGCTGCTCAAGGTGATGGCGGACGTCGATCCATCGATTCCCGTGATCTTTCTCGATACCGGCTGGCTGTTCGAGGAGACGTTCGCCTACCGCGACACGCTGGTCGCCACGCTTGGCCTCACCGACGTTCGCTCGATCAAGCCACTTGACCAAACGTTGACGCGCGAGGATCCCGATCGCGAATTGTGGTTCGCCGATCCCGACGCCTGCTGCCGAATCCGCAAGGTCGAGCCGCTGGCGCGGGCGCTGCAACCGTTCGGGGCCTGGATCAACGGCCGCAAGCGGTTTCAGGGCGGCGAACGTGCGGGCATCGCCGTCGTCGAGGACGACGGCGAGAAATTGAAGTTCAATCCGTTCGCCAACATTTCACGCGAAGAGATCGAGGCGATCTACAAAGCGGCAAGGTTGCCGCCGCATCCGCTCGTCGCCTCCGGCTATTTCTCGGTCGGATGCATGCCATGTTCGAGCCGCGCTGCGCCCGGCGAGGATGCCCGTGCCGGCCGCTGGCGCGGCAGGTCGAAGACCGAATGCGGCATCCACATGATGAAAACTTCTTGAGTTGCCGGCTTTTTAATCCTCTATAACGGGGTCAGTTCGGGGCGTCGTTCGCGATTGCCTCGCGCCGGCGACGCAGTCTCATCAAGCGGGTCTCATCACGCGGATCTTGAAGACCGCGGTCGGACGGCGGCTGGACGAAGGACAGGCAGGGGACGGCCCGGGTTGACCATCGAAGTCAAGAACATCGTCAAGAAGTTCGGCGCGTTCACCGCGCTCGACCATGTCGACCTGAAGGTAGAGAAGGGCGAACTGCTGGCGCTGCTCGGTCCATCCGGTTCGGGCAAGACCACGCTCTTGCGGATCATCGCCGGCCTGGACTGGCCGGACGCCGGCGAAGTGCGGATCGACGGCGAGGATGCGCTGGGCCGGGGCGCCAGCGAACGTCACGTCGGCTTCGTGTTCCAGCACTACGCGCTGTTCCGCCACATGACGGTGTTCGAGAACGTCGCCTTCGGCCTGCGCGTCCAGCCGCGCGCGGTCCGCAAGGACGAGGCGACGATCCGGGCGCGCGTCGGGGAATTGCTCGATCTGGTGCAACTCGACTGGCTGGCCGACCGCTATCCGAGCCAGCTCTCCGGCGGCCAGCGGCAGCGCATCGCTCTGGCGCGCGCGCTGGCGATCGAGCCGCGCATCCTGCTGCTCGACGAGCCCTTTGGCGCGCTCGATGCCAAGGTGCGCAAGGAGTTGCGGCAGTGGCTCCGCTCGCTGCACTCCGAGATCCACCTGACTTCGATCTTCGTCACCCACGATCAGGAAGAGGCGCTGGAAGTCGCCAACCGCGTGGTGGTGATGGACAAGGGCCATATCGAGCAGATCGGCACGCCGGGCGACGTCTACGACAATCCGGCCACCGCCTTCGTGCATGGCTTTATCGGCGAATCCATCGTGCTGCCGGTGGAGGTGTCCGGTGGTTCGGTTTGCCTCGGCGGCCGGCCGCTCAACATCGCGGCCGATGGCGCGTCTTCCGGTCCCTCGACGCTGTTCGTTCGTCGCCACGACATGCAGATCGGCCCGGCGGGTTCCGGCGCGCTGCAGGGCGCGGTGCGCCATGTCCGCTCGTTCGGCCCGATCCAGCGCGCGGAAATCGCGCTTTCGGGCGGCGAAGACAAGACGGTGATCGAAATCGACGCCCCCCGCGACCGGGAACTGCAGGCCGGCGAAATCATCGGCCTGCAGCCCCGCAGGTATCGGATTTTTGCGGCGCAGGAGTAGCGTTTCTTGCCGGGCAAGATGCACCAAACTGTCCCGGTCATCCCCGCGAAGGCGGGGATCCAGTACGCCGCGGCCTATCGATGCAATCACTGCCGCCTCTGGAATACTGGATCCCCGCCTTCGCGGGGATGACGACGGTGGGTGGAGCGCAAATCAAGCCCCCGTTCACCATTCAGCCACTGTTGGTATGCAACAACGCCTGGAATCAGCCATCGAGATTCGGGGAATATTGCATTGAAACGGGCGACCACCGCGATTGTCGGGCTTTTGCTGCTGGCCGGCTGCTCGGCTGACGTCAAGGTTCCGGAACAGCCGTCGATGTACACCGACATGTCCAAGCCCGGCGCTACGCTCGATACGACGGCCGCGGCGGTCATGATCTCGCAATACCGCCAGAACAACGGCCTCGGCACCGTCGTCGTCGATCCCGAACTGAACCGGCTCGCCGAGCAGCAGTCGCAGGCGATGGCCGCCCGCAACAAGATGGACCACAATGTAAAGGGCCCGCTCGACAAGCGGCTCGGCGCCGCCGGCTATCCGGCAACCGTTGCCGTCGAAAATATCTCGGCCGGCTATCACACCCTGGCGGAGGCGTTCTCCGGCTGGCGCGACTCGCCACCGCACAAGGCCAACATGCTGAAAAGCGGTGTCACAAAATTGGGCATCGCGGCGGTCTATGCTCCGAACGCTAAATACAAGGTGTTCTGGACGCTCATCCTGGCGTCGACCTGAAACCGGGTCGGTTCGGACTTTTGAGGCGTTACAGCCAGTTGGGAACGGTTGACGTCAGCAAAATGCGCCAAAACAAGATCTGCTGCCCCGGCGGCAGTAAACCCGGCGTGATCCTTGCTACTATCTCGCCGATTGACGCCGTTGCGAACTACCGCCACGGTGCCGGCGTCTCGCCCACGGATCGATGGTCACGATGGATCAATCCAACCCCGCGCACGCCGCCACGCCCGCCCACGCGCAGCGCGTCCTGGTGCTGCAAGGCGGCGGTGCGCTCGGCTCCTACCAGGCCGGCGCGTTTCAGGCGCTGTGCCGCTCGGGCTTCGAGCCGGAATGGATCGCAGGCATCTCGATCGGCGCCATCAACGCTGCGATCATCGCCGGCAACGAAGGCGAGAAGCGCGTCGACCGCCTGAAGGAATTCTGGGAGATGGTGTCGTCTCCGGTGCGGTGGAGGCCGGTTACCAATGGCGATCACGCGCGCTCGCTGTTCAACGAAACCTCGGCCGCGCTGATTGCCACCTTCGGCGTGCCCGGCTTCTTCGTACCGCGAATTCCGCCGGCGCCGCTGTGGCCGCCGGGCAGCCCGCAATCGCAGAGCTATTACGACACCGCGCCGCTGAAGAGGACGCTGGAGCGGCTGGTCGACTTCGACCGCATCAACGATCTGAAGACGCGGCTCAGCGTCGGCGCGGTCGGCGTCACCTCGGGGAACTTCAGATATTTCGACAATTTCGAGTTCAGGAAGCTCGGCAAGAAGATCGGCCCCGAGCATATCATGGCCTCCGGCGCGCTGCCGCCCGGCTTCCCCTCGGTCGAGATCGACGGCGAGCATTACTGGGACGGCGGCATCGCTTCCAATACGCCGCTCGATCACGTGCTGAGCGAGGAAACCCGGCGCGATCTCCTGATCTTCCAGGTCGACCTGTTCAGCGCGCGCGGCGAGTTGCCGACCTCGCTGCTCGAAGCCGCGGAGCGCGAGAAGGACATCCGTTATTCCAGCCGCACCCGCCTGAACACCGACAAGAACAAGCAGGTGCACAACGCGCGCAAGGCGCTGCGCGATCTGCTCGGCAAGCTGCCGGATTATCTGAAGAACGATCCGTCGGTGGAATACCTGTGCGGTGTGGCCGAGGATAACACCGTCACCGTCGTGCACCTGATCTACAAGAGCAAGAACTACGAATCCTCGTCGAAGGATTATGATTTTTCGCATGTCGCGATGCTGGAACACTGGAATGCCGGCGTCCGCGACGTTCATGAGTCGATGCGCCACAAGGACGTGCTGGAGCGTCCGCAATCCGGACAGACCATGGTGGCTTACGATATGACAGGGGATGCTACCAAAACCCCCGCAGGCAAGCAGGAGTGAATGGAATGGCTACACTGAAAGGCAAGACCGCCGTGGTGACCGGCTCGACCAGCGGCATCGGACTGGCGTATGCGCGCGCCTTTGCCGCCGCCGGTGCCGACATCGTTCTCAACGGCATGGGCGCGCCGGCCGATATCGAGCGTGAGCGCTCGGGCATCGAGACCGAGTTCAAGGTGCGCGCCGTGCATTCGCCCGCCGACATGACCAAGCCGGCCGAAATCGCCGAAATGATCGCGCTCGGCGAAAAGACCTTCGGCGCGGTCGATATCCTCGTCAACAATGCCGGCATCCAGTTCGTGTCGCCGATCGAGGAGTTTCCGATCGAGAAATGGGACGCGATCATCGCGATCAACCTGTCGTCGGCGTTTCACGGCATCCGCGCCGTCGTCCCCGGCATGAAGAAACGCGGCTGGGGCCGCATCATCAACACCGCCTCCGCCCATTCGCTGGTCGCCTCGCCGTTCAAGTCGGCCTACGTCTCGGCCAAGCACGGCATCGCCGGCCTGACAAAGACGGTGGCGCTGGAGCTTGCGACCTTCAAGATCACCTGCAATTGCATCAGCCCCGGCTATGTCTGGACGCCGCTGGTCGAGAAGCAGATTCCGGAGACCATGAAGGCGCGCAACATGACCAAGGAGCAGGTCATCAAGGACGTGCTGCTCGACGCGCAGCCGACCAAGGAGTTCGTTACCTCCGAGCAGGTCGCAGCCCTGGCGCTGTTCCTGTGCAGCGACGATGCCGCCCAGATCACCGGCGCCAATCTCTCGATCGACGGCGGCTGGACCGCGGCGTAGGGGCGAGGACCATCCCATCGTCGTCATGGCCGGGCTTGTCCCGGCCATGCACGCACTTTCTCCCTGCAGCACAACGGACGTGGATGCCCGGAACAAGCCCGGGCATGACGACGGAGTGAGTTCAGTCGCTTCCCAACGCGCGCGAGATCGGAAGTCACGGTGGCCCTGCGCAACGTCCGGGACACGATAGTCAGCGCAGCTCAGTGGGTTGTACTCCCGGCTAGCGCGGGTATGCCCTGACTCGCCACATGCAGTTCATTGATCGCGAGCTTGCCGGCGACCAGGATCAACACGCTGGCCAGCAGCAGCCTGAGCACCGTCTCCGGCACGCGCACCGCAAAATAGCTGCCGATGATGATGCCAGGCAGCGAGCCGACCAGCAGCACGCCCATCAGCGCCCAGTCGACCGAACCCAGCGCCCAGTGGCCGATGCCGGCCACCAGCGTCAGCGGTACCGCGTGCGCGATGTCGGAGCCGACGATCGTCGCCATCGGCAGCCGCGGATAGAGCAACAGCAGGGCGGTGACGCCGACGGCGCCGGCGCCGACGGACGAGATCGAGACCAGCACGCCGAGGGCGACGCCGACGATCACGGTGGCACGGCCGGTCATCCAGACGTCGACCCGCTCCATGCGCCGACGGTATCGTTCCATGATCGCCTTGCGGAAGATCAACGAGGTCGCCGTCAGGACGAGCGCAAAGCACAATACGACATTGATCAGGCTGCGCGTGGCGTCCCCATTGAGTTCGAGCTGCCACAACACCAGCAGCGTGACGAGGCTCGCAGGGATGCTGCCGGCGGCAAGCCGGATCACGGCTGGCCAAAAAATGCTTCGCGACCAGCCGTGCACGAGGCTGCCGCCGGTCTTGGTCGCCGCGGCATAGAGCAGGTCGGTGCCGACGGCGGTCGATGGATGCACGCCGAACAGGAGGATCAGCAGCGGTGTCATCAGCGATCCGCCGCCAACCCCCGTCATCCCGACCAGCAGGCCGACGGCGAAGCCGGATACGACGAAAAGAGGATCGATCATTTCGGATAAGTATAGAGCAATGCCGGCGTCGGCGTCCCCTCCAAGCGAAGAAAATAAAAAAGCTCCATGCGGGCGCGCCTTCGGAGAAGAAGATGGGCCTCAAGAGGCGACGCCGGGGAAATCTCGTGCCAGTGCCGGATTGGCGCTCGCGTCCGCCACGCTGCCTTCGAAGACCACATGGCTTTGTCGAGGCCGTAAAAGCGTCGGCGGAACCGAACGCCGCCGCGAAATTCTGTTCCACGACGATCATGGTGCGGTCGCAGGCGGCGAGGTTCCGCGCCACTGTGATGAGATCCCGCACGATGAGGGGCCGGTTTCGTCTTTTCATTCCAGAGGTGGGCCGGAAGCTGCTCGAGGCTTTCCGGAAACCGATGTGCTGGTCGCCGCGCTTCAAAGCGGTTGAAGTTTGTACCCGTCAACCCGAGGGCCTGCCGAACGCCAGCACATGCAGCCCCAGCCGCTTGCGCACGATCCAGAACAGCAACGCGGTCTCGAACGCCAGCGCGATCGAGGTCGCGGCCGCCGCGCCGTGGCCGCCGAAGCGCGGCACCAGGACCACGCACAGGATCAGGTTCATCACGAAGGCAAGCGCATAGGCCAGCGCGCAGATGTGCTGGTGGCCGAGCATGTTGAGCAGCCGCTCGACCGGACCGATGGCGGATCGCACCAGAAGGCCGATCGCGGCAATGAACATGATGTCGTAGCCGACCACGAATTGCGGCCCGAACAGCCACAGCAACGGCTTGCCCAGTGCCAGTAATAGTACGGTCGCGGCCAGCGACGGCCAGAACGTCCACTGGATCGCGTGCGCCACATAGGCGGACAGCCGCGCCGTGTCGCCCTGCGCGTGATATTCGGCGAAGCGATGCGCCGTCGTCGCCGCCATCGCATAGTGGATGAAGGAGACCAATGCCAGCGTCTTCACCACGGCGAAATAGACGCCGACTTCTTCGGAGGAACGGAATTGCTGCAGCACCAGCACGTCGGTGTAGGACAGCAGCAGGTAGAAACTTTCCACCAGCAGGATCGGCAGCGAGACCGCGAGCCAGCCGCGGAAATCATAGGCCTTTGGGCCGGCTTCGATGTGGCCGTGGAGCCTGCGGTTCAGCACGAGCATCTGGCCGATCATGGCGATCCATACCGCGGCCGCGCTCGCCCACATCGCGGCAGTGGCGCCGAGATTGAAGCCGAGTACGAAGGCGCCGGCGGTGAAGCCGACGATCAGCGACTGCCGCACGATGAATTGCGGCATCAGACCGAGCCGCATCCAGTCATGCGAGCGCGCGATGCCGTCCTGGGTGTTGGCGACCACGAACGCCGGCAGGGTCAGGCAGCCGATATAGAGCGGGACGACCGCGTTGGCATCGATCCACGGCGACAGAAGCTTTACAGCGCCCGCCAGCAGCAGCGAGACGACCGAGGAGACGGCAAAGGTGATCCAGCGGCTGCCGGACAGGAAGCCGCGCAGCAGCGCGTGCTCGCCGCTTGTGCGGTATTCCGGAATGATCTTTTGCGCGGAGGCCGAGATGCCGAAATCCATCATGCTGCCGAGCAGCAGCACCCAGGTCCAGACATAGACATAAACGCCGTAGTCCGAGCCTCCCATCCAGCGCGCCAGCAGGATCTGCGAGAAATAGGCCAGCACGGCGCTGAAGACGCGGATGACGAAGATGGTGCCGGCCAGCCGGCGCGTGACGGAGGCTTCGCTGGAGCCGCCAAGCAGCGCGCGCAGCCGCGCGATCGCGCCGGTACGCGAGGCGGTTGCGGATTGCGTCTCCATCACGGCCACAAGGATGCATCCCCGAACGCGCCGCGGGCGCGCGGCGAGGCGACGGGTGTATCAACCGTTCGTTAAGATTTGGTTGGGTGGGAATGCATCCCGACCGCCATTGCATTGCGGGGGAATGCGTCAGCATTGAACCTTAGATGTGCATTGCACGCCTGAGGTTCGCACGGCGTGCGCCCGCGAATGGCGCTTCGCGTCAATTCAAACTGACATTGAACTCATAGGCCAGGTCGCCGCCGACCAGGGTCAGCTTCAGCGCGGCGCCGTCGGCGCTGGCGTCGGGCGGCAGGCCGTCGAGTTCGAAAACAAAGCGCTTGACGCCCGGCGGGCTTTGCTCGGCCAGTTTGGGCACCGGCAGCGCCCAGTCCGGCGTCGGTCCTTCGACGAACAGGCTGACCTCCCTGGCCTCGGGCGCGGTGACATCGACCACGACGTTTTTCTTGCCCTCGCGCTTGACGTTGCGGATCGTCAGCGGGTTGGGATCGCCGACATTGGCGGGTTTCGGCACCGTGTTGAGCGCATCGGACAGGTTGCCGTCCTCGGTGCTGGCGACGCTGGCAAAGGCCAGCTCCGCACTGGCCTCGACGGGGATGCAAATCTTGTCGCAGACGGCGTAGCTGATGCTGGCCCGGAGCGTCACCGGCTTGTCGGCATTCCTGGCGACGATCCGCAGCGGCAGCACGACCTGCTGCTTGTAGCCCAGCGCGGTGCCGCCGGCGCCGTCGTCGAATTTTACCGGCGCCGGCCACAGCACCGTCACGGCGTCGACATTTTCCGACTTGGAAAAATCGAAGCGGGGGGGAACACCGGAGTCGCCGGGCGTCCGCCAATAGGTCTTCCATCCCGGCTGCAACTGGATCGCGACGCCGCCCAGCAGCACGGTACCGCTGCGCGATCCCGCCAGCAGCCGCACCGCGGAATGTGCGTCACGCTGCCACGGTGAGGCATCCTCGGCGCGGGCCGCCGACGCCGCGCATGCGGCATAGAGGGCGGCGACGCCGAATGCGGCACGTAGGGGAACCATCGCGATCATGCGGCGTCTTTACAGGCAAGTTTCAAGGCAAACCATTGAATTGCGTGTGATCGGCCCATCGAATGCTACCGGAAGCTTGATTGACAGAAACCTATGGCGATATCAGGATATGAATCAGCAGGAGAGGCCTTTTGCGGATGAGCCCTGAAGGCAAGAAACCGAAGCCCGTTCGCCGCAAATCCGCCGGCTCGGGAAGCAATGCTTCCAGCGGCGAGGGCTATCTGGACGGCCAGTTACTGGTTGCCATGCCGGTCATGGGCGATCCCCGGTTCGAGCGCTCAGTCATCTACATGTGCGCGCACTCGTCCGAGGGGGCGATGGGCATCATCGTCAACCGGCCGGCCGGCAGCATCGATTTTCCCGGCCTGCTGGTGCAGCTCGAGATCATCAAGGAGGCCGACGAGATCAAGCTGCCGGAAACCGCCGAAAGCATGCAGGTTCTGAAGGGCGGCCCGGTCGATACCGGCCGTGGATTCGTGCTGCATTCGAGCGATTACTTCATCCAGGACGCGACGCTCAACATCGACGACGGCATCTGCCTGACCGCGACGGTGGACATTTTGAAGGCGATCGCCAAGGGAACCGGCCCGAAGCACGCGATCCTTGCGCTGGGCTATGCCGGCTGGGCGCCGGGCCAGCTCGAGAACGAGATCCAGCACAATGGCTGGCTGCACTGCGACGCCGATCCCGAGCTGATCTTCGGCGACGACGTCGACGAAAAATACCAGCGCGCGCTGCGCAAGATCGGCATCGACCCCGGCATGCTGTCGAACGAAGCCGGGCACGCCTAGCTCCGCCTCGCAGGGTGCGCAAAGGCGCACTTGCGCCGTGTCCACCATCCATCAACGAGCGAGCTGCGAGATGGTGGGCTTACGCGCCTTTGCCCACCCTGCTGCTCTACGGCATTGCGATCTTACTCCGCTGCCTGCTGCTGAACCGTCGGCTCGGTGCCCGCCACGGTCGCGCGGCGCATGTCGCGCGGCTGCGACTGATCGTAGCGGCGGACGCGGTGCATGGTCTGGCGGTTGTCCCACATCACGAGGTCATGCAGCGTCCATTTGTGCACGTAGACGAATTCCGGTTGCGTGGCATGCTCGGTCAAATCGCGCAGCAGCAGCCGCGCCTCGGGCACGCTCATGCCTTGAATCGCGCCGGCATGCGACGACAGATATAGCGACTTGCGATGGTGCACCGGATGCGTCCGCACCAGCCGCTGCAGCACCGGCTTGAACATCTCCTTCTCTTCGTCGGTGTAATCCAGGAAGCCGAGCGAGCCGCGCGAATACATCAGCGAGTGTTCGCAGATCAGATCCTCGATCTCGGCCTTGGTCTCGTCGTCGAGCGCGTCATAGGCCGCGCGCATGTCGGCGAATTCGGTGTTGCCACCCTTCGGGTTCACCACCCGCGCCGACAGCAGCGAGAACTTTGCCGGGATCGGCCGGAACGAACTGTCGGAATGCCACAGGCAATTGCCGAGATTGAACAGATGGGCGCGGCTGTCGCGCGCCAGCGGCTTGCCGTCCTTGCCGAGATTGGAAACGTCGTTCAGCCCTGACGTCAGGCGATAGTCTTCCTTCTTCGTGATATTGCCGCCGCGGGCGTTTTCCCGCTCGCCGAAATTCAGCGCAAAGGCCAGTTGCTGCTCGTCTGATATGTCCTGGTCGTGAAACACCAGCACGGCATATTTGTCCATGCCGGCCTCGATATCAGCCGCCTCCTGCGGCGTCAGCGGCTTGCGCAAATCAACGCCCGAAACCTCGCCGACAAAATGCGGATGAAGCTGCCGGATCGTAACCGTCATGGCGTTTCTCCAGGATGCGGCGGGCGGTAAAGTCCCGCTCTGTTTGTCTGAAAAATTACTCCCCGAACGGTCCAAGTCAACGCTGCGCGCGCATGCCCGCTAAGCGTTCCGCGCCATCAGCCCGCCATCGACCGGGATCACCGCACCGGTCAGGAAGGATGCCGCCGGCAGGCACAGGCTCAGCGTCATGTGCGCGACTTCCTCGGGGTCGCCGTAGCGGCCGAGTGCGGTGCGGCGCTTGGCGTAGATGGTCTTGTGCTCTTCGGAAATCCGCTCGGTGATTCCCGTGCGGATCGGTCCCGGGCAGATGCAGTTCACGGTGATGCCCTCGCGGCCGAGCTCGACCGCGAGCGAGCGCGTCAGGCTGGTCACGCCGCCTTTCGCGGCGGAGTAGGCGCTGACGGTCGCGGTGGCGCCGAGCGCTTCCGTGGACGCGATGTTGACGATGCGCGGGCATTTCGAGCGGCGCAGATGCGGCAGTGCAGCGCGGATGATCCTGGGATGCGCGGTCAGCATGACGGCCAGCGCCTTGTCCCAGTTGGCGTCATAGCCTTCATCGTCGATCGGCATGCGCAACGAGATGCCGGCGTTGTTGATGACGATATCGAGCGAACCGAAATGTTTGGCGACGTCGCCCACCACCGTGATGATGTCCTCCGGCTTGGCGACATCGAGGACCCATGCCTTTGCCGAACCGCCCTTGGCGGTAATCTCGTCGACGACGGCCTGCGTGGCCTCGGCGTTGAGGTCGGTGACGGCGACGTTGGCGCCCTCGTCGGCGAACACGTGCGCCGTGGCGCGGCCCATGCCGCTGGCCGCGCCGGTGACGAGAACGGTCAGGCCTTTGACCGAGCGGCTGAGCTGTTTGAAATCTGGCATGATGTATTCCCGGCGATGGAGAGCTGCGTGTGCGGCAAGGATTGACAAGGCTGGCACCGATCCGCAGACAGGTCAAACATCCGGCGCAGATGACCGAACGAGAAACCAACAAGAAGGATCGGGAGCGATGAACGAACTGGATTTCAGCGGCAGGCAGGTTCTGGTGGTGGGCGGCTCCAGCGGCATCGGCAACGGCATCGCACAAGCCTTCCGCGCCAAGGGCGCTGATGTCGCGGTCTGCGGCACCCGCGCGACCCCCGCCGATTATTCGCCGGACGAAGGTTCGCATCTCGAAGGCCTGAATTATTTCCGGCTCGACGTCAGCGCGCCTCACGCGATCGAAGCGCTGCAGCCGCCATTCGAAAAGCTCGACATTCTGGTGCTGGCGCAGGGCGCGGTGATCTATCGCCGCGGCGAATTCGAGATGGACGGGTTTCGCAAGGTGCTGGAAGTCAACCTCATGAGCCTGATGGCGTGCGCGACGAAATTCCAGCCGATGCTGAGCGCTGCCAGGGGTTCGCTGATCATCGTCAGTTCGACCGCCGCCTACCACTCCACCATGGGCAACCCGGCCTACAACGCCTCGAAGACCGGCGCGGTGGGCCTGACCCGCACGCTCGGCGAGGCCTGGGCCGAGAACGGCATCCGCGTCAACGGCATCGCGCCCGGCCTGGTCGATACCAAGATGACCAAGGCGACCACGGCCAATCCGAAACGCCTGGAAGGCGCGCTGGAGCGGATTCCGCTGAAGCGGCTCGGCACGCCCGCCGACATGGCCGGCGCGGCGCTGTTCCTGGCCTCGCCGCTGGCTTCCTACATCATCGGGCAGACCATAATCGTCGATGGCGGGCTGATCCTTTGATCGCCGTTTTCTGATCCGCGGGCATTTCTCACATCCGAGGAACCCGGAGGCGTCTCGCCTGTTAGCCCCCCAGAAATTCCGGGTAAACAGGAGAGACCAGGATGGATAAGGATCGGATTGCCGGTTCGGCCAAGGATTTTGCAGGCAAGGTCGAGGGCACCGTCGGCGACTTGGCCGGCGATGCGAAGACCCAGGCCGAGGGCCGCGCGCGCGAGGCCGCCGGCACCGTGCAGAATCTCTATGGCCAGGCCAAGGACGCCGCCCGCGACGCCACCGACGCGGCGGTCAACTATGCCAAGGACGCCTACGAGAACTCGGGCGAGACCGTTCGCAGCGGCCAGCAGGCGGTCGCCAAGACCGTACAGGACAATCCGCTCGGCGCGCTGCTTGTCGCCGGCGGCATTGGATTTGCGCTGGCGCTGCTGATGTCGCGTCCCGCACGTCGTCCGCCGTCGCGCTACCGCTACTACGGATAAGGCAGCATTACCCATGCCCCGGACGCCGGCCTTGAGGCCGGCCTGCCGGGGTATTTCCATGGGGTTGTCTTATCTTCTGGCTTGAGCGACCGCGCGTCATCCGGCGATGCCCAGCACCGCCGGATGACGCATGTCTTGGGTTGTCAGAAGCTCTTGCGATGTCAGAAACGGCCGAAATAGCCCGGCGGGCCTTCCGCTGACCGGCCGCGCGGCACGGTGGCCGGTGGTGGTCCGGGCGGGCGCGGCGCCGGTGCCGCACCAAAGCCGCCGAAGAAATCGCGCAGCGATGGCGCGTTGTTCTGCGCTGGCCGGATCTGCGTCGGCGGAGGCGGTTGCTGCGGCTGCCGCCGCGGTTGCTGCAAGGTCTGCGGCGGCGGCAGCAGAAGCTGCCGCTGTGGCGCGGGCGCGGCAGTGGCCGGGCTGCTGCTCGGGGCCACCGCGGCCACCGGCGTATCGCCGCGGGCCTGCTCACGGCCGATCTCGCGGCGCGGCCAGGCATAATCATCGGCGCGGCCGGCAGGCGCCGCCAGCGCTTCACCCTTGACCAGCGTCCGCGCGGCCAGCGCATCGACCGAGGCCGGGCGCGAGCCGGGGCCGCCGAGCAGTTGATCGGTGCTGACGCTGGAGGCTACCAGCGGCATGACCGGCCCGGCCATCGGGCGCGGCGCCGGCTGGCCCGGCGCGAGACTGGCTTCAGGCGCCACCGGTTCGATCGGTACGGCGATCGGGCCGGAGCGGGCGGCCAACAGGCGGGTCACCTCGCGCTCGACATAATGCGCCAGCTTGCGCGCGCCGGCTTTTGTGAAGAACACGCCGTCCGCGCTGCGCAACTGGCGGTTCTGACCTTCGAAGTCGGGGCCTCGCTGCAGGAAGCGGCCGCCCTCGTCGACAAAGCCGTCCCAGATATCGACATAGGTGATGCCGGCCTTGCCGGCGCCGTCGCGGTACAGCGCGTCGAGGTACAGCATGTCGGAGGTGCCGCGCTGGCCGCGGATCGCGGGCAGGCCGACCCACAGCACCGGCACGCCCTTGGATTTCAGCACGCCGATCAGCTCTTCGATCTTCTTGGTGTAGAGCTCGACCCAGCGCTCGTCGCGAAACTCGTACAGCCCGCCGCCCGAGCGCGTGGTCTTTTCAGGCGCGCTGGTCGGCGGCGTGTCGTTGTCGGCCGCGTCATCCGGCGACAATTCGGCGTCGACCTGCTTGTCATCTCGTTTGGCCGTATCGGTCCCGCCTTCCGGCTTCGCCTTCGGATCTGCCGGCTTGCCATCAGCAGTCTTGCCATCAGCAGTCTTGGCGTCGGGCTTGGCATCCGTCTTGGCGCGCGGGTCCTTCTTGTCGTCCTTCTTCTCGATCTTCTTCTCCGTGACGGCTTCACGGATCGCGACGCGATCGTGGAGGCCGAGCATGACGACGATGGCGTCGGGCTTTTCGGTCGCGAGAATAGCCTTGGCCGCGGCGGTCCAGTCGGCCGGCTCGCCGCGCGGCTGATACTTGATCAGGCCGGAGACGGTCTTGTGCTTGCGGATGACGCCCATGTCGGGCTGTTCGGAATAGGCGTCTTCCAGGCCATAGCCGAGCCAGTCGGCCATGGCGTCGCCGATCACCAGCACGTTGCGCTCCGCCACCGTGTCACGCTTGGCCGGCCCCGGCGCGCGGGAGAAATCCTGGCGTGGGGCTTGTTGTTGCTGCGGAGCCTGCTGCTGGAACGGTGCGAAGAAATCGCCACCGAACCAGCCGCCGCCACGCTGCGGCGCCTGACGTTGCGGCCTGTCGAAGCCGCCGAAATTGAAGAATTGGGCCGACGCCGGTGCCACGATCCCGACCAGCAACGCGATCACGACCGCCAGCACCGCCAGCGGGCCGGTGTCGGTGAACACACGCAGAAAGGACTTTGGCTTTCGCATCCGGCTCGGTCGCAATGGGGGTCGCAAGACGTCAAAATATATTAGCGGAATCGGGCCGCAAGCGGGCAGGTTTTCCCCATAAGCCGGGGTTCCGGCCCAACCGTCAAGCTTTCCGCCGAATCGTGGTTTTCGCGGCCAGTTTAACCCGGAAACCGGGGCTTCAACGCCCCCGCAGCCGCTCCAGCACGTCGGAGGAGGCAAATCCGTCCGCCGGCGTCCCGATCGAGGCCTGGAAGCCGCGCAGCGCCTCCCGGGTCATGCTGCCGAACTGGCCGTCCGGCGTACCCCTGTAGAAACCGCGCTGGACCAGCAATTGCTGCAGTTCCAGCCGCTCGGCCCGCGACAGCACCCGTTCCTGCCGCGGCCATGGCTGCACGAAGGGCGGGCCGCCGCGCAGGCGGTCGGCGAAATGCCCGATCGCCAGCGCATAGGCCTCGGCAGGGTTGTATTTCATGATCGTGCGAAAATTCTGCAGCATCAGGAAGCCCGGCCCTTGGGCTCCGGCTGGCGCCAGCAGATAGGCCTTCTCCGTCGAATCGGGGAACGGCTTGCCGTCGGCCCGCTTCATGCCCTGGCTCTGCCACTGCGCGATCGTCATGGCCTTTGCCTTGTCGGCCAGCATGAAATTGAAACCTTCCGGCAGCACCACCTCGTAGCCCCAGGTGCGGCCGGTCTGCCAGCCGTCCTTCCTGAGGTTGTTGGCGGTGGACGCGATCAGGTCCGCGGCATTGTCGACGACGTCGCGGCGGCCGTCGCCGTCGCCGTCGACCGCGTAGCGCTTGAAGGCGGTCGGCATGAACTGCGTCGGCCCGAACGCGCCGGCCCATGAGCCGCGCATCTGTTCGGGCCGCAAGTCGCCGCGGTTGAGGATCTCCAGTGCGGTGAGGAATTCATCCTTGAAATAGGCCTGACGGCGGCCGATGCAGGCCAGCGTTGCCGTCGAATTCACCACGTTGCGGTCGCCCATCTGCGTCGAATAGTTCGACTCGATGCCCCAGATCGAGGCGATGGCGAAACGGTCGACGCCGTAGGCCTTTTCCACCGCGTCGAACTGCGCCTTGTACTTGGCGAGGACCTCGCGGCCCTTGGCCAGGCGATTGTCGTTCACCAGGATGTCAAGATAGTCCCAGATCGCCTTGGTGAATTCGGGCTGCGAATCCATCAGGTCCATGATGCGCAGGTCGGGCTGCAGATCCGCGGTGAAGCGCTGGAAGTTTTCCTGGGTGATGTTGCGCCGTGCGGCATCGGGCCACATCCCGGCGACGCAGTTCGGAAAGTTCGCGGCGGCCTCCCGGATCGCCGAGGCCGTCATCAGCGGATGGCCGGAGGCGCCGTCCTCGCCACTCCAGGGCGGCGGCGCGGGCGGGCCGCCGTCCGGGCCGGTGGCGGCCTGCGGCGCCGGGGCGGCCTTGGGGCCGGAAAACATGTTGCCAAGAAAGTTCGATATCCCGTCGCTGGCGGCGGCGCCCTGCGATTGGGCGTGGGATGTACCGCAGGAACACAACAGCACGGCCGCGATTAGCATTGCACCGGTTCGATTGCTCATGCCGCGTTCCATCCGACCCATGCCGTATCCGTCCATCATAAGCCCCGTGCCAGAAGGCCCTGTCACGGTTTCCAGTATCTTAACAGACCGGATTTTGTGGTCGCATCCGGCGCTGGCAAGGGGCTGAACGTGATCTTCATACATCCGCCTTTGTTCCCGGCTGCAAACCGGCTATCAACGTGCCATCTGAGCACTTTCCGCATTTCCAGCGTTTTCCATAGCAAGGCTCCCGACATCCCATGAAAATCCGCAAAGCCGTCTTTCCGGTCGCCGGCCTCGGCACCCGCGTCCTGCCCGCCACCAAGGCGATGCCGAAGGAAATGCTGACCATCGTCGACAAGCCGCTGATCCAGTACGTGTACGACGAGGCCAAGGAGGCCGGCATCGAGCATTTCATCTTCGTCACCGGGCGCAACAAGGGCGTGATCGAGGACCATTTCGACAGGATGTTCGAACTCGACACCACACTCGCCGCGCGCGGCAACAAGAAGGCCGAAGAGGAGATTCTGGCGCGCAACCAGCCGCCAGCCGGCGCCACCAGCTTCACCCGCCAGCAGGCGCCGCTCGGCCTCGGCCACGCGGTGTGGTGCGCGCGCGACATCGTCGGCGACGAGCCGTTCGCGGTGGTGCTGCCGGACGAACTGGTGCTGAACGATCCGGGCTGCCTGAAGCAGATGATCGAAGCCGCCGGCAAGCTCGGCGAAAAAGCCAATTTGCTGGCGGTGGAAGCCGTGCCCGACGATCTCACCCATCAATATGGCATCTGCGGCGTCGGCAAGCGCCTCGGCAAGAATGTTTTCGAGGTCGACGGCATGGTGGAGAAGCCGGCCAAGGGCACCGCGCCGTCGAACCTGTCGATCACCGGGCGCTACATCCTGCAGCCGGAAATCTTCAAGATCCTGGAGACGCAGGAGCGCGGCGCGGGCAACGAAATCCAGCTCACCGATGCGATGAAGACCCTTGCGAAAACGCAAAGCTTCTACGGCGTCGAGTTCGAGGGCGAGCGGCACGATTGCGGCTCAAAACCCGGCTTCCTGCGCGCCAACATCGCCTACGGCATGGCGCGCGACGACCTGCGCGAGGGCCTGCGCGCGGAGATGAAGAAGTATCTGGAGAAGTGACGAGATACCGCGAGCAAGGCCGGTCTTGAGGACGTAAAGGCCTATCTCGAAGCTTGATCAAGAAGCGCGACGACGAAGTTCGTCCGCCGCAGCAAAAAACAATGCAGACTTCGCCCTAAGCCACCAGCGCGCGCTGCGGCGATCATCGGTTTAGGCTTGCTGCCGGGCTCGACGGCTTGTGCAAAACCGCCATTGGAGACCAGGGTGAACGACTACGACCTGCTGCGGGATTATCTGAGAAAGCAGAAGCTTGCCGAATTCGTGCTGAGCTTCGAGCAGATCGAGGAGATCATCGACGCGGCGCTGCCGCGCGCCGCGCAGCGCGCGTCCTGGTGGGAGACGCTGCGCAGCCCGCAGGAGATGATGCCGCAGCGCGAGGCCTGTATCGAGGCCGGCTACATCGCGACAAGGCAGGCGGACGGCAAGAGCGTGAAGTTCAAGAAGATGCCCCGCGACAGGCGTACACGGGGCAAGACCGGGTATCCGGAGTGATCGCATTCGAGGTGCGTATCAAGCGGGTATTGCTGCTCAAGCCGCGTCGGCGATCACCGGCCTGATCTTTTCCAGTTGCTTGCCGAGTTCGCGTTCAGCCGTCTGCACGTCGTAGGCATTCTGCAGGGTGCCAGTTTCTTTGCCATGTGCGGTCTCCCCGCGAAGCTAGTGATAGTCGGTGAATTCGGCTTGGCGGAAGCTCGCGCCGCGACCGCTAGCTAGCTCGCCGCTTCCAGCCGCTCTTCCGTCAATAGCCGCATCGCGGAGTCTGCGTCCATCGGTTCGCCGAACGCGAACCCTTGCGCGTACTCGCAGCCCAATTGATAGAGCTCGACCGCATCCGAATCCGTCTCGGCGCCTTCGGCGACCACGTCCATTCCGAGATCGTGGGCGAGCGCGATGATCGATTTCAGGATCACGGGCCGCGTGCCGCGGCTGGTGGTGCGCACGAACGACTGGTCGATCTTGATGGTGTCGAACGGGAAGCGCTGCAGATACGCCAGCGAGGAATGGCCGGTGCCGAAATCGTCGAGCGACAGCCCGGTGCCGAGTTCGCGGATCCGCGCCAGCATCTGCGCGGCGTGCTCGGGGTTTTCCATCACGAGCGATTCCGTCAATTCCAGCTTGAGCGTGCCGCGCGCGACCGACGAGCGCGACAGCACCGTGCGGATGTCGTGGATCAGGTCGTGGCGCAGCAATTGCCGCGAGGAGACGTTGACGGAAGCAAAGATCGGCTCGCGCGAGCGCATCGCGCGCTGCCACACCGAGAGCTGCCGCGCCGTCTGGTCGAGTACGAACATTCCGAGGTCGACGATCAGGCCGGTTTCCTCGGCGATCGAGATGAATTCCGACGGCGACATCCGGCCGAGTTTGGGATGGTCCCAGCGCGCCAGCGCCTCGAATCCGGCGATCGAACGGTCCTCCAGCCGCACGATCGGCTGGTACAGAATCGTGATCTCCTGCCGCTCGATGGCGCGGCGCAGTTCGCTTTCCAGCGTCAGGCGGTCGGTCTTGCGCGCGCGCATCGCCGGCTTGTAGACGTCGATGCGATCGCCGCCGATCCGCTTGGAGTGATACATCGCAAGCTCGGCGTCCTTGATGATCTCTTCGCTGAGCTGGACTTGCGGGTCCGACAGCGCGAGACCGATGGACGCGGTCAGGAAGATCTCGCGGTCGTTGAAGGCGATCGGGGCGCGGATGGTCTTGCGGATGGTTTCGGCAAACGCGGTGATGCGCGCCGGATCCTGCTCCGACAGCAGGATCAGGCCGAACTGGTCGCCGGCCAGCCGCGCCAGCGTGTCCTGCGGCTTCAGGATGCGCGTCAGCCGCCGCGCCAGCGTCAGCAGGATCGAGTCGCCGACCGCGATGCCGACGGAGTCGTTGACCTGCTTGAAGCGGTCGAGGTCGATCACCATCAGCGTCGGCCGCAGGTTCGGCATGGTCCTGGCGAAATTGGCCACCGCGCCGAGGCGATCCAGGAACAATCGGCGGTTCGGCAGGCCGGTGAGGTTGTCATGCACGCTGTCGTGCAGCATGCGCTCCTCGGCGTTCTTGATCTCGGTGACATCGGTCAGCGTGCCGACCACGCGCGAGACTTCGCCGTCGGAACCGACCACCGGGCGCGCCTTCAGCGCGAACCACATGAAATGGCCGTCGGGCGTGCGCAGGCGGAAATCCTGCACCAGCCGGCCGCGTCGCTGGTCGAGCACGCTGTCGAGCGCGGCGCGGAAGCGGTCCTGATCCAGCGGATGCAGCACTTCGAGCCATTTTGCGGCGGGGCCTTCCAGCGTGCCGCGTTTCAGCCCGAGCAGGCTTTCGGTTTCGGGGCTGGTGAACACCTTGTCGGCGGAGACGTCCCAGTCCCAGATCAGGTCGCCGGAGCCGGTCAGCGCCAGCGCGCGGCGCTCGACGTCGGAGACGATGCCGTTGGTCGCGCCGCCGCCCGCGAACGCATGCTGCATCACCGTGAATCCGATCAGCATCACGATCAGCACGAGGCCGCCCAGCAGCGCCGGGCCGACGATGTCGTTGGTCACGGAGCCCGCCACCGTCATGCCGGCCGCGATCACCCAGACCACCAGCAGGAACCAGGTCGGGATCAGGAGCACCGCGCGATCGAAGCCGTGGGTCGAGAGATAGACGATCAGCGCGAAGCCCGCGAAGGCGATCATCACCAGCGACATGCGCGCAATGCCGGAGGCAACGGCCGGATCGAACAGCGCCAGCCCCACCAGCGAGCCGAGGAAGGCGAGCCAGCCGATCGTGATGTGGGCGTAGCGGACGTGCCAGCGGCTCAGATTGAGATAGGCGAACACGAACACCAAGAGCGTCGCGGCCAGGATCGCTTCGCCCGCCGCGCGCCAGATGCGCTCGGCGTTGTTCGACATGTCGAGCACCTTGCCCCAGAAGCCGAAATCGACGCCGATATAGACCAGCACCGCCCAGGCCAGCGCCGCGGCGGCCGGGAACATGATGCTGCCCTTGACCACGAACAGAATGGTCAGCACCAGCGCCAGCAGGCCGGAGATGCCGATCACGATGCCCTGGTAGAGCGTGAACGAGTTGACCTTGTCCTTGTAGGCGTCGGGCTCCCACAGATAGAGCTGCGGCAGCTTGTCGGTGCGCAGTTCGGCGACGAAGGTGACGACGGCGCCGGGATCGAGGGTGATGCGGAAGATGTCGGCGGTGGCGCTTTCCTGCCGCTCGGGACGGTCGCCGACCGACGGCGTGATGGTGGCGATGCGCGACAGGCCGAGATCCGGCCACAGCAGGCCGGAAGATACGATGCGATAGTGCGGAGCGACGATCAGGCGGTCGAGTTGGTCATCGGTGTTGTTGGCGAGCGCGAACACCACCCAGTTCTGTCCGCCTTCGCGGGCGCGGACCTCGATGCGGCGGACGATGCCGTCGGTTCCCGGCGCGGTGGAAACCTGGATGCGGTCTGTTTCGCTGCGCTGGTGATCGAGCACGGCGGTGAGGTCGATCGCAGGCGCGTCGCCGCGGACGCTGACGGCGTCAATGGCGTGCGCCGCTGGCGCGACCGCAACAATCATGAAGCCCAGCGCAACCCGCGCAAGGCACCTGATCAGACGCAATGTCAGTACTCCGCGACCAACGATTCCCCGGCCCGCGAACGGTTCGGCGTAGCCGCGATAAATGACATGAAAGCGAAGCGATTCAAAGGGTTTCCGCCATCGCTCCACTTCCGTTTAGTTAGACCTCCAACACAATTTTGCCAATATGTGCGCTGGTCTCCATCCGGCGGTGCGCGTCGGCGGCCTTTTCCAGCGGGAATGCGCTGTCCATGACCGGCTTCACCCGCCCTTCGCGTAATAGCGGCATCACCTTGGCCTCGATCGCCGCGACCATGGCCGCCTTATCCGCATTGGTACGGGGGCGCAGCGTGGAACCGGTATGGGTCAGACGCTTCACCATCACCTTGGCGATGTTGACCGTGACCTTGGGCCCGTTGAGGGTCGCGATCTGCACGATCCGGCCATCGACGGCGGCGGCGTCGTAATTGCGGTCGACATAGTCGCCGGCCACCATGTCGAGGATCAGATCGGCGCCGGCATTGTTGGTCTCGGCCTTGACCACCGCGACGAAGTCTTCGGTCTTGTAGTTGATGGCTCGGTCGGCGCCGAGTTTGAGGCAGGCGTCGATCTTGTCCTGCGAACCGACGGTGACGATCACCTTCGAGCCGAACGCTTTCGCCAGCTGGATCGCCATGGTGCCGATGCCGGACGAGCCGCCATGGATCAGCAGGGTTTCACCCGGCTTCAGCGCGCCGCGCTCGAACACATTGTGCCACACGGTCATCAGCGTTTCCGGGATCGCGCCGGCTTCCTGGATCGAGAGCGCGGGCGGCACCGCCATCGCCTGGGCGTCCTGCGCGATGCAATATTGGGCGTAGCCGCCGCCGGCTACCAGCGACATCACCTTGTCGCCGAGCTTGTGCCTGGTGGCGCCTTCGCCGAGCGCAACCACCTCGCCCGCGATTTCGAGGCCGGGCAGGTCGCTCGCCCCGGGCGGCGGCGGGTAGGCACCGGAGCGCTGCGCGACATCGGGGCGGTTGACGCCGGCCGCCATCACCTTGACCAGGATTTCGCCCGGACCGGGCTTTGGCACGGCGCGGGTTTCCGGCAGCAGAACCTCGGGGCCACCGGGCTTGCTGATGCCGACGACGGTCATTTGCTCGGGCAGCTTTTCCATGATTTGTCCTTGGCGCAAGATGCGGAATTTGGAGGCGGTCCCTGATTAGCCAGCCCGGCACCGGCTGGCAACCGCTTCGCGCCGCCGCCGCGAACAAGGAGAAGCGCATGGCGATCGAGGACGACGACAAGCCGCGCAAGAAGATCAGCCACGAGATCGGCCAGGACCTGTCGCTGCTCTCGGTCGAGGAATTGACCGAACGCATCGCGCTGATGACCTCGGAGATCGAACGGCTGCAGCAGGCCGTCGCGAAGAAGCGGGCGTCGAAGGAAGCGGCGAACAGCTTTTTCAAGTCGTAGAGTCTGGAGTCTAAAGCATACGCCCTCATGTTCCCCGCGAACGTCGGGCCTCGCACGGCGCGGGCCATTTGGGCAGGCCGTTGGCTGACTTTTCGTTCGCCGATTGCCGCCCGGCCGCGATCGACACCCGTTTTGGCGGGACCGACGAGAAAGTTAATCCAGAAACTCGGCCGCTGGCCGACATGGCAAATAATCCATGAAAAAATCCGCCTGTTTACGAAGGATTAAGCTTTCCCCTTTATGACTGGCGTTGTCCTCGTTTGGACACCGAGTGGCTCCTGTCCACTCTGTTTGACGCCTCCCTGTTATCAACTTCAAAAGCCGCCGGAAACGGCGGCTCTTTTTTGCGTTTGGCGTGGCTATTCAGGGGCCCCATGCGCTGGAAACCATAAATCCGGTTGTCGCTGGACTCTCGCCGATACAAGCGCAATGATTTGTTCATCATAAGCCGGTGGGGCTTACGGCCGGCGGGGCAAATAGTGGCGTGAGGGCGTTAACCATGGCGGACCGTTCGCAAAGCGACTCCGCGCTCGTTCAGTTCAGCGAGCGGCTTACCAATTCGGCGGCTTTCGGAACCCTGTTCCGCGAAGGCATGGACCTGGTCGAGGAGACCGCCGCCTATCTCGACGGCGACGGCCGTACCGAGGCCAAGGCGCTGGAGCGCTCCGCCAGCCTGACCTATGCCACCGAGAGCATGCGCCTGACGACCCGCCTGATGCAGCTCGCGTCCTGGCTGCTGCTGCACCGCGCGGTCAAGGAAGGCGAGATGACGCTGACCCAGGCCAACCGCGAAAAGACCAAGGTCAAGCTCACGGCTGCCGATCCAGGCGCCGAAGACATGATCGCAAAACTGCCGCAGCAATTGCAGGACCTGATCGCGCGCTCGATGAGCCTCCAGGCCAAGGTCCGCCGGCTCGACGCGTCGATCCACACGCCACCTGACGAGCGGGCCCCGATCGGCAATCCGCTGGTGCCGCAACTCAACCGGCTGAAGGCGGCGTTCGAGCAGTAATGGTTTCGTCATTCCGGGGCGATGCGTAGCGTCGAATCCGGAATCTCGAGATTCCAGGTTCGCTTCGCGCCCCGGAATGACAGAGCAAGCCAACAAAAACGCCCCGGGAAACCGGGGCGTTTTGTATTTCTGGACTGGAAGAGAGCGTTCCGGACGCCCTCAGTCCTTCTTGAGGAAACCCGAAAACTTCTTCTGGAAGCGCGACACGCGGCCGCCGCGGTCGAGGATCTGCTGCGAGCCGCCGGTCCAGGCCGGGTGCGACTTGGGATCGATGTCGAGGTTCAGCTTGTCGCCTTCCTTGCCCCAGGTGGAGCGGGTCTGGTACTCGGTCCCGTCGGTCATCACGACCGTAATCATATGATAATTCGGGTGAATTTCGGCTTTCATGGGATATCCTTCAGCGCGCCGGCGCCCATCGCAATCGTCAGGGGATACGGGATTTGGCGGCTCTATAACGTAAGCCGCCCGCCAAAACAAGCGACGTATCGGCACCGGTTGGGAATCTACCGGATTTGCCAGCGCTGTCCGCGGGGCCTATCTGGGGACGGCAAAACCGGTCGGGACCCATGAGCGCAGCCGAACAGCTTGAAGACGTCAAAACGGCGCCCGCGCGGCGCGACGCCCTGCTCGAGGAAGAGGCCTTCATCGAGACCCAGCTGACACAGTCGCCGGCGAAGACCGGCGCAAAGCTCCGCCCCCTGCTGGCGCTGGCGCCCTACGTGGCGCGCTATCGCGGCCGCGCGGTGCTTGCGTTCATCTCGCTGACAGTCGCCGCGATCACCACGCTGGTGGTGCCGATCGCGGTCCGCCGGATGATCGATTTCGGCTTCAGCCCCGAAGGCATCGCGCTGATCAACAGCTATTTCAGCGTCATGATCGCGATCGTCGCGGTGCTCGCCGCCGCCAGCGCCTCGCGCTACTACCTCGTCATGACGATCGGCGAGCGGATCGTCGCCGACATCCGCCGCGACGTGTTCGCGCATCTGGTGTCGCTGTCGCCCGCCTTCTTCGATTCCGCGCGCTCGGGCGAACTGGTGTCCCGCCTGACCGCCGATACCACCCAGATCAAGTCCGCGGTCGGCGCCTCGGTGTCGATCGCGCTGCGCAACATGATGCTGTTCGTCGGCGCCACCGCCATGATGGTGATCACCAGCCCGAAGCTGTCGGGCTTCGTGCTGCTGGCGATCCCGCTGATCGTGCTGCCGCTGGTCGCGTTCGGGCGCTGGGTGCGGCGGCTGTCGCGCAACGCGCAGGACACGCTGGCCGACGCCTCTGCCTACGCCTCCGAACTGATCGGCGCGATCAGGACCGTGCAGGCCTATACCAGCGAGCGGATGGCGACCGGCCGCTTCGGCGGCGAGGTCGAGCAGGCCTATGAGGCGGCGCGCCGATCGACGCAGGCGCGCGCGGTGCTGACCCTGATCATCATCTTCATCGTATTCGCCAGCGTCGTGGCGATCCTGTGGGTTGGCTCGCACGACGTGCTGACCGGGCAGATCACGCCGGGCCGGCTCGGCCAGTTCGTGCTGTATGCGGCGTTCGCCGCGTCCGCCCTCGGCCAGCTCAGCGAGGTCTGGGGCGAAGTCTCGGCCGCCTCCGGCGCCGCCGAGCGGCTGTTCGAGATCCTGCGGGTGAAATCGCAGATCACGGCGCCGCCGAATCCCGTGGCGCTGCCGCGTCCGGCGCGCGGCGATGTCGGATTCGAGAACGTCAGTTTCGCCTATCCAGCGCGGCCGGACGCGATGGCCATCGACAATGTTTCGTTCGCGGTGAGGGCGGGCGAAAAGGTCGCGATCGTCGGCCCGTCGGGCGCCGGCAAGAGCACGCTGTTTCACCTCCTGCTGCGCTTCTACGATCCGGCGCGCGGGGTGATCTCGCTGGACGGCGTGCCGGTCAGGTCGGCCGATCCGGTCGACGTCCGCTCGCGCATCGCATTGGTGCCGCAGGACGCGGTGGTGTTTGCGGCCTCGGCGCGCGAAAACATCCGCTTCGGCCGGCCTGATGCGAGCGATGCCGAGGTCGAGCGCGCCGCCGATCTCGCGCAGGCCTCCGAATTTCTGCGCCGGCTGCCCGGCGGTTTCGAGACGCCGCTCGGCGAGCGCGGCGTGACGCTGTCCGGCGGCCAGCGCCAGCGCATCGCGATCGCGCGCGCGATCCTCCGCGACGCCCCGCTGTTGCTGCTCGACGAAGCCACCTCCGCGCTCGATGCCGAGAGCGAGACGCTGGTGCAGACCGCGCTGGAAGAGCTGATGCGCCACCGCACCACGCTGGTGATCGCCCATCGCCTCGCCACCGTGCTGTCCTGCGAACGCATCCTGGTGATGGAGCAGGGCAAGATCGTCGAACAGGGTACGCATGCGGAGCTGGTTGCCGCCAACGGGCTCTATGCGCGACTGGCGCGGCTGCAGTTCGAGGGCAGCTAACGCATTTTGCGGCAAAATGCCGACCGCTTCGCGCCAGAAACGGGTCTCGTCGACTTTTCGGCCACATGCCGACTCCGTCGATAGGAAGCGCTGCAAAAGGCGGGAACCAGAACGTCGCCTCCCTGTTGTTGCCCCGTCGATCATCTGGTTCCAATCGGACAGGAGAGGGGTATGCCTTATCGTCGCGGAGGTTTTGCGCTAACGCCGCCGTCGCTCGCGCTATTTCTGATTTCGCTGGTGCTCGCGTTAGTGGCGCTTCTGATCCGGTATGCCCACGTTTCCGTGCCGATCATCAGTTCGGCGCGGGTTTTCGACGTACTGGCCATCGCCTACGTCGTGCTTGTGGTCGGCGTCCTGTTCCGGCGCATATAACGCGCGATCGGGGTTAGCCGTCCGCTCTCGGGCGATGCGGGCCTATGGTTCGCGGCTCTACTTTTCCGTCAGCTTCAGTTCGATGCGGCGGTTGCGCCGGTAGGCGTCCTCGTTGGGCGCCGGGTCGAGCGGCTGGAATTCGGCAAAGCCGGCGGCGACCAGCCGCTGCGCGGGGACGCCGAGGGAGGTCAGGTACTGCACCACCGAGATGGCGCGGGCCGACGACAATTCCCAGTTCGACTTGAACAGCGGAGAGTTGATCGGCCGCACGTCGGTGTGGCCGTCGACGCGCAATACCCAGCCGATCTCGCTCGGGATCTTCCGGTCGAGATCGATCAGCGCGGTGGCGAGCTTGTCCAGTTCGGCGCGGCCTTCGGGCAGCAGCAGCGCCTGGCCGGAATCGAAAAACACTTCGGACTGGAATACGAAGCGGTCGCCGACGATGCGGACATCGGGACGATTGCCCAAAATCGCGCGCAGGCGGCCGAAGAATTCGGACCGGTAGCGCGACAATTCCTGCACGCGCTGCGCCAGCGCGACGTTCAGGCGCGAGCCGAGATCGGCGATCCGTCCCTGCGATTCCTTGTCGCGCTTCTCGGACGCCTCCAGCGCCTCCTCGAGCGCCGCGAGCTGTCGACGCAGCGCGCTGATCTGCTGGTTCAGCACCTCGATCTGCGCGAGCGCGCGCGAACTCACCGTCTTCTCGGATTCCAGCGCCTTGTTGAGCTCGGTGGCGCGGCCCTGCGCGTCGCCGCCGGCGCCGGCCAGCCCCTCGTAGAGCGTCTTGATGCGGTCGCGTTCGCCTTCGGCGGCGGAGAGGCCGGCGCGCAGCTGACCGATCTGGTCGTCGAGCGCGATCTTGCCGAGCTTTTCCAGCGACAGCAGGTCGTTGAGCTGCGCGATCTTGGCGTTGAGCTGCTCCAGCGCCTTGTCCTTGCCGGTGACTTCCTGCGACAGGAAGAACTGCACCACCAGGAACACCGACAGCAGGAATACGATCGACAGCACCAGCGTCGACAGCGCGTCGACGAATCCCGGCCAGTAATTCAGACCGGATTCGCTGCGGCGGGCACGGGCAAGAGCCATTTTGTATTCTCCGACGATCTCGTGTTCCGGACGCGGCGCGGCGTGTACGCCGCCGCGGCGCTGGGCCGGGACAGAATCTTGCGTTTCAGTTCTTCTCTGGCTGCCTTGCGATTCGCTCCAGGAGCTTCTTGATCTCGCGGTTCTGTTCGCCCTGGCCGTCCGCCCATTCCCGGATCATCTGCTGTTCGGTGCGCATATGTGCGACCAGGCCCTGGATCGCCTCGGCGAGATTGGCCATGGCTGTGGTGGTGTTCCGTCCGCCGCCGCTCTCTTCGAGCACCGTGCGGATCCGATCCAGCGCATGCTGAAGTTCGCCGCCGAGGGCCGAGCTGCGTTCGCCGTATTCGCGCACGGTGGAGGCGAGCCAGTCCTCCAGATCGGTGTAGAAGCGGTTCTGCGCCTGGCTCGACTGCAGGTCGAGAAAGCCCAGGATCAGCGAGCCGGCAAGGCCGAACAGCGAGGACGAGAACGAGATGCCCATGCCGCCGAGCGGCGCGGCCAGACCATCCTTCAGCGTGTCGAACAGCGCCCCGGAATCGCCGCCCACCTTCAGGCCCTCGATCACCTTGCCGACGGAACCCACGGTCTCGATCAGGCCCCAGAAGGTGCCGAGCAGGCCAAGAAAGACCAGAAGTCCGGTCATGTAGCGGGAAATGTCGCGCGCTTCGTCCAGCCGGGTTGCGATCGAATCCAGCAGATGCCGCATGGTCTGCTGCGAGATCGACATCCGTCCGGAGCGTTCGCCGCCGAGGATCGCCGCCATCGGCGCCAGCAGCGTCGGCCGCCGCTCGATCGCCAGCCCGGGATCGGCGATGCGGAAATTGTTCACCCAGGCGACTTCCGGGTAGAGCCGAATCACCTGTCGGAACGACAGGATGATGCCGATCAGCAGCACGCCGCCGATCAGCGCGTTGAGGCCGGGATTGGCGAAGAAGGCCGTGATGATCTGCTTGTAGATCACGACTGCGACCAGCGCGCACAGCACGAGGAACACCAGCATCCGCACCAGGAATATCCGGGGCGAGGACAGTTTGCTCAGTTCGATCTCCATATCGGAGCGGGAGGCGTGGCCTGAGGGCATTTGCGGGTGTCATCCAATGCGGAAAGCCGGGCTGGGGAACCAATATGGCACAGCGGACGGGAGAAAAAAGCCGGGAAGCTGGCATTTCAGATAAAGGATGCTGGCACCTCTCGCTGAAACCCGGCTTTGGCATCAACGTATTTTGGGTCGTTTGGATGTCCAACGGGATTTTTCATGACCGCGTCATATCTGTGGGCGTTGGCCGCCATCGCAGCGTCATTTTCCGTGTTGATGGCGGGCGCCTGGGTGGCGCAGCAGCGAACCGGCAATTCGGGCTGGGTCGATACCGTCTGGACCTTTTCGCTCGGCCTGATTGGCGCCGTCAGCGCCTTGTGGCCGCTCGAGGGCGCGCCGCCCAACGCCCGTCAGTGGCTGGTCGCGGCGCTGGTCGCAATCTGGTCGGTGCGACTAGGCCTTCACATCGCGATTCGCAGCAGCGGGATATCGGACGATCCCCGCTACGCGGCCTTTGCTGCCGAATGGGGGGCTGATTCGCCACGGAAAATGTTCATCTTTCTGCAGAACCAGGCGCTTGGATCGATCCCGCTGGCGTTCTCGATTTTTGTCGCCGCCCACGCGCCCGGCGACGATTTGCGGTTCGCGGACTATCTCGGCGCGCTGATTCTGGCGGTCGGCATTGCCGGCGAAGCGCTGGCGGATGCGCAACTCAAGGCGTTCCGGACCGATCCCGCCAACAAGGGCCGGGTGTGCGACGCCGGGCTGTGGCGCTGGTCGCGCCATCCCAATTATTTCTTCGAATGGCTCGGCTGGCTGGCCTATCCCGTGATCGGCATCCTGTGGACGGACCCGCTTTCCTATCCGTGGGGTTTCGCGGCGTTGCTGGCCCCGATCTTCATGTACTGGATCCTGGTCCACGTCACCGGCATCCCGCCGCTGGAAGCGCAAATGCTGCGTTCGCGCGGCGACCGCTACCGCGACTACCAGTCGCGCACCAGCGCCTTCTTTCCCTGGCTGCCTCAATCATGAGCCGGTGCCGGTGCGCCGTCTCAAGGAAGGGAGTGGCCGCATGAGCTTCACCTCCACCATCATCGGGACCGCCGAACGCGTGCCGCTCCCCGATGTCATCATCCGCGCGGCGATCCACCGGCTGTGCTCGCGCACCGCCCTGCGGCTCGCCGCGGGCAACGCGGAAAGCGATGCAGGGTTTGCCGACGCCATGGCGGCACGCGCCATCGCCGAACATACCCAGGCGGCCAACGCCCAGCACTACGAGGTGCCCGCGGCCTTCTTCGCCAAAGTCCTCGGGCCGAACCGGAAATATTCCTCGTGCTTCTACAGGGAGCCGTCCTCGACCTTGCAGGAGGCCGAGGAAGAGGCGCTGCGGCAAACCGTCGAACATGCCGATCTGGCCGACGGGCAATCGATCCTCGAGCTCGGGTGCGGCTGGGGATCGCTGTCGCTCTGGATGGCGCGGCAGTTTCCGCATTCGCTGATCACGGCGGTCTCCAATTCGAACTCGCAGCGGGAATACATCGCGGAAGAAGCCCGATGGCGCGGCCTGACAAATTTGCGCCTCATCACGCAGGACATGAACGTGTTCGCGCCGGACGCGCGGTTCGACCGCATCGTTTCGGTCGAGATGTTCGAGCACATGATGAACTGGCGCGAATTGATGACCCGCGTCGGCACATGGCTGAAGCCCGGCGGCCGCTTCTTCCTGCACATCTTCACCCATCGCTCGGGCGCCTACCTGTTCGACCGCACCGATCCCGAAGACTGGATCGCGCAGCATTTCTTCACCGGCGGCGTGATGCCTAGTCATCAACTGATCCAGCAATATGCCGATCTGTTCGAGGTGGAAAAGGAATGGCGCTGGAGCGGCCTGCACTATCAGCGCACCGCGCAGGACTGGCTCGACAATTTCGACGCCCATCGCGATGAGATCGAACGGGTGTTGCGCACCGTCTATGGCGACGAGACCGCCCTGTGGATGCGGCGCTGGCGCTGGTTCTTCCTCGCCACCGCCGGCCTGTTCGGTTTCGCCGGCGGCACGGAATGGGGCGTCAGCCATTACCGGCTGAAAGCCGCTGGCTGACGCCTTCATTTCGCGGCGGGAGACTCACCCGCCTGAGTCGGCGCGAGCAACAACGGTTCCAATTCGCTGTAAACCTTAACACGACGAGGGATTTTGGCTCACAATCGAGTGAATCCGAAAAATGGCCGAATTTTCAGCATGATAGCGTTATGTGACATTGGGCCGCCGCCCGAGCGTATTGCATCGCAGCAGTCGCGGTTTATTCTGTGTTCATAAACGGTGAGTTCCTGGATTTTAGAGCGTCGCCGTGGCGGGGCTCTTCCTGGCAATTCGCTTAACAGCAATCTGCGCTTTCAAACCTGAACTGGGGCAATGCTTTCAATGTCCGGAATTCGAACGCGATCGGCATGCATCCTTGTGGTGTTGGCTGGGATGGCGCCGCTACTGGCTGGCTGCAATGAACCCCTGGCGGTCGCCGCAGTTGCGGCCACTCCCGTCGAACCTGAAGTTGGAACCTTTACCGTGCGGCCTCAGGCCCGGGCCATCATCCGCGAGCTGCCCGGCCGGATCGCGCCGACTCGCGTTTCGGAAGTTCGCGCGCGAGTCTCTGGCATCGTTGTCGAGCGGTTGTTCCAGCAGGGCACCGAAGTGAAAGCGGGCGACCCGCTGTACCGAATCGATCCCAAGCCGTTCGAGGTGGAACTGCAGGCCAGCGAGGCCGCCCTGGACAAGGCGGTGGCGGCGCTGGATCTCGCGGCGCAGCACGCTCGGCGCATCGCGACGCTCACCAGCCAGCGCGCAGCGCCCGAAGCGGAAAACGAAAAAGCGATCGCGGCGCAGCGCCAGGCCGAGGCCGAGGTCAGCACCCGCAAGGCCGAGGTCGCGCGCGCGAAACTCAATCTCGACTACGCGACGATCCGCGCGCCGATCGGCGGCGTCGTCGGCGCGGCGCTGGTCAGCGAAGGCGCGCTGGTGGTGCAGAACGAAAACACCAGTCTCGCCACGATCCAGCAGCTCGACCCGATCTATGCGGACTTCACCCAGTCCGTGGCCGAAATGAACAAGCTGCGCCGCGCGCTCGAAAGCGGCGATCTCGACCGCATTTCGCCTGACGCGGCCAAGGTTCGTCTCGTGCTCGACGACGGGACGGTCTATCCGATTGCCGGCCAGTTGCTGTTCTCCGACGCCAAGGTGGATGCCTACACCGGGCAGGTGACGCTGCGCGGCCAGTTCCCAAATCCGAAGCGTGAATTGCTGCCCGGCATGTATGTCCGCGTGCTGATCGAGCAGGGCATCGATACCGATTCGATCGCCGTGCCGCAGCAGGCGATCCAGCGCGATGCCGGCGGCGGCAGCGAGGTGTTCGTGGTCAAGGAGGACGGCCGGGTCGCGACGCAGCCGGTCCGCACCGGTGTGGCGCAGGGTGGCGTCTGGCTGATCAGCGAGGGCCTCAAGGACGGCGATCGCGTCATCGTCGACGGGTTCCAGAAATTCGTGCCCGGCGACAAGGTCAAGGCAAGGGCGTGGATCGATGCGGATGCCTCGGTTGGGTCGGTATCGGACGTATCGGCGCAAGCCACACGCTGATCCATGCCCAGTTTCTTCATCGACCGGCCGATATTCGCCTGGGTGGTCGCGCTTTTCATCTGCTTGATCGGCGCGATCTCGATTCCGCTGCTGGCGGTCGCGCAATATCCCATCATCGCGCCGCCCTCGATCTCGATCTCGACCAGCTATCCCGGCGCCTCGCCGGAAAACCTCTATAACAGCGTCACGCGCCTGATCGAGGAGGAGCTCAACGGCGCCTCCGGCATTCTCAATTTCGAGTCTACCTCCGATTCGCTCGGCCAGGTCGAAATCATCGCCAACTTCGTGCCGGGCACCGAGACCGGCGCCGCCTCGGTCGAAGTGCAGAACCGCCTCAAGCGCGTCGAGGCGCGGCTGCCGCGCGCAGTGATCCAGCAGGGCATCCTGGTCGAGGAAGCGTCCTCTGCCGTGCTGCAGATCATCACGCTGAATTCAACCGACGGCTCGATGGATGAAATCGGCCTCGGCGATTTCATGATCCGCAACGTGCTCGGCGAAATCCGGCGCATTCCCGGCGTTGGCCGCGCCACGCTGTATTCCACCGAGCGCTCGCTGCGGATCTGGGTCGATCCGGCAAAACTGGTCGGCTACGGCCTGACCGCCGACGACGTCAACAAGGCGATCACGGCGCAGAACGCGCAGGTCGCCTCCGGCAGCGTCGGCGCCGAGCCGAGCACGCCGGAGCAGAAGATCTCCGCGCTGGTGCTGGTCAAGGGCCAGCTCTCCTCGCCGGAAGAGTTCGGCGCGATCACGCTGCGCGCCAATGCCGACGGCTCCACCGTGCGGCTGCGCGACGTCGCGCGCATCGAGATCGGCGGCCTCAGCTACCAGTTCCAGACCCGCCTCAACGGCAAGCCGACCGCGGGCCTTTCCGTGCTGCTGTCGCCGACCGGCAACGCGCTGGCGACCGCGAGCGCCGTCGAAGCCAAGATGAAAGAGCTGTCAAAGTTCTTTCCGACCAATATCGGCTACGAGATCCCCTACAACATCACGCCCGTCGTCAAGGCCTCGATCAACAAGGTGCTGATGACGCTGGTCGAAGCCATCGTGCTGGTGTTCATCGTGATGTTCCTGTTCCTGCAGAACATCCGCTACACCATCATCCCGACCATCGTGGTGCCGGTCGCGCTGCTCGGCACCTGCGCGATGCTGATGGCGGCAGGCTATTCCATCAACATGCTGACCATGTTCGGCATGGTGCTGGCGGTCGGCATCCTGGTCGACGACGCCATCGTCGTGGTCGAGAACGTCGAGCGCATCATGGCGGAGGAGGGGCTGCCGCCGAAGGAAGCCACCCGCAAGGCGATGTCGCAGATATCAAGCGCCATCATCGGCATCACGCTGGTGCTGATGGCGGTGTTCATTCCGATGGCGTTCTTCCCGGGGTCGGTCGGCATCATCTACCGCCAGTTCTCGGTCACCATGGTGTCCGCCATCGCTTTCTCCGCGCTGCTGGCGCTGTCGCTGACGCCGGCGCTGTGCGCCACGCTGCTGAAGCCGGTCGAGGCGGGCCACGCGCATGCGCGCAAGGGCGTGTTCGGCTGGTTCAACCGCGTGCTGGAGTCTAGTCGCGCCGGCTATACGCGCACCGTCAAGGGTTCGCTGAAGCGCACCGGCCGGCTGATGCTGATCTATGCCGTGCTGCTGATCGGGCTCGGCTGGGCGTTCATACGCTTGCCCGGCGGCTTCCTGCCGGTCGACGACCAGGGCTTTATCACCACCGACGTGCAGACGCCGTCGGACTCCTCCTATGCCCGAACGCAAGCCGCGGTCGAGCAGGTCGAGAAATATCTGCTCAAGCGTCAAGGCGTCGAGGACGTGACGTTCCTCACCGGCTTCAGTTTCCTCGGCCAGGGCGTCAACACCGCCCAGGCCTTCATTTCGCTGAAGGACTGGTCTGAGCGCGGCAAGAAGGATTCGGCCGCCGCCATCGTCGCCGACATCAACCGCGATCTGTCGTCGATCCGCGACGCCAAGATTTCGGCGCTGCAGCCGCCGCCGATCGACAATCTCGGTAACTCCTCGGGCTTCTCGTTCCGCCTGCAGGACCGCGGCCAGAAGGGCTATGCCGCGCTGATTGCCGCCTCGGACCGCCTGATCGCGGAGGCCAACGCCAGCCGCGTGCTGCAGAAGGTCTATGTCGAAGGCCTGCCGCCGGCGCCGCAGGTCAACCTGATGATCGACCGCGAAAAGGCCGGCGCATTCGGCGTCACCTTCGAGGACATCAACCAGACCATCTCGACCAATCTCGGCTCGAACTACATCAACGATTTTCCGAACCGCGGGCGGATGCAGCGCGTGATCGTGCAGGCGGATCGCACCAGCCGCATGAACGCCGACGACATCCTCAATTACAGTGTCAAGAACAGCCGCGGCCAGCTGGTGCCGTTCTCGGCCTTCGCCACCGTGCAGTGGCAGAAGGGCCCAACCCAGATCGCGGGCTTCAACTACTATCCCGCCGTGCGCATCTCCGGCGAGGCCAAGCCCGGCTTCACGTCCGGCGACGCCATCGCCGAGATGGAGCGGCTCGCAGGCAAGCTGCCGCGCGGTTTCGGCTACGAATGGACCGGGCAATCGCTGCAGGAAAAACTGTCAGGCTCGCAGGCGCCGTTCCTGCTCGGCCTCTCGGTGCTGGTGGTGTTCCTGCTGCTGGCGGCCCTCTACGAGAGCTGGACCATCCCGCTCGCCGTGTTGCTGACGATCCCGCTCGGCATTTGCGGCGCCGTCATCGCCGCCACCCTGCGCGGCCTGTCGAACGACGTCTATTTCACCGTCGGCCTGATCACCATCATCGGTCTCGCGGCAAAAGACGCCATCCTCATCATCGAATTCGCCAAGGATTTGCGCGCACAAGGCAAGCCGCTGGTGGAAGCCACCATTGAGGCGTGTTCGCTTCGCTTCCGCCCGATCCTGATGACCGGCCTCGCCTTCGTCTGCGGCGTCTTGCCGATGGCCATCGCCACCGGCGCCGGCGGCGCCAGCCAGCAGGCGCTCGGCACCAGCGTGATGGGCGGCATGATCGCGGTCGTGATCCTGGCGCTGTTGATGGTGCCGGTGTTCTTCGTCAGCGTGCAGCGCGTGCTGGCGGGCGATCGGGAGAAGGTGGAGGAGGCGGTGGTGGCGGAGAGCGAGCCGCATGGGCCGGCTACGCCGGTGCGGCACAGCCACTGAGGTTTATCTTTCGTCATTCCGGGGCGTGCGTAGCACGAACCCGGAATCCAATTGGCCTCTGACACTGCGGATGGATGGATTCCGGGTCTGCGCCAAGAGGCGCGTCCCGGAATGACGCTGCCAGTTATTGCAGCGGCTTCAATATCCGCACCAGCTCCCCGTGCACGAACTCATTCCCGCACACCACGTGCCCGGTGTTCAGCGCATCGTCCTTGCCGCCGACGTCCGAGATCGTGCCGCCGGCTTCGCGCACCATGATCTGCCCGGCCGCGATGTCCCAGGGCTGCAGGTTGCGCTCCCAGTAGCCGTCGAGGCGGCCGGCGGCGACGAAGGCGAGGTCGAGAGAGGCGGCGCCGAAGCGGCGGAAGCCGGCGACCTTGTTCTGCAGCGCGGCCATTTCCTTCTGCGCCAATTGATGGTCGCCGCGGCCAATATGCGGCAGGCCACAGGCGACGACGCATTCGTCGAGCCGGCGGCGGCCGGCGACGCGCAGCCGCTGGTCGTTGAGAAACGCGCCCTTGCCGCGCTCGGCGATGTACAGTTCGTCATTGGCGGGGTTGTAGATCACGCCGGCGATGATCGTGTCGTCGCGGCGCAGCCCGATCGAGATCGCGAATTGCGGGATACCGTGCAGGAAGTTGGTGGTGCCGTCGAGCGGATCGACGATCCAGGTGTGGGTCTTGTCGGAGCCTTCGCGGCTGCCGCCTTCCTCCCCGATGAAGCCGTAGCCGGGGCGCGCCTTGGCGAGGTCCTCGTACAGCATCTCCTCGGCGCGCTTGTCGGCCTTGGAGACGAAGTTCGCGGGGCCCTTGAGCGACACCTGCAGGTGCTCGATCTCGCCGAGGTCGCGCTTGAGGCTGCGGCCGGCGCGGCGCGCGGCCTTCACCATGACGTTGATTAGGGCTGAATGCAGCATGAGGTGCGCTTGCGGTGCGAGTGGAAACGGCCAATGCCGTCAGGGGATCGGCGACTGGGTTGCCTTGCGGAATCGCCGCCGTCAAGGCGTCATTTGCCGGCCGTAGCGCCGATGGTTCCGGTCCATTTGCGGGCCGCGGCCTCGGCCTTGGCGCGATCCTCGGGGCTGAGTTCGGAAAGCAGTTCGTCCAGCTTGGGCTCGCCCTTGCCGGCCGTCTTGGCGACGAGATGCCACTTGAAGCCCTCGATCTTGTCCACCGGCGTGCCTGCGCCATAGATCAGCAACCAGGCCAACCGATTCTGAGCGACAGCGTTGTTTTGCCGGGCCGCCTTGCGCAGCAGCGCGACCGCGGCCGGCTGGTTCTTCGGCGTGCCGGTGCCGTTGAACAGCGCGATGGCATATTCGACCTGGGCGTCGACATTGTCGGCCAATGATGCCGCCTGCAGCAAGCGCACGGCCCTGTCGAGGTCCTTCGGCACGCCGTTGCCCTCCTTGTAGAAGGTTGCCAGCGCGTATTGCGCTTCCGGGTTGCCGGCGTCGGCCGCGCCGCGCAGCAGCTCGGCGGCGCGCCTGACGTCCCGCGGCAGCGTGTTGCCGTCGAGATAGAGCAGCGCCAGATTGTAGGCCGCCTTGGCGTTGCCGAGCTTGGCCGAGGACGCCAGCAGCTTCACCGCCTGGTCGCGGTTGGCGGCGCCGCCGCGGCCGGACAGCCGCATCATCGCGAGCGCGAACATGGCTTCGCGGTCGCCGGCGTCCGCTGCGCGCTGATACCATTCGGCGGCCTTGGCATAGTCACGCTTGATGCCGAGCCCGTTGGCGTAGAGCTCGCCCAGCATCGTCATCGCCTTCGGGTCGCGGGTATATTGCGCGCGCGTTGTGGCAAGATCGAAGGTGGTCTTGTAGAGGCCGCGCTGATAGGCGGCATAGACGTTGTCGACGTTGGGATCGTCGAAGGTCGGCAGTTGCGGGTCCGGCTGCCCCAGCACGGGCCCGGTTCCCGTGGGTCGGGGTGTTGTCGCGGGGGCAGGCGGAGGTGTCGCGGCAGGCTTTTTCGCCGCCGGCGGCGGGGCCTTTGCCTTTGGCGGCGCCTGCTTGGCGGCGGGAGGCGGCGCGGCCGGCTGCGCAGCAGGCGACGCCGGCGGGGTCTGCGCGACGGCGCCGGCCGTCATCATCACGAGGCCCGTGAGCAGCGATATGGGACGCAGCAGTTTCATGGTCCGGCGTTATCCGTGCCCCGCGCCGGCCTTGGCCTGGCCGAACGCGCTCTCATATGCCTGCGCGACCGCCTGGGCGGCATCGGCCAGCGCCGCCCTGGCGCCGCGCGGATCGGCCCAGATGAAGTCGCCGACCAGCACGAAGTCCGCGCCGGCGCCGGCGAATTCGGCCGCCTCCTCGCGCGAGGCGGCAAAGCCGACGCAAGGCGGTTCGAACAATTCGTCCCACCATTGCAGGCGTTCGGCAATCGCTTCCACCGAGGGGCGCTCGCCTCTGGAATCGGGCTCGCCGAACAGCACATAGTCCGCGCCGGTTTCGCCCGCGGTCATCGAATCGTGCCGCGTGGCGAGGCCGCCGACGCCGGCGATCCGGTCCGGCTTCAGTGACGGCAGGGCGTCTTCCAGCGCGGCGAGGCTGTTCAGATGCGCGCCGTCGGCGCCCGCGCGCGCCACCAGTTCGACATGGCCGTCGAGCAGCAGCGCCGCGCCGGCGTTCTGGATGATAGGCGCCAGCATCTTGATGCGCGAAATCATGGTGCGCTGGTCGACCGGTTTCAGCCGCAGCAGCACGGCCGCAACGTCAGCCGCAGCCAACAGCGCCGGAAGCTCGCTCGCGAGCTGCGCCGGGTCGTCCACCTCCGGCGTGGCGAGATAGAGCCGCGGCGCCGGGCGCGGCGGGGGAGGCTTGTTCGCCGGGTCTTTCTTGGACAAGTCTAGGCGGCCTTCTTTTCAAGGCCGGTTTCCCATTCACCCTTGCTCGCCAGCGCGTTCATCCTGGCGCGATGCGTGAAGGCGCGCTGGCCGGCGGCGATGTTTTCAGCCTTGCCGGACCATGCCTTCTGCGGCGCCGCCTGCAAGGCGCGGCCATAGGAGAAGGTAAGTTTCCAGGGCAGGTTGCCGATCTTGTTCATGGCGTCGAGATGCGCGGTGGCTTCCTCGTCGGATTGCCCGCCGGAGAGGAAGGCGATGCCCGGTACGGCGGCGGGCACGCAGGCCTTCAGAAGCCTCACGGTCTTTTCGGCGACTTCCTGAACCGACGCCTGCTTCGCGCACTTCTTGCCGGAGATCGCCATGTTCGGCTTCAGCACCATGCCTTCGAGCTCGACGCGCTGGATGCGCAGTTCCTGGAACGTCTTGTTCAGCACGCGCTGGGTCACGTCGTAACAGCGGTCGATGTCGTGATCGCCGTCCATCAGCACTTCCGGCTCCACGATCGGCACGATCTGCGCCGCCTGGCACAGCGCGGCGTAGCGCGCCAACGCGTGGGCATTGACGCTGATCGCAGTCATGGTGGGAATGCCCCGGCCAGTGCCGCCGCCGATATCGATCACCGCGCGCCATTTGGCAAAACGCGCGCCGCGCTCGTAATACTTCTTCAGCCGCTCGGCGAGCCTGTCGAGACCGACGGTGACGAGTTCGCCCGGGCATTGCGGCAGCGGCTGCGTGCCTTCGTCGACCTTGATGCCGGGGATCGCGCCGGCCTGCTCGATCAGCCTGACCAGCGGCGTGCCGTCCTTGGCGTTCTGCCAGATCGTCTCGTCGTACAGGATCACGCCGGAGACGTAGTTGCTCATCGCCTCGGAGGAGCGAAACAGCATCTCGCGATAGTCGCGGCGGTTCTCTTCCGTCGACTCGACCCCGATGGCGTCAAAGCGTTTCTTGATCGTCCCGGAGGATTCGTCGGCGGCGAGGATGCCCTTGCCGGGGGTAACCATGGCGAGGGCAACCTTGTTGAGGTCGGCGAGGTTCATCGAAGTTCTCCGGAAACACCATGCCCTTGCGCACCAAAATAGGCGGTTCTCGGGCAATTGCCTAGAAAACGTTCGTCGCACCCCTGACGTTTACGAGACCACGGACCGATCCACGCCATGACCGGGCTCGTCCCGGCCATCCACGTTCTTTGGCGACCAGGCAAGTCGTGAATGCCCGGGACAAGCCCGGGCATGACGGAAAAGGCGGGTTCAGCAGCTGATCACGCCGCCTTCCTGGAGCCGAAGGTCGGGTCGAGCTCGCCCTTGGCGTAGCGCTTGGCCATCTCGGCGGTGGTCAAGACCTTCTTGATCTTGCTGGCCTGGCCCGCGGTATTGAATTCCTGCAGCCGCTGCTTGCACAGCTTTGCCATCGCTTCCATCGCCGGCTTGAGATATTTGCGCGGGTCGAACTCTTCCGGATTGTCCTTCAGCACCTTGCGGATCTGGCCGGTCATCGCCATGCGGTTGTCGGTGTCGATGTTGATCTTGCGCACGCCGTTCTTGATGCCGCGCTGGATTTCAGAAACCGGCACACCCCAGGTCGGCTTCATCTTGCCGCCGTTGGCGTTGATGATCTCCTGCAGTTCCTGCGGCACCGAGGACGAACCGTGCATCACCAGATGCGTGTTCGGCAGCTTGCGGTGGATCTCCTCGATCACGTTCATGGCGAGGATGTCGCCGTCCGGCTTGCGGGTGAACTTGTAGGCGCCGTGCGAGGTGCCCATCGCGATCGCCAGCGCGTCGACCTTGGTCTCTTTCACGAACTTCACGGCCTCGTCGGGATTGGTCAGCAACTGGTCGTGCGACAGCTTGCCTTCGGCGCCGTGGCCGTCTTCCTTGTCGCCCATGCCGGTCTCCAGCGAACCGAGCACGCCGAGTTCACCTTCCACCGAGATGCCGCCGAGATGCGCCATGTCGGTGACCGTCCTGGTGACGCCGACATTGTAGTCCCAGTCGCCCGGCGTCTTGCCGTCGGCCTTCAGCGAGCCGTCCATCATGACGGAGGTGAAGCCGGCCTGGATCGCGGTCATGCAGGTCGCGGGCTCGTTGCCGTGGTCGAGATGCACGCAGACCGGGATCTGCGGATAGATTTCGGTGACGGCGTCCATCATGTGCTTGAGCATGACGTCGTTGGCGTAGGAGCGCGCGCCGCGCGAGGCCTGGATGATGACGGGCGCGTCGAGCGAGGAGGCGGCCTCCATGATGGCCAGCGCCTGCTCCATGTTGTTGATGTTGAACGCCGGCACCCCGTAATCGTGCTCTGCCGCATGATCGAGCAGTTGACGCAAGGTAATGCGAGCCATTCAAATTCTCCCTGTATTACTGCGCCTTGGCGCTCCACAAACTTCGGTACTACTTAAGCTTCAGAACTTCGACGCCGGGCAGCGGCTTGCCTTCCATCCATTCGAGGAACGCGCCGCCAGCCGTCGAGACATAGGAAAAATCGTCGGCCACGCCGGCCTGATTCAGCGCCGCGACGGTGTCGCCGCCGCCGGCGACCGAGATCAGTTTCCTGGCCTTGGTCCGCTCCGCCGCGTGCTTGGCCGCGACCATGGTGCCGCGGTCGAACGGCGTCATCTCGAACGCGCCGAGCGGCCCGTTCCAGACCAGCGTCTTGGCGTCGTCGATCGCGGCATGAATCCGCGCGGTCGATTGCGGGCCGACGTCGAGGATCATGCCGTCGGCCGGAATCGCGTCGAGCCCATAGGCATGCGAGGGCGCGTTGGCGGCGAAGTGATAGGCGACCATCGCATCGACCGGAAGGATGATGGCGCAGTTCGCGGCCTCGGCCTTTTCCATGATGCGCAGCGCGGTTGGCGCCAGATCCTTCTCCGCCAGCGATTTGCCGACGGCGACGCCCTGCGCGTGCAGGAACGTGTTGGCCATGCCGCCGCCGATCACCAGCGCGTCGACCTTGGTAACGAGGTTTTCCAGGAGGTCGATCTTGGTCGAGACCTTGGCGCCGCCGACGATCGCGATCACGGGCTTGGTCGGCGCTTCCAGCGCCTTGCCGAGCGCATCGAGCTCGGCCTGCATGGTGCGGCCGGCATAGGCGGGCAGCTTGTGGCCGAGGCCTTCGGTGGTGGCGTGCGCGCGGTGCGCGGCCGAGAAGGCGTCGTTGACCCAGATGTCGCCGAGCGTTGCCAGTTCCGCCACGAAGGCCGGATCGTTCTTTTCCTCTTCCTTGTGGAAGCGGGTGTTCTCCAGGCAAAGGATATCGCCATCCTTCATGGCGGAGACCGCCTTGGCCGCGGCCTCGCCGATGCAGTCGTCAGCAAAGGCGACCGGCTTGTTGACGACCTTTGACAGCGCCTCGGCGACGGGCTTCAGCGAGTCCTTGGCGTCGCGCCCCTTCGGCCGGCCGAAATGCGCGAGCAGGATCACCTTGCCGCCCTTGTCCGAGATTTCGGTGATGGTCGGCGCCACGCGTTCGAGCCGCGTCGCGTCGGTGACACGGCCGTTTTCCATGGGCACGTTGAGGTCGACGCGCAGCAGCACGCGCCTGGATTTGACGTCGACGTCGTCGAGGGTGCGGAAGTTGCTCATGAGATTGTTTCCCTTCGTCAAGGCCGGGCTTGTCCCGGCCATCCACGTCTTGCTTGCTGAGGGAAGGAAGACGTGGATGCCCGGCACAAGGCCGGGCATGACGACAACTAGAAATTACAGCAGCTTGCCCATCGCAACGGCGGTGTCGGCCATGCGGTTGGAAAAACCCCATTCGTTGTCGTACCAGGACATCACGCGCACCAGCGTGCCGTTCTGCACCTTGGTCTGGTCCTCGTGGAACGTCGAGGAGTGCGGATCGTGGTTGAAGTCGATCGAGACGTTCGGCGCGGACGTGTAGCCGAGGATGCCCTTCAGCTGCTGCTCGGAGGCGCGCTTCATCGCCGCGTTGATTTCCTTGGCGTCGGTGGCGCGCTTGGCGACGATCTTGAGATCGACCACCGAAACGTTCGGGGTCGGCACGCGGATCGCGACGCCGTCGAGCTTGCCTTTCAGTTCGGGCAGCACCAGGCCGATCGCCTTCGCCGCGCCGGTCGACGTCGGGATCATCGACATCGCCGCCGCGCGGCCGCGGTAGAGATCCTTGTGCAGGGTGTCGAGGGTCGGCTGGTCGCCGGTATAGGCGTGGATCGTGGTCATGAAGCCGGTCTCGATGCCGACGGTGTCGTTCAGCACCTTGGCGACCGGCGCCAGGCAGTTGGTGGTGCAGGAGCCGTTGGAGACGACCAGATGATCCTTGGTCAGGGTGTCATGGTTGACGCCGTAGACGATGGTGGCGTCGGCATTGTCGGCGGGGGCGGACACGAGGACGCGCTTGGCGCCGGCGGTCAGATGCGCGGAGGCCTTGTCCTTGGCGGTGAAGATGCCGGTGCATTCCAGCGCGATGTCGACGCCAAGCTCTTTCCACGGCAGTTTCGACGGATCGCGTTCGGCGGAAACCTTGATCTTGCCGTTGCCCAGGCTGATCGAGTCGCCATCGACGGTCACGGTGCCGGGGAAGCGGCCATGCACGGAGTCGAAACGGAGCAGGTGGGCGTTGGTCTCGACCGGACCGAGATCGTTGATGCCGACCACTTCGATATCCTTGCGGCCGGACTCTGCGATCGCCCGCAGGACGTTGCGGCCGATGCGGCCAAACCCGTTGATGCCAACGCGGATTGCCATGCTTGTTTCTCCCTTAATAACTGGCGCCGTCCCCGTGGAATCGTTCCACGAGGAGCTTACGGCGGAACGCCCGGTTCTGCCGGGCGGGAACGGTCAAGATGGGGCTTAAGTAGCCCTTTTTTCGGCGGACCTCAACCTTCACCGGAGCGCCGCCGATATGAAGTTTCTGCTATGGTTGCCGCGAAAACCGCTAGAAACTTCATATCGATAAGCGGCGCTCGCAGGTTGATAATCGTCTCGTGCCCATCCATTTCCGAAGTTCGCATGGCAGGGGCCGCGAATGCCTGCGAACTTCGGAAACGGGCACCAGAGCGTTTTCCAGTGAAGTGGAAACCGGTTCGCGTCAGGAAAACGCGCCAAGACATGTATCTCAAGACATGAATCTAGAGCCCGTTCCGATTCAATCGGAACGGATAAGGCTCTAGACGCGCTTCAGGGCAGCGTTAACGGCGGCCTCGGCGGTGATGCCGAAATGCTGGAAGATCTTGTCCAGCGGGGCGCTGGCGCCGAAGGAGTGCATGCCGACGAACTCGCCGTCCTGGCCGATCACGGCATCCCAGCCCCAGCGGACGGCGGCCTCGATGGCGACCTTTACGGGGGCGTTGCCGATGATGGTGTCCCGGCGTTCCTTTGGTTGCGCTAACAGAAGCTCGAGCGATGGCACCGAAACCACCCGCGTTGGAATGCCGCGTCCGGCGAGTTGCTTCTGCGCCGCCACCGCCATCTCGACCTCGGAGCCCGAGGCGAACAGGGAAACCCTGGCCTCGCCCTGTGCCGCGACCAGTTCGTAGGCGCCATGCGCACAGGGGTTGTCGTTCGGCGCGCTGGTCCGAAGCTGCGGCAGGTTCTGGCGCGTCAGCGCCAGCACCGTCGGACCTTCGATCCGGTTGAGCGCCAGCTCCCAGCACTCGGCGACTTCGATGGCGTCGCAGGGCCGGAACACGCGCATGTTGGGAATGGCGCGGAGCGCGGCGAGGTGTTCCACCGGCTGGTGCGTCGGGCCGTCTTCGCCGAGACCGATTGAATCGTGGGTCATCACATAGACGACGCCGGCGCCCATCAGCGCGGCGAGCCGCATCGCCGGGCGGGCGTAGTCGCTGAACACCAGGAAGGTCGCGCCGTTCGGCGCGAATCCGCCGTGCAGGAAGATGCCGTTCATGGCGGCGGCCATGCCGTGCTCGCGGATGCCGTAATGGATGAAGCGGCCCTTCGGCGTCTTCGCCGAGAACGCCGTCGCTGATTTCGCCTTGTTGTTGTTGGAGCCGGTGAGGTCGGCGGACCCGGCGAGGAATTCCATCGGCATCGCCGCCGCGATCGCCTCGATCGCGGCTTCCGACGATTTTCGCGTGGCCATCTTCTGCGGCGATTCCAGCAGCGCCTTCTTGTGCGCCCGCAGCGCCTTGGCGAGCGAAGCCGGTCGCTCGTGCCGCAGTCGCCGCTCGAACTCGGCGCGCTTGCGCGGCCCGAGCTCGGCGAACGTGGCTTCCCATTCCTGACGGGCGGCGGCGCCGCGGCTGCCGGCGTCACGCCACGCCTTCAGCACATCGTCCGGCACCGAGAAGGCTTCCTGCGAGATGCCGAGTTTTTCCTTGGCGGCCTTCAGCTCGTCGGCGCCGAGCGCCTCGCCATGGGCCTTGGCGGTGCCGGCCTTGTTCGGCGCGCCATACCCGATCGTCGTCTTGCAGGCGATCAGCGACGGCTTGCCGGATTTTTGCGCGCGGGTGATCGCCGCGGCGATCGCCTTCGGATCGTGGCCGTCGATCAGCTCGGCGGCCCAGCCCGCGGATTTGAAGCGCTTCACCTGATCCACCGAATCGGCGATCGAGATCGGGCCGTCGATCGAGATGCCGTTGTCGTCGTACAGCGCGATCATCTTGTTCAGCTTCCAGTGCCCGGCCATCGCGATCGCTTCCTGCGACACGCCTTCCATCAGGTCGCCGTCGGAGGCGAGCACGTAGGTGTGATGGCCGACCACCTTCTTGCCGAATTCCGCGGCTAGCATCTTCTCCGCCAGCGCCATGCCGACCGCGGTGGCGATGCCCTGGCCGAGCGGGCCTGTCGTGGTCTCGATGCCCTTGGTGTGGAAATTCTCGGGATGTCCCGGCGTCAGCGAACCGAGCTGGCGGAAGTTCTTGATCTGGTCGAGCGTCATGTCCTTGTTGCCGGTGAGGTAGAGCAAGGCATAGAGCAGCATCGAGCCGTGTCCGGCCGACAGCACGAAGCGGTCGCGGTCCGGCCATGCCGGCGCCGCGGCGTCGAATTTCAGGAACTGCGTGAACAGCACGGTGGCGATGTCGGCCGCGCCCATCGGCAGGCCGGGATGCCCTGATTTCGCCTTCTCGACGGCATCCATGGCAAGCCCGCGAATCGCATTGGCCATACGGGTATGATCGACCTGCGTCATGATGTAATTCCGCCTGAAATGAGGTGCTTGGTTACGGGTAACGTACCGGGCGAAGCCGGGATACGGGCGTGGGCCTGGGGGAGTTCGGGCTGGATAGCACCACAATCCCCGTGAGTCCAAGGCAGGGCAACGCGCCGGCCGGTCGGAAGGTTGCTTATCGGTGCATAGCTGCGCGCCGACGTTGCGCTTGCCTCGCTTGCCACGTAAATTTCGGGCTCTAACCGCTTGCCGAACCGCGGATTTTGCTACCGTTCGGCGGGCCCAGGCGAAGGTGCGCGCTGCTTCCCATGAGCGATCGTCACAGCAACGGGGCCGGCAATGCCGAGCCCTACCATGTCGACATCGACGCCGCCACGCGGCGCCTGATGCTGGCGCTCGACGCGCTGGAAGCCGCCGCCGAGCGACGGCGCGACGCCGATCGCGATGAGAACGAACTGGCGAGCCGGATCCAGGCGCTCGGCGCCGACCGCTCCCGGCTCGCCGACGAACTCGACGGCTCGCTGGTGAAGACACGGCGGCTGGAGCGCACCAACCGCGAGATCGCGGAAAAACTGGATGTCGCGATCGGCACCATTCGTGCGGTGCTCGACGCGGGAGAGGACGAATGAGTCACATCAACGTCACCATCAACGGCCGGCAGTACCGCATGGCCTGCGAGGAAGGGCAGGAAGTGCGGCTCTTGAAACTCGCCGAAAGCCTGGAATCGCGCGTCGGCGAACTGCGCGGCAAGTTCGGCGAGATCGGCGACGCGCGGCTGACCGTGATGGCCGCGCTCACGGTGTGCGACGAACTGGTCGACGCCAACGCGCGCATCCGCGCGCTGGAGGGCGAACTCGAAACCCTGCGCAACGTCCGCATCGCCGCCGCCGACCGCACCAAGGCCACCCAGGTCGCGGTCGCCAACGCGCTCAACGCCGCCGCCGAGCGCATCGAAAAGACCACGCAGATGCTGAACCGAACGATAGGCAATGGCGTAGCGATCGGTTAACGCGACGAGCGTCTTTGCTTCACCCGCCCCTTGAGGGGGCGGGTCGTTTCATATGGAGCGTAGCTCCAAATGAAACGGGGCGGGGTGACAGACTATCGTCGTCGGTGGTGTTTCAGTGGAAGCGCTTCAGCTTCGCGCGCGCCATACACTTCTACGTATATCTTCTCCATCACCGCGTTGAGATCACTTGCAACATCCGAATTCCAGAAACGAATGACGCGGTATCCTTGCTGCTCCAGCCAAGCCTGCCTTTCGCCATCGCGCGCGATTGCCTCATCCTCGTTATGATGCCCGCCATCGAGTTCGATAATTAGCTGTCTTGCTGGACAGAAGAAGTCGACGACGTAAGGGCCAATTGGCGCCTGCCGCCGAAAGTGTGTCCCTTCCATCGGCAGCTCTTTTAAAGCCCGCCAGACGATGCGTTCATGCGGCGTTGCATTTGCCCGCAGTTTCTTGGCCGCAGCGCGGCGGATAGCTCTTGTTACCATTTCCATCTCACTCGCGGAGAGATCACCCCACCCCGCTTTCATCGGGCTTTGCCCGATGAAAGCGACCCTCCCCCTCCAGGGGAGGGTACAGAGAAGCGCAATCTATGGATGTTCGCAACTGCTACCGCTGGCGATTTCCATCCCGACCGCTTACATTGCCCCCGCGAAGCTGCGTCGTGCGTCAGGAGCCATATATCCCCGGGGCCTTATCGATCCTTTAGGGAACTGTCCCTGGCCGGGTCCGTGGACCCGGGCATATGGTGCCCACCTACTTTCGTAGGGAACTCCGGGATCGAGTGCTTCAACGGCGTTCGCGGCCTCGCACATTGATTGCGCGTTGCGTACGGTTTCTGCTCCGGCGCAGTCGTCATACCCGCGAAGGCGGGTATCCAGTGCGCCGCGGCTGGACGGGTGATTCATCGAAGTCTCTGGGATACCGGATCACCCGCAACTCGCGGGTGATGACTGCGGAGCAAGACATGACGGCGCCCCTGTCGAAAGCCGCTCTCCGCGCCGCCGCCCTCGCCAGGCGCGATGCGCTGGGCGAGGAGCAGCGCGCGGCTGCGGCGCTTGCGATGGCCAAGCGCGGCGTGCCGTTCGCGATCGAGCCCGGCACGATCGTGTCGGGCTACTCGCCGATCCGCAGCGAGATCGATCCGGCGCCCCTGATGCGCAAGCTCGCGGGGCAGGGCGCCAGGCTGGCGCTGCCGGCGGTTCTCTCGCGCGGAAAGTCGCTGGCGTTTCGCGCCTGGTCGCCCGACGACCGGTTGATGCTGGGGCCGCTCGGCATCCTGGAGCCGTCGCCGGCCGCGGAAGAACTGATCCCCGACGTCATGCTGGTGCCGCTGGCGGCGTTCGACCGGCAGGGCCACCGCATCGGATACGGCGCCGGACACTACGACTTTACCCTTGCCCACCTGCGAAAGGCGAAAGCCATCATCGCCGTCGGCGTCGCTTTTTCAGTGCAGGAAATAAAGGTCGTTCCCTCGCTGCCGCACGACGTGGCGCTGGATTATGTGCTAACGGAAAAGAAAGTGTTCGATTTCCGGAGCTAAGGCTTTGCGCATTCTCTTCGTTGGCGACGTTGTCGGCCGCGCGGGCCGCACCGCGATCGCGGAACATCTGCCCGGCATGGTCCGAGACTGGGCGCTCGATCTCGTCGTCGTCAATGGCGAGAATTCCGCCGGCGGTTTCGGCATCACCGAGGCGATCTACCAGGAATTCCTGGACGCCGGCGCGGACGCGATCACGCTCGGCAACCATGCCTGGGATCAGCGCGAGGCGCTGGTGTTCATCGAGCGCGCGCCGAAGCTCGTGCGCCCCGCCAATTTTCCGAGGGGCACGCCGGGCCGCGGCGCGGCGCTGGTCGAGACCAAGAACGGCAAGCGCGCGCTAATCGTCAACGCCATCGGCCGCGTCTTCATGACGCCGTTCGACGATCCCTTTGCGGCGCTCAACCGCGAACTCGAAGCCTGCCCGTTGCGCGAGGCGGCGGACGCGGTCGTGGTCGATTTTCACGGCGAGGCGTCGAGCGAGAAGCAGGGCATCGGCTATTTCTGCGACGGCCGCGCCAGCCTCGTCGTCGGCACCCACACCCATGTGCCGACCGCCGATCACCAGATTCTCTCTGGCGGCACCGCCTACATGACCGACGCCGGCATGACCGGCGATTATGACTCCGTCATCGGCATGCAGAAGGAAGAGCCGCTGCGGCGCTTCACGACCGGTATCCCGTCAGGCAGGTTCGAGCCGGCCGTGGGCCCAGCGACGCTCAGCGGCGTGGCGGTGGAGACCGATGACGCCACCGGGCTTGCGCGTCGCATTGCACCGGTGCGCGCCGGCGGCAGGCTCGAGCCGAGCGTGCCGCGATTCTGGACATAAGAGCCGTCAACGCGAGCTTCGGCCGACAGCTCGATCGAATTGGACCGCCTTGTCCAGCGTGATCGGCAGATCGCGCACGCGCCTGCCGGTGGCGTGATACACCGCGTTGGCGATCGCCGCCGCAACGCCGACAATGCCGATCTCGCCGAGGCCCTTGATGCCAAGCGGATTGACCAGCGCGTCGTGCTCCTCCACGAAGATGACCTCGATGTCGTGGATGTCCGCATTCACGGGCACGTGGTATTCGGCGATATTGGCGTTCATGACGCGGCCGAAGCGGTGGTCGTAGAGCGTCTCTTCGTGCAGCGCCATGCCGATTCCCCAGACCACGCCGCCCATGATCTGGCTGCGCGCGGTCTTCGGGTTGAGGATGCGGCCGGCCGCCACGGCATCGACGACCCGGGTGACGCGGACGATTCCCAGTTCCTCGTCGACCTTGACTTCCGCGAAAACGGCCGAGTGGACGTTGCGCGCGTGCGACTTGTCCTCGTCGGGCTTGTTGGTTTCCTCGCGCGTGATGCGTTCGGCGTTGTCCGACCGCATCACGCTGGCGATCGGTACCGAGCGGCCGGCGTCGTACTTGCTGACGATCTTGCCGTCGACCAGCGTGACGTCGTCAGCGGTTTCGTCGGCGAAAGGTGAATCCTGCATCGCCTTGGCGAGCCTCAGGACATCGCCGCGAACGGCGTGGGCCGTATTGGCGATGGCGTTGCATACCGACGATGCGATCCACGAGCCGCCCTGCAGCGGACATTGCGGCAAGGTGGAATCGCCGAGCCTGACGCTGATGTTCTCGATCGGGAGGCCGAGCATGTCGGCCGCGACCTGCGCCATGATCGTATAGGTGCCGGTGCCGATGTCGGACGCCGCGGTCGACACCTCGGCATGACCGTTGGCGGTCAACACGATGCGGACGGTGGCAGGCATCTGCAGCGCTTCCCATACGCCCGTCGCCATGCCCCAGCCCACCAGTTCGTTCCCGTCCCGCATCGAGCGCGACTCGGCGTTGCGCTTTTCCCAGCCGAACGCGGCAGCGCCCTCGCGGTAGCATTCGCGCAGCTGCTTGCTGGTATAGGGGACATCCTCGCCTTGATTCCGATCGGAATAGCACTGCAAACGAAGCTGCACCGGATCGACCTTGAGTGCCACGGCGATCTCGTCCATCGCGCATTCCAGCGCAAAGACGCCGGTGGCGGCGCCGGGGCCGCGCATATCGCACGGCGTTGGCAGATCGAGCTTGACGAGCTTGTGCTCGAATCTCGCGTTCGGGCTTTCGTACAGCAGATTGCCCCATCCAACGTCGTTGCGGGAGAATTCCTCGAATTGCGATGTGACGGCGATGGCTTCGTGCTGCATCGAGGCGAGCGTTCCGTCCGGGTTGGCGCCGAGCGCCAGCCGCTCGATGCTGGCGGGCCGGTAGCCCAGCGCATACATCTGCGCGCGGGTCAGCATGACGCGCACAGGACGCTTGAGGGCGAGCGCGCCGAGCACCGCCAGTACGACTTGGTACTGCGGGCGCAGTCCGGAGCCGAAGCCGCCGCCCATATAGGGCGACATCACGCTCACGCTTTCCGCGCTCAACTTGAACACGCCGCTGAGATATTGCTGCACGTTCTGCACGCCCTGCGTCTTGTCGTAGACGGTGAGATGGCCGTCGTCCCAGACCGCGGTCGAGGCGAACAATTCCATCGGGTTGTGATGTTCGCTGGGGATGAAGTATTCGGCCTCGTGCCGAACCGCCGCAGCGGAAAAGGCCATTGCGGCGTCGCCGCGCGGCTTCTCCGGCTTCTCGACCGTGAGTGCCTGCGAACGCTGTGCGTAAAGATCGGTCACATGCGGGTCGCGCTTGTACTCGATCCTCACCATCGATGCGGCGATGCGCGCGGTTTCCCAATCGTCCGCGAGCACCAGCGCCAGCGGTTGACCGCTGAAGCGGACGACGTCATCGAACAAGGGCCGATAGGGCGAGCCCTCCTCGGGCGCGGTTTCATCCTTGTAGGCCTTGTCATCGTCGGCCATCTCCGGCCGGTTCTGATGGGTCAGCACGTCGATCACGCCGCTGACGCCGAGCGCCTCGGCGGTATCGATGCGCAGCACGCGCCCTTTGGCAATTGTCGACTCCACGACATAGCCATGGACGAGGCCGCCGACGTTGAATTCGCCGGCATATCTGGCCTCGCCGGTAACCTTGGCCTTGCCGTCGATGCGGGACGTCGCTGTTCCGATATAGCCTGTCATGGCGGTCACCGAATCCTCTTGTCCGAAATCGATTGCGGCGTTCCCCGCGCGGCCTGGCCGAGCGTCCGGACAATGGCGCGTCGCGCCAGGCCGATCTTGAAGTCGTTGTGTCCGAAGCCTTTGGCGCCGCGCAGCAGGACGTCGGCGGCGGATTCGAACGCGCTCGTTTCGGCGCGCTGGCCGCGCAGGACGGTTTCGGCCGCCGGGCTGCGCCATGGCTTGTGGGCGACGCCACCGAGCGCCAGTCGGGCGTCCTTGATCGTGTCGCCCTCGAATTCCAGCGCGGCCGCGACCGACACCAAAGCGAACGCGTACGACAGGCGATCGCGGATCTTCAGGTAGGAATAATTCGCGCTGAAACCCTTGGCCGGAAGCTCGATCGCGGTGATGATCTCGTCCGGGTTCAGGTTGGTATCGCGTTGCGGCGTGTCGCCGGGCAGCCGATGGAAATCCGCAAACGCAATTGTGCGCATTCCCGCCGGACCGGCCACATGGACGGTCGCGTCGAGCGCGGCCAGCGCCACGCACATGTCGGAAGGATGGGTGGCGATGCAGGCTTCGCTGGTGCCGAGGATCGCATTGATGCGATTGACGCCATCGACGGCCGAGCATCCGCTACCCGGCACGCGCTTGTTGCACGACGTCGTGGCGTCGTAGAAATAGAAGCAGCGCGTCCGTTGCAGGAGATTGCCGCCGGTCGACGCCATGTTGCGCAGTTGCTGCGATGCGCCTGCCAGGATCGCGCGTGACAGCAGCGGATAGCGCTGCTCGATCAGGGGGTGGTAGGCGAGATCGGAGTTCGGCACCATCGCGCCGATGATGACGCCGCCGCCGTCGGTCGGCTCGACGCTCCGAAGCGGAAGGTGCGAGATGTCGATCAGCCGGGCAGGGCCTTCGACGTCGTATTTGATGAGGTCGATCAGGTTGGTGCCGCCAGCGATGAATTTGGCGGAAGGATCGGTCGATATCTGCCTGATGGCGTCGGCAACGTCGGTGGCGCGCGCGTATTCGAAGGGGGTCATGATCGCTCCATCGCCTGCTGGATCGCCGCCACGATGTTCGGATAGGCGCCGCAGCGGCAGATGTTGCCGCTCATCAGTTCCCGGATTTCGTCGGGTGTCGTGGCCTTGCCTTCGCTGATCAGGCCGGCGGCCGAGCAGATCTGCCCCGAGGTGCAATAGCCGCACTGGAAGGCATCGTGATCGATGAAGGCCTGCTGCAGCGGATGCAACTCGCCATCACGCGCCAAGCCCTCGATCGTGGTTACGGCCGCGTCCTGTTTCATCACGGCCAGAGTCAGGCAGGAATTGATCCGCCGTCCATCGACCAGCACGGTGCATGCGCCGCATTGGCCGTGGTCGCAGCCCTTCTTGGTGCCGGTGAGGTTGAGATGATCGCGCAACGCGTCGAGCAGCGTCGTCCACGGCGCGACCGTCAGCTCCAGCTGCTTGCCGTTGACGGTCAGCCGGACCGGAATCTTCGCTGGAATCCCTGCGGACCGGGTTGCGCGTGCCGTGCCAGAATGTGCCATTTCGAACTCCGCGGACGGGGCTGGTGCGCAGCTCGCTGCGCGCGGATAGCCTGCCTGCCTGGTTTCGCGCTGACGGGCATGTCAGATGCATGTGCCAGGACCGCCTACCAACGAGTTCGAGTGAGGAAGGTTCAACATTGAAAGCGTTGCCATGCTGCTCATTATCCGGGCAGCAATGGTCCTGCGCGCCATGCGAGGCAGGAGGCCAGGGATTCCCAGGCTTTCGGAATAGTCCGGTTACAGCCGGTAGGCCGTACGAAAGCCGCCCCAGTGGCGACCCTTGACGCTGACCGGCACGTCGATTTCGCGCATCATCACGGTGTTGCCGTTGCCCATGTCGCGGGCATAGCTCTGGATCAGATACGCGCGCCGGTTCCGGCCGGCGGCAAGGCCGGCGGGGTCGTTGAAGATGCGGCGATTCCGGCAGTTGGCCGTGTTCCAGGTGACGTCGCCCGGCCGCTGCGGGTGCGAATACATCTTGTTGTGAACCGGCAGATAGCCGTTGCTGTCGATCATGGCGCAGAATGCCATCCGCTTGTCCTTCGCCAGGAACGCTTCCTGGAACGGCGGCAGCGCGCGGTCGGCCCAGTCCAGAATCCTGGTGCGGTACTGCGCCGGATTGGAGCCCGGTATCTCGACATAGTCGGTGTCGAACATGTCCTCGAGCGAGATCGCGCCGCTGTCGATGCCGTTCTCAAAGATCTTCTTCAGCGCCGCGCCGGCCTCCATTGCGCGGGCGACCGCCTCGGTGTTGTCGTCCTGGATCGACCACAGCTTGTCTTCGATCTTTTCGGTCAACGCCGCGTCCGCTCGCTCGAACCGGGCCTGCGTGCCGGATTTGGTGCGTTCACCGATGCGAATGCGGCAGTTGCCGACATCCTGCAGCGTCGCGTCGAAGCTCAGACCCTGCGGCAGTCTCTCGGCGTCGGGCCCGCAGATCAGGATGCCATCCATCGAGATCTCGTAGACCGGGGCCGATATCACGCTGCGCGGCGCCTGGATCTCGATCGTGAGGCTGCACGGCAGCTTCTGCTGCTCGCTCCGCTCGCCGCGATCGCCTTGCCGCAACAGGACCGCGCAGCGCGATTTCAGCTTCTGCGCGAATGTCGCGACGGCCCGTCCTGCCCGCGCGACGCTGTCGCCGTGGCGTTCGGCATCCTTGGTCGCCTGATCGATTTCGGTGGCGCTGTCGCCGACCGACGCGATGAAGCTGGATGCGGTGGCGGCATTGTCGGCGATTTCGCCGGTCGTGGCGTTCTGCTCGGCGACCGCGCCGTTGACGTTGTCGAATACGGGGCGGATCGCCTCGATCGCCTGCGAGATGCGATGCACGGCATCGACCGAGCCCGCGGCGTCGCGCTGCAGCGCCTCGATCTTCTGCGTGATTTCTTCGGTCGCGTGCTGGGTCTGCACCGCGAGCGCCTTCACCTCGGTGGCGACCACGGCAAAGCCGCGACCGGCCTCGCCGGCGCGCGCCGCCTCGATGGTGGAGTTGAGCGCCAGCAGCGTGGTCTGCCGCGCGATCTGCGCGATCAGGTTGACGACATTGCCGATCGCCGCCGACGACTCCCGCAGGCGGTCGACGTTGCTGCTGGCTTCCCGGGCGGCGTCGCTGGCCTGGTCGGCGAGCTTGCCGGCTTCACTCACCTGGGAGCCGATGCCCTGCGCCGACCGGGTGAACTTGTCGGCGGCTTGCGAAAAGGTCGTGGCCGTGCCCTGGACGACACTTGTTCGATTGGTCAGTGCGTCGGTGCGCTGGCGGATGGTCGACAGCGTGGCTGCTGCTGCCTCCGCGCCCCCGGCGACAGAGTTGGCCGCACGTTCGAGCTGGCGGATCATGGCGCCGAGTTCGAACTCCAGTAATTCGAGGATGGCTTGGGCCGAATCGCCGTCGGCCGGCACGACCTCCGTCGCCTGGGCGACCGGCTGGGCATTGGTCGGGACGGCAGGCAAGACCGGCTCCGGCACCCGCTTTTTGAACAGTCCGAAGGCCATAACGTCTCGCAAAAGTTGAACGTCGGTGTAAAATCCTCTCATCCGGGCATGAAATCATGGTTAACAACCGGCTGATCATCGGAAGAGCGGACGGCACTTTCGTCGCCGAATCAGCCGCAATTCTTTGATTTTGCCCGATTGACGGCCTATAAGGCCGCGCTTTAACCCCCAAATCCCTCCGGACGAATCCAAGAGATCCCTGCATGGCCGGCCATTCCCAATTCAAGAACATCATGCACCGCAAGGGCAGGCAGGACGCCCAGAAGTCTAAGCTTTTCGGCAAGCTGGCGCGGGAAATCACGGTGGCGGCCAAGCTCGGAACCCCGGACCCCGCGATGAACCCGCGGCTGCGCGCGGCGGTGATCGCGGCGCGCCAGGAGAACATGCCGAAGGACAATATCGAGCGCGCCATCAAGAAGGCGACGGGGGGCGAGAGCGAGAACTATGACGAGATCCGCTATGAGGGCTATGGCCCCGGCGGGGTCGCCGTGATCGTCGAGGCGCTGACCGACAACCGCAACCGCGCCGCCTCCGACATCCGCTCCTACTTCACCAAGTCCGGCGGCAATCTCGGCGAAACCGGCTCGGTCGCCTTCATGTTCGACCGTACCGGCATCATCGAATACGACGCCAGCAAGGCCTCCGACGACGCGATGCTGGATGCCGCGATCGAAGCCGGCGCCGACGACGTGGTCTCCAGCGAAAACGGCCACGAGATCTACGCCTCGCAGGAGACCTTTCGCGAGGTCGCGAAGGCGCTGGAAGCGAAATTCGGCGAGGCCCGCAAGGCGGCGCTGACCTGGAAGCCGCAGAACACGGTCTCGGTCGACGACGAGACCGGCGAGAAGCTCCTGAAGCTGATGGACCTCCTGAACGAGCACGACGACGTCCAGAACGTCTACGCCAATTTCGAGGTGTCCGACGCGCTGGTCGCCAAGATGGGCGGGTGATCGACAGCAAGGCGACAGCGGCAGCGACGACGGCGGCAGGGGATTTCCGTTCTCTTTATGTTTCGTTCATCCCCCTCTGGCGTTATCACTGCGCCATGACACTTTCATCGATTCGCCAACCCGTCCGGATCATCGGCATCGATCCCGGCCTGCGCCGCACCGGCTGGGGCGTGATCGAGACCGAGGGTAACCGGCTCGTCTTCGTCGGCTGCGGCTCGGTCGAGCCGCCGGACGATTTGCCGCTGGCGAGCCGTTTGCTCGCGATCCATGAGGGGCTCGCCACGGTCCTCGGTGATTTCCGCCCGGCGGAGGCCGCGGTCGAGCAGACCTTTGTCAACAAGGACGGCGTCGCCACGCTGAAACTCGGCCAGGCCCGCGGCGTCGCCATGTTGTCGCCCGCGATGTTCGGCATTTCGGTCGCGGAGTATGCGCCCAATCAAGTGAAGAAGACCGTGGTCGGCGCCGGCCACGCCGACAAGAACCAGATCGCGGTCATGCTGAAAATATTGCTGCCGAAGGCCGAACCGAAATCGCCCGACGCCGCCGACGCGCTGGCGGTCGCGATCACCCACGCCCATCACCGCCAGGGCACGGCGCTGCGGATGCGGGTGGCGAGCCTATGATGGGCCCATATCCCTCAACGCCGTCATGCCCGGGCTTGACCCGGGCATCCACGTCTTCGCTCGTCGATCGGAAGGACGTGGATGGCCGGGACAGGCCCGGCCATGACGAATGTGGTGGGCCTGTCGGAACAAGGCCTCCAACATGATCGGCAAGCTCAAGGGCCTGATCGATTCCTACGGCGAGGATTACGTGATCCTCGATGTCGGCGGCGTCGGCTATCAGGTGCATTGCTCGTCGCGCACGCTGCAGGCGCTGCCGTCGCCCGGCGCGGCCGCGGTGCTGTCGATCGAGACCTATGTGCGCGAGGACCAGATCAAGCTATTCGGCTTCCGCACCGATGCCGAGCGCGAATGGTTTCGGCTGCTGCAGACCGTGCAGGGCGTTGGCGCGAAGGTCGCGCTCGCCGTGCTCTCGACGCTACCGCCGGCCGAACTGGCGAACGCGATTGCGCTGCGCGACAAGGCGGCGGTGTCGCGCACGCCAGGCGTCGGTCCCAAGGTCGCCGAGCGCATCGTCAGCGAACTGAAGGACAAGGCGCCGGCATTCGCCAATGTCGATCCGGCGGTCGTGCACCTTGCCGGCGCCATCGACGACCAGCGCGCGCCGCGCCCGGTGACGGACGCGATCTCCGCGCTGGTCAATCTCGGCTACGGCCAGCCGCAGGCGGCCGCCGCGATCGCCGCGGCCTCGCGCAGCGCCGGCGAGAAGGCCGAGACCGCGCAACTGATCCGGCTGGGCCTGAAGGAATTGTCGAAGTGAGGGGGCGGAGGCTGCGCAAAGCGGAAGCGCGCCCACCATTTCTTTTGATATAAGCAGCCCATGGTGGGCACGTCGCTGACGCTCTTTTCCCATCTTACTAACTCAGGGAACGCATTCTCCGCATGCCGAGTAAAAAAGACCAGGAACTGATCGACGCCGCCACCAAGGCCATCAGCAAGCGCTATCGCAACGACTGGCAGGAGGTCGGCGCCGCCATGCGCACGCGCGACGGCCGCATCGTCACGGGCGTCAATATCGACGCCTATATCGGCCGCATCGCGGTCTGCGCCGAGGCGATCGCCATCGGCCGCGCCATCACCGAAAAGGGCGACCACGGCATCGAGACCATCGTCGCCGTGCGCCACCCGAAACCCGGCGAGCCTGGCAAGATCGCGGTGGTCTCGCCCTGCGGGATCTGCCGCGAACTGATCCACGACTACGACGCCAAGGCGCGGGTCATCGTGCCCGACGGCGGCAAGGCGCCGAAGGTCGTCCCCATCGGCGAACTGCTGCCGAACAAATACCGGCGGGGCAGCGAGTGAACACGCCGTCGCGCATCGTCACGCCCGAGCGACGCTCCGACGATGTCGGCGACACCGCGCTGCGCCCGCAATCGCTGTCGGAGTTCGTCGGCCAGGCGCAGGCGCGCAAGAATCTCTCGATCTTCATCGAGGCCGCGCGCAAGCGGGGCGAGGCGCTGGATCACGTGCTGTTCGTCGGTCCCCCCGGCCTCGGCAAGACCACGCTGGCGCAGATCGTCGCGCGCGAGCTCGGCGTCGGTTTTCGTGCCACCTCCGGTCCTGTCATTGCCAAGGCCGGCGATCTCGCGGCGCTCCTGACCAATCTCGAAGAGCGCGACGTGCTGTTCATCGACGAGATCCATCGCCTCAGCCCGGCGGTCGAGGAAGTGCTCTACCCCGCGATGGAGGACTTTCAGCTCGACCTGATCATCGGCGAGGGGCCGGCGGCGCGTTCGGTCAAGATCGAGCTGGCAAAATTCACCCTCGTCGGCGCCACCACGCGCGCGGGGCTTCTGACCAATCCGCTGCGCGACCGTTTCGGCATTCCCGTGCGGCTGAATTTCTACACCGGGGAAGAACTGGAGAAGATCGTCACGCGCGGCGCCCGCGTCCTCAATATCGGCATGACGCTCGACGGCGCCAACGAGATCGCGCGCCGCGCCCGCGGCACGCCGCGGATCGCCGGCCGGCTGCTGCGCCGCGTGCGCGATTTTGCCTCCGCCGCGGATGCAAGCTCCGTCGACCGCGCCATCGCCGACCACGCGCTGAGCGCGCTCGAGGTCGATGCCGCCGGCCTCGACGCCATGGACCGCCGCTACCTCACCACGATCGCGATGAACTACGGTGGCGGCCCCGTGGGCGTCGAGACCATGGCGGCGGCGCTGTCGGAGCCGCGCGACGCCATCGAGGACATCATCGAGCCGTTCCTGATCCAGTGCGGCTACCTGCAGCGCACCCCGCGCGGCCGGCTGCTCACCTCGCACGCCTTCCGCCATCTCGGTCTCGCCGAGCCGGCGCGCGATCCCGCGCAGTTCGGGCTGTTCGGCAACGGCGACAGCGACGATTGATCGCTTCGAACCGGATCGCTCCGGTAAAGCTGGTGAGAAGCTGCTGAAGCCCTGCTGACGATCTGCACAAACCCAACGCAATTCAGGCCCAATCCATTCGCATCCTGCGACGCGCATCAACGATCGGATCAATATGTTAACGCGTCGTCATTTCCTGAAAGGCATCGGTGGACTGGGCGCAGTGGGTATCTCGACCACCGCGTATGGATTCAGTGCGCCGGTCCTGCGGCTCCGCGTGGCGCGCTATCATGTTTCGCCGCCGCGATGGCCGGCCGACCTCAAGCTCCGGATCGCCGCAATTGCCGACCTCCATGCCTGTGATCCCTGGATGTCGCTCGATCATATCCAGTCGATCGTCGAACGCACCAACGCGCTTAAGCCCGACATCGTTGTTCTGCTCGGCGACTATGTGGCCGGTCACCGCAAGGTGACGCGCTTCATCCCCGATGCCGATTGGGCCGCGGTATTGGCTGGCTTGAAAGCGCCGCTTGGCGCGCATGCCGTGCTCGGCAATCACGACTGGTGGGAAGACAAGACCGTGCAGCGGGAAGGGCAGGGACTGCCGCTCGCAGGCCGCGCATTGGAAGCCGCCGGCATCCCCGTCTACGAGAACGACGCCAGGAAACTGAGCAAGAACGGCCAGTCGTTCTGGATCGCGGGCCTCGGCGACCAACTCGCCTATTTGCCGGCGCGCCGCTTCCGCCCGATCAAGCGGATCGGCGTCGACGACCTCGGCGCGACGCTGGCGAAGATCACCGACGATGCGCCGGTGATTCTGATGGCGCATGAGCCTGACATCGCCCGCCGCGTGCCCTCGCGCGTCGCAGTTCAGCTCTCCGGTCATACCCATGGCGGCCAGGTGCGGATGCTCGGCTGGTCGCCGGTCTCGCCCTCCGGACAGCAACTCGCCTATGGCCACATCCGGATGAACTGCGACGTCGTCGTTTCCGGCGGGCTGGGCTGCAGCATCATGCCGTTCCGGCTGGGTGTCCCGCCGGAAATCGTGCTGGTGACGGTAGGGGCAGCGAGGCCGGCGGTGGCGTAGCTAACGCCATTGGCGGCTGTGCACGGCGAATAAATATGGTATGTCAATTTTATGAGTTCAGCCGCCGAAAAAGCTCTCGAAGCCTTGCAGCTATTGCCCGAGGATTTGCAAGAATCTGCGGCCAGCTATTTGCTGGCCCAGGCAAAGAAATTTCGCGCCCTCAGGGATGCCATCGATGAAGGGATGGCAGACGTAGAAGCGGGGCGGGTCGTGCCGTGGGATTTGGAAGAATTCCTCCGGCAGGCGCGAACGAAGGCGCGGGGATAAACCTGCGGTGCGGGTGGACGTTTCATTGCGCGCCCGTACGGATATTCTTGAAATCCATGCATATCTTTCGGAACGCAGCGCAATTGCTGCAGACCGGACATTGGTCAGATTTTCCGAACGATTCAGCGAGTTGTGCGATTTTCCCTTGCTCGGTCCGGATCGAAGTGAGCTGCGTACGTCGTTGCGCGGACTTGTGATCGATGGGTATATCGCCTTTTACATTGTCGAAGTGGATCGGATTGTGATCGTTCGCGTGCTTGATGGTCGGAGGGACATCGCGAAGGAGTTTTCCCGGTGAATTTCCTCGACGGCGAGATCCGCGACGGCCGCCATCACATGCAGGTCCGCGTCTACTACGAGGACACGGATTTCCCCGACTGGACGTTATCGTAGTATGTAGCACTTTTCGTTCCTGTTTTGCGCCAGTCTTCTCGGAAAATCTTCATGCTGAAAAGGGCCGCGGCATTTAGGTACGGTGTGTATTCGTAGGGCATCCGCTTGCGCACCGGATGCACAACAATGCAATCGACCAAGTTACGGAAGGCGATGCGGGTTTCGATCGCCCTCGGATTTATCTTGAGCGCGGTGACCAGTCTCTTAGCCTCCGAACGGTATCGATCACCAAACTTCGGGTGATCGAACGGGATCACATTTTCGCCGCCACTGCCCAGCAACCGCAAGCGCTCCTCGACAGTTTCTCGTTCCACGTCGCATTCATCTATCCTCTTGATCAACTCATCCGGTCTGCGACGGCTGTTTGCGATCGCATATGATAAGCGTTCTATCTCGGTATTCAGGACACTGCGTCGACGCTCGAGGTTAGAGCGTTCGCTGTCCTTTCGCTGGTCGCTCCTCCGCTCCTCCTTCCAAGTGCGCATGGCCTCTTCAATAGCTTTCGGCGAGAGCAATCTTACTTCCATTTTTTCGGCAACATCCAGCAGTAGAACGTCCATATCAAAGCTGCGGGTATGCTCGCACGTGCCTCGCTGATGCGCGTTGGCGCATGCGGCCCGCGGCCCGCCATTCCGAGAGGATTGAGCGATGCGCATATGGCCGTTGCAAACACCGCACCGAAGAACTCCCGCGAGCGGGTGCTCATTGTTGCGCGGGACCACGTGCCGGCGCCGCGGCTTGCCGGTCGGCCCGAACATATGGATAGCGCGTTCATTGCGAACCTTCTGCACGCTGTCCCAGAGCGTTTGCGGAATAATCCGTAGCTCGGCATTTTTGACGATGATGTGGCGTTCTTCCGGATTACGGCGTTTCTGCTTCTTCTGCGTTTCCGGATTGAGAATTGTTGAGCGGACGTTCCAATGTATCTCGCCGATATACAGCTCGTTGCCGATAATGCCGCGACCATGGCGACCGCCAGTGATGCACTGATGATTCCAGGTGGTGCGACCAGCCTTGTTCTTATGGCGGGTGGCTCCAGGAGAGAGCACGCCTTCGCGGGTGAGATCGGCGGCGATATCTCGCGTTGAACGGCCCGATGTATACTCGATGAAGATACGCCGCACGATCTTCGCTTCGCTCTCATCGATCATCCGCTCGCCAGGCGCGCCCGGCTTCGGCCGATAACCATAGGCGTATGAGCCGGGAATTCTTCCGTTGTTGACAGCATTGTCATGCCCTCGCCGAACCTTGTCGGCGAGCTGCGGCTTGTAGATCGTATTGTAGAGGCTTGCGATGCTGATGTCAGTTGCGGTCGCATAAACGCCTTTCTGATCCATCAGCTCAACGCGGTTAAACTCAAGCACCTGCTTGAGGCGCTGGATGGTGGCAGGATCGCGCGACAGGCGGTCGAAATGCTCGACGATGATCACGTCAAAGTCATGCTTTCGAACACCATTGAGCAAACGCTGATAGCCATCGCGCGTGTCTTCGGTAAGGCCGGATTTTGCGGCGTCGACAAATTCACCGACGACATCTAGGTCATTGCGCGCGGCGACCTTCCGGCAGAGTAATAGCTGACCGTCAATCGAGGTCACTTTTTGCATGTCGCTCGAATACCGGGCGTATATCACGGCCCTCTTTTTTGGTGACGCAATCGCCATCCCGTTCCCCTAAAGGCTGCTCCAAGCCGCCTTTTTCATCCCGCGCAAGCTGCCGTCCGATGGCACGCGCCAGCTCAAGCCAAACTTCCTCATTATCGGGATTGTCCCAACTTTGAGGGTGGGAAGGATCAAGCGGTCGGATGATCGCCTTTTGGCCCCGAGGCGATCGCATTCGGGTACGCTTCACAGCAAAGCCTTCACAAGCTAGCGTAAATTTCTGTCTTGCGCTACGGACAGGTCGCAGGGATCGCGTGCGACGTTTGCATCCTTCATTCGAAGACTCGATCGAAGCTCCTCTGTGATTTTGCGGGGTTCGCCAGATCTAGATCGTCCTTCAGCGGCAGCTTCAGTCAGCAAGCGCCGCCCGACAAGGATTGCGACATAGCTACAAATCACTTTTGCTTTTGAACCGCTCATGGAAGTCTCGATCTGCGATGGCGAGTCTATTCATGTTGACTGCTGCGGTTGTGAATGAAAATGAGACTTTTTAAGTGTCAGGCGCTAGCGTGTTGCTGCGAAGATGATCGTAGGCGGAAGGGGATTTGCTAAACAAAGCGGAGTAGATTCGGCGGGGCGTCGCGCTTACCATGTGATCATTCATCGCGCACCGCTGGTATTTTCAACGCTTGACGGTAGTGCGCAATCTCGATTCCCGAACATAGCTCGACAACCGAGACGCTGCTGCACCTGCACCACCCAAATAGCCCGCGCCGTCGCTACATAGCGGTGAGTGTGGCGATCGGCACCGTCGCCGCGCTGCGGGTACTATTTGAAGAAGAGACGCTCCATGATCAAGGGTGCTATCTTTTTGGGTACGATGGCATTTTCCGACAACGCATTTCTCGCCAAACTGCGTGAATACGCTGATTGCGCCCGGCACCTTTTCTCAAATCCGCAAAAGCCGGAGCGTGAGCGCATGATCGTGCGCGCATTCCTTCGTTGTATCGGGGAAACCTTCGAGGACGGCGAGATCATCGCGAGCCGCGAAGAGCCGATCGACGTCAGATTCCGAAGCGCCGATTTCCAAATCATGGAGATCGTCGGCAACAAGAGACGCGGACTGGAGTGGCGTCAGCGTCAGGACCGATATCGCGATGCACAAGGTGTCGCAGATGTACTGGAGCCGTACACGCCATCGCAGCCGATGTCGTTCGACGACGCGGCACAGCTTGTCGCCGATGGTCTGTCGGAGAAAGCCGCGCGTTATGGCGCCGCCACCTGCGCGAGCTTGGACACCCTGGTTTACATTGATCTTCACAATCAGCACCTATGGCCGCTTGAGACCTCCGGTAATGCGCGGGCCGCTGCGATGCTTCAAGCCCAAGGCTGGAGATCTGTCTCCATGCTCTTTGTGCCCTACGGCGTCGTGCTGCTCGCGGCGCCAACCGCTCCGGCGGTCATCAGCGCGAGAGCCGGGCGGGTTCTGAACGAATGGCCCGGACTCGATGGGCTATTGACCCCTAATAGGCCACTGGCGATCTGCGGTTGTCCTTGCCGAACGGCCTCAGCGGAGAGCTCTGTTCGTCTTCGTTGGACCTTGGACGATCGAATCAGTGCGCCGGCGTGAAAATTCCAATAAATTGCCGGTGACACCTCCAAGCACCAAGCCCAATCCTCAAACCGGCAACAGCGGTCGTCTCGATGTACAATCTTCTTGTTTCCTCCAATGCCGAGGCCTGGAACGGCGAGCCCTGGCAGATCGAATTTTCGCGCTGTGTCCGCGAATATACCGAAAACGCGATCACCGAGCGGTTCGGAGCGCTCGACGAAGCCGCAGTCTCGGAACTCAAACGTCTGCCATGTATCTTCGCCTACGAAGCATTCAACCAGCTCGCGCCGAAATTCGGCCTGATCCGCGATGTCGCCAAACGGCAGGGGCAGGTGCGAATCGAATACGAGCTTCAAGCGATCGATCCATTTCTGTCCGCCGACGATCTGGAACAGCTCACCTTCGAGCTCGACATCGGCAAATGGGAGATGAACCGAACGCATTGGGCGGTCAAGGACGTCAATCTTGCGAAGGAATTGCATGCCGCGCGGCGCATTACGCTGCCGTCATGGACCGGGCAAGCGACCAAGACCGTCGATATAACCAGACACAATTTCGACGTGGCGCTTTCTTTTCCAGGAGAGGTGAGGGCAATCGTCGAACAAGTCGCGCGCGAGCTGGAGGGAAGAATCGGGCCGAACTCCTACTTCTACGACAGCAACTACGTGTCGCAACTGGCACGGCCGTCCCTCGACACATTGCTGCAAGAGATCTATCGGCGCCGCTCGAAGCTGATCGTCGTGTTCCTCGGGTCCGACTACCAAAGGAAGGACTGGTGCGGCATTGAGTTCAGGGCGATCAGGGAGATTATCATGGAGCGCGACAATGCCCGCATCATGTTCGTGCGAACCGACGACGGCGCCGTTGACGGCGTTTTCAAGACCGACGGCTACGTCGACGCGCGCAGGTTCAGCCCGGCGCAGATCGCACAATTCATCTGTGAGCGCTTGGCTGTGCTCGCGCCAGCCTAGTCACCATGGACAAGACATCGACGACCTCCGATGCGGACGAAGCTCCGAAGGAGATCTCGGAGGTTACGCGCAGCGCCATTGTCGATCATTTCAGCATTGCCAAGGTAAACTGGGAGCTGTTGAAGGAGTTCGACTATAAGCAGAAGAGGATTTCTTTTTCGTTCTTGCCGATGCTCTCGTCAGTGAAGCTACTAGGCAATGACGTGCGAATGACATTGTCCGACACGGATAAGGCTCTCACCTTGATTGGAGCGATGTGAGCGCCCAGGAAGCTCCACCTCTGAATAATTTTTTCAAGAGAGCAGCGTAGAAGCGCGATTTATCGAGTCCCTCACAAGCAGTAAACGCACTGAATATCGTCCCTGCCGCGCGACACGACCTACGGAGTCTTTTGGCCGTACATGAGCAAGCCGAGTGGATATACGAGAAATCCGAACTGGCGGATGAGCTTGCAGAGCTTCGCATTGCGCTGCATAGCGCGGCGAACACATTCATGCGCCGTTGATTGTCTTCTCCAGGGCGGCGATCCGCTTCAGAACGTCGTCAAAGGTCGGCAGTGGATCGTCGAACATCATCGGCGCCATCTTGCGGTAGTCGGCGCGTAGATCCGAGATGCGATCCGGGTGCGGCGAGAGCCGCAGAGTACCGGCACGGGCGGTATCGTAGCTCGCCCATGCAGAGCGGAAAAATACCGACTTGTGGTCGGCGACCTATTTCAATAGGTCGCCATCCTTCATCGCTTTCTTGCCCTCGTCTGAGTCTGCCAACATCGCGAGGTCGTAGTAGTGTCGGGAAAAATATTGCGGCGTCGGGGACTGAAGGTCGCGGTGGTGTTCGGCATGAAGCGCCGTCGCCTTCTCCCAAAACGTCCGCCGCAAGGATAGGACATCGACCGCGCAGGAGGGGGCTTCGAAGAAGTCAGGAAATTCCTCCGAGGCGTAGGACATGATCTCCCGCTTTTCGATCGGCCAGGGATCGCCTCGCGCCCCGAACTCTAGCTTGACCCTTCTGCTCATGTACGCGAACCCGGTATAATCCTGCTCGGGCAAGCTCCTGGGATATTCAAAGATCAGGTTTTGCGCGTTACCGGACTCTATACTCAGGATCCAGGCGGCCTCCCCGGCAGGACCGAGCTCGCTTGCAATGGCAGCAGCCAAACGCGGCAGCACAACGGTGGCGATGTGCTTCTCGACGTCAGCGACCAGGTCGCCGATCAGCTTGTCCGCTTTCTTTCTCGACGATGCAGTCTCCGGATTGCGGTTACCCGCGTATCCGAGGTCAGCACGGTCGAAGGAAAGGTCGATATCTTCCGAAAATCTGCGGATCGCGCCGTAAACCTTCGAGAGAGAAGTGCCGCCTTTGAAGACGAGCCCTGGCGAACTTTCGCCCTGGATTCCGAAGAGGCGCTTCAGCGTCCAGCAGACCCAAAAATCCTTTTCGATGATGGCATTTGCCAGGCCGCGGGCCGCACCCGTCTCGTTGAAGAGAGCGGCGCGGTCCGCGGCCGACAGGATGGCGACCTTGTCCATGCGTCAGGCAGCCGTTCGCTCCAGGATCTGATCAAGTGCGGGCCGCATCCAAGCAGGCGCCTGCTTGATGCCGTTGGCGAGCGCGCGCCGATCCGTCCCCTTCAAACGCATAGCCGCTGCGTCGACTACGGCGGCGGCCGAGTCGGGTCCCAGATGGCGTAGCGCCTGGACAACGGTGCCGGCCATGCTGCCGGGCGCGATAAGATGCTTGGGCGAAGCATGGCGGATGTCCACCGTTCGCTTACCAAGCACGACGCGCCGCGACGGACCGTCAGTCAGATACACGCTGCGGGCCGGAACTTGCGTGGACAGTCCAAGCGCATTCGCTGCCTGAGCGCCGGTCATCTGGAGTTTCGATCCGGTCTCGCGCACGAAAGCTCTGGCGACCGCATCGGGAGCGGGTGCGAGGTCGCCCAATCGCGCATGGACGCGAGGATAATCGTAGAGGCCGTGAGCGATACGACGAAGCCGCTTGTCCTTGCACAATCGGGATAGCGCCTGATCCACCGCAGCGCGGTTGCCGAAGCCGATGAAATCTGAAGGCGTAAACACACTGCCCGGGCCTTTGGCCCGGACGTGTCTCAAGATTCTATCCGCTACCGAAATCATGGATCTTACTCCTCGCCGTCAGAAAATAAGGCCTCTTTTTCTGACATGCAAGGCTTGCCGTATAAAGGAGTATATAAATAAATTCAATGAGGTGAATGACACCTTCTGTCCCTGGAGGGTTCCAATTCCAATCAAGCGGTCATCTGAAGCTTGACCGAAAAGATTCATTCCTTCCAGAAGCGGATTGTTCTTATTTTGTTCCTGTGATAAGTTGGCACTTTCCGTCTTCTCGGGGGCGTCCTGCCGCCGTAACGTGATGGCCTCTGCGAGAACTTCGCGGAGCGAACTTCCATTCGCCGCGTCCGGCAGAGGCTTCAGTGACTGATCGATATCTCAAGGAGTTGGCCGACCTTCACAAGGTCTATGAGGCGGCCAATCTGCTCGACCCCGGCTTGCTTAAAGCTGCGATTGAGAGTGCCGGCGCGCGCTCAGCAGTCATGCTTGGATCAGGAGGCTCCTTCTCGGTTGCCTCGTTTGCGGCATACATCCACCAGCTTACGACCGGTCGGCTGGCCTCGCCCTCAACGCCGCTCGATTACATGACATTGTCGCTCCGTGATGCCGCCGTGATGTGTTTCACGGCTAGTGGCCGCAACAAGGACATCTGTGCGGCATTCGATGAAGCTGCGCAGCGCGAAGCCAAGCCGCTGGTCGGCCTTGTTATGCGTGAGCAATCGCCGCTGCACGAGCTTGCAGAACGCTACAAATACAGCCGTGTTGTCTCCGCCTCATCGGAGTTATTCGAAGACGGATTCCTTGCCGTAGCGTCTCTGCTCGGCTCAGCAATATTGATTCTCAAAGCCTATCGCGCGTTGATTGGCGATACCACGCCGCTTCCCGGAACGCTCGACGAATTCATGAAAAGCCGCGTCAGTGTTTCGCTGGAACGGCTTATCGAGCATACTCTGCCGGCCGTCCAAGCAGAGACGACCAGCGTTCTTTGTTCATCCTCCTTAAGGCCGGCTGCAACCGATATCGAGTCTCGCTTCGTCGAGGCGGCGCTCGGAAACATCCACGCGACCGATCTTCGCAATTTCGGCCATGGCCGTCATCACTGGTTTGCCAAGCGACCCGGCCAGACGGGGATATTGGCTTTGATAGGCGATGACCAGGAAGCGCTGGCCACCCGTACGCTCGAACTCATTCCAAGCGAAGTGCCTCAGGCTCGGATTGATTTCAGTGGACCGCGAGATGAGCAGGCTCTTGCGGGCCTCATTGTGAGTCTTTACCTCGCAGCTGCAGCCGGTCAGGTACGCAAGATTGATCCCGGTAAGCCCGGCGTGCCGGAGTTCGGGCGCAAGCTTTATCACCTCGCGCCGGCCCGGCGCCGCAAGGCGCGGCGGACCGATGTCACGGATATCGCGGTCTGGCGGAAAGAGATGGCAGGAGGTCTGAAGACCTCAACCCAAATCGATGAATTGCGCGCCTTGTGCGAGCGCGGAGTTGAGAAAATCAATCAATCGCGTTACGCTGGCCTCGTGTTCGACTACGACGGCACGCTTTGCGAACGCGATGCGCGATTCCTGCCGCTCTCCAAGGAGATCGCCGATGGCCTGAACAGGCTGCTCGCAGCGGGCGCCATCATTGGGATCGCGACGGGACGCGGCGGCTCGGCCGCGGAGCGCATTCAGGAAGCGATCCGAATGCCATACTGGTCGAATGTCCTGATAGGCTTCTACAACGGAGCTGTCGTTCAAAGTCTTGCCGACGGCGCGCCGGATCCAAGCCCACCAACGCGTGACGTTCTGTACGTCGAAAACATGCTGCGCGCGTCGCGATATTTTTCGACGTGCTCGTTCCGATCAAACAATCGTCAGATCGCGGTTTCCCTTCCCTGCCTCGAAGAGCCAGCGACATCCGTCCGTATCGCCACCTCGATTGTCGATCAATCCGGCATCAAGGCTTCCGTGGCTTGCTCAAATCATTCCGTCGATATCATCTTCGGCGGCGGCGGAAAAACAGCAGTGGTTGAGGCTGTTCGCAGGTGCACAAAATCGGATAGCAAAGCGCCGGTGCTGCGGCTGGGAGACAAGGGTCGATGGCCCGGCAACGATTGTGAGCTTCTTGATGATGCGTTTGGGCTTAGCGTCGATGAAGTCAGCACCAGCACCGAATCTTGCTGGGGATTATCGCCACGGGGTTTTCTGGGCGTGCAGGCAACGCTTTATTATCTTGATAGAATTAATTGGCAGCATGGAACTGGTTCTATTCATCTGGAGTAGGATTTGACGAATGAGGGATGAGCTCGCAGAAGCTCTCCTGGCCAAGGTCATGAACTGGTCGGATGAAGAAAAGGCTCGGGAGCGTCCGATCCTGCAGGACTTTGCGCGCTACAAATACGACGAATACCAGCAATACGCTCCCGGCCGCCGCTTTATCGAGAGCCTCGCGCTATGGCTACGGCAATTCGAGACCCTAGAGGAGCGGCGCGTCGCTTACGACTTCTTTCGCTCGCGCCTGGTCTTTATTTCGACGGCGGAAATGCGCCATCTTGTTGAACTCGCTTTTCCCGTTGTGATCCGGCCGGGATTGATTGCCAAGGCCGCGGCAGCCCTGGCGGTCGATCCGGAGCGCTGCAAGCACATCGCATCCAGCGCCGCGTATTCACAGGTGCTGCGACAGACGCTTTTTCTCGGCCTAAGCGATGGTGCACGCACCGACGTCTTTCGCCGGTCCCATCCTTACGTCAGCAACGAACAGCTTTGGCACGCCTACGATATCTCGGACGAGAAGGCGGCTTCGATGGGCGCGAAGCTGAAAAAGGCGCTGACCGTCCAATTTGGACGCGAGCCGGATGAGGAAGAGTGCAAATTCCATACGATTTGCCTTCTCGATGATTTCACCGCCAGTGGAACCTCATACATCCGGCTTGAGGACGGCAAGTGGGACGGGAAGATTCCCAAGATCCTGCAAAAGCTCTGTGAGGAAAATGGCGCGCTCGGCAAGATCGTCGCTAAAGACAACCTAGATGTGCTGGTGTGCATTTACGTTGCAGCGGATCAGGCGGTTCGGCACATCGAGGATGAGCTTAAGAAGTATGCCTTTCCGAAAGGCCAGGTTTGCCTGGACGTGGTCCACGCGCTTGCGCCGGACACGCGCCTCGATGACCAGAAAGACGCGAAAATTATAGCGCTTGCCAATGATGACCGGTACTTTGACAAGGACGTGGATGACGAGCACGCCGAGGTCGGCGGCACATCGAAGCGCCTCGGCTATGCGGAATGCCGCCTGCCCGTCATTCTCACGCACAACGCCCCCAACAATTCCATCTATCTCCTTTGGGGCGAATACGATCAGACGTTCACCGGCTTGTTCCCTCGCGTAAGCCGCCACAAGCGAGGCGGATAATGAGAAACCCCTTTCGCCTGCGCGCCTCCAAGCGGTCCGTACATGACGAACAATTCGTCCGGCTGTTCGCTGCGGGCGCGCTTGACCTGTTGAACGACGTCGATGATCCTTGGTCTGGCGTCGTATTTCTGCGCAGTGCACCTGGCGGTGGCAAAACGACCCTTCTTCGCCTCCTCACGCCCGGACCGTTGCGCAAGATCTTCCGCATGCAGGACGATCCGGATATTCGGCCGACCCGCCACGCGCTTATCAAGGCCGGTGCCGTGACGACCGATGGTCCCGCCATTCTCGGCGTTATGATTGCCTTCACGAACGAGTATCGCGACCTCGATGAAATCGGAGACAGCCCCGCGCGATCAACCGGCGTATTCCGAGCCCTCGTCAATGCGCGCATTGTCCTTGCCACCTTGCGCGCGGCGCTTGAGCGCTCCGAGCGGTCTTACCCGGACGATGTCGGCCAAATCCGGGCGACATGGCAGCCGACCGATGGGGCGACACTGCCCGCGAATGCCAGCGGTGCCGATCTTCACAAATGGGCATCCAGCATCGAAGAGGGCGTTTTCGACCTTCTCGATGATCTCGGCGGCGAAGGCAAGCCAACGCCCAGAGCCGCCTCCCAGCTCGAAGCGCTTCAGTGGCTCGCGACGGCGCGGCTGTCCGATGCGTCGGGCTCCATTGAGCTGAAGCGCGTATTGTTGCTGGACGATCTTCAATTCCTCAGTGACGACCAGAGGGAATGGCTGAAGGAAACCGTGACCAGCGCCCGCCTGTCGTGCGGCATCTGGATCGCCGAACGGCTCGAGGCCTTGCCGCCAAAGGATCTGCTCGCGCAAGGCGCCCTCGAAGACCGCGACTATGATGGGGAAATTCGCCTCGAAAGCCGTTGGCGCGACCGCAAAGTCGCCTATGAGAGATTCGTTGACCAGATTGCAGATCTGCGGGCGCGCGATGCCGACGGCTTTCAGGGGCGCAACTTCTTCCCGGCGCTTGCCGATGAACTTGATCCTGCCGCATGGGACAGTGTCTTTGAGGCCCAATGCGCCGCCATCGAGCAGCGGCTTCTTGCGCGCGCCGGACAACAGCAGCGGTACCAGCAATGGCTCGCGGCACGGCGCGCGGTCTCGGGGAGCCCGCGCGATCGCGCC
>CAZSRR010000015.1:0-147276 GCA_964609175.1 uncultured Bradyrhizobium sp.
AGGTTGTCACCCATGTCTCAGGTACGACCTGTTACCTATGTGTCCGGGCTGGACAGCCTCTTGGTTGGAGGACCTGGTCGGACTCGAACCGACGATGCTTTCGCAGCGGATTAAGAATCCGCTCCCTTGGCCGCTGGGGGCACAGGTCCATAATGGAGGATCCGGGTGGTTTCGAACCACTGGCGCACGGGCTAAAAATCCGCTCCATCTCCATTCAGGTTTAACGCTCCGGATCCGTCGTGCTGGTCTTTGGTCCTCCCGTGATGAATCGAACATCCGTCGATCGCTTATCAAGCGATTGCTCTGCCACTGAGCTACGAGAGGAATTGGTTGGTGCGTCCGGCAGGCTCTGCCCCTGCCGCCTCCGCCATGTCACAGCGGCGCTCTCCTGACTGAGCTACGGACGCGAATTGGTGCACGCTGACCGGATCGAACGGCCGACATCCTGCATGTGACGCAGGCGCTCTCCCGCTGAGCTAAGCGCGCGTTGAATTGGTGCTCCACGACGGATTCGAACCGCCACCGCACGGAGTCTAAGTCCGTCGCCTCTACCGGGTTGGGCTAGTGGAGCGAGATGGTGCCCGCGAGGGTGGTTGATTCCCTGGCCTCCGCGTTACGAGGGCGGCGCTCTACACTGAGCTACACGGGCGTGATGGACGCCGGCGAAGTGCCGGCCTGACGTTACAAGAACTCTGCTCGCCCGCTGTGGGCCAGCGGCGCGAAATTTCCAAACGGCCGGGATAACCCCGGCCAACAATAACACTCGCTGCCTGAAACCACCGTTGGCCGCTCCACTCAAGGAGACCGGTACCGGTCAGCGGATCGCCTTATGTCCTTGCAGGGGCGACCGTCCTGTATGCGAAATCAATTCAAATCATCATGGCGGCGGTGATCCGCCGACCACGATCGGTTGATGTAGTCGAGATAGATCTGGCGGGCTTCGGCCTCCGAAATGCCGCGGCGCGCCACAACGGTGCGCACGAAGGCAAGCGCGACCGGCGAGGAAAAAATCCTCTCGCGGGTCTGCTTCTCGAGTCCTGTCTTGCTGGTTCCGTTGCGGGCCATGTTGCCCTCCGCCTGTTTGGCAGAGGGTGGATTCCCGCTGCCTGTTACGTGTTGCCTGCGCTTCCGCCGGTCCCGAGATATCCGGGATTCGTCAGGATGCGCGGACCGCATTCCATCGCGGACATGCGCGACCAGTCGCACGGCCGAATAAACGGCAGCGCGGCGGCGGCTTTCGCGACGATATGTGAGCGCAATCGCAACACGGGTTCGATCCTTAAACAGCGCCGGCGAGATCGACGGCGTTTTGTGGGGCAGCCCTATGCACCGGGAAGTGCGACTTCGTCAAGGCCCATCGCCGCACTTTTTTGCGACGGGCATGCCGACCGCGGCCGCGTTACCGAAAGTTTCTTCGCCGTTAAGACGTTCAAACGACGCGGCTATTTGCTCGATCGCTTGCGCGAAAAATCGAGCGCAAATTAATTCTGCATCGAGCAGACCAGCGACCAGTCTCAGGTCGCAAGCGCCACAAGCCCGGGTTCGATATGCGGCACGGCGTCGACCAGTTCTCGCGTGTAAGCGGTTTTCGGATTGTCGAACATCGCCCTGCTCTCGCCTTGTTCGACGATGCGCCCGCTTTGCAGCACGATGGTCCGGTCGCACATCATGCGCACCACGTTGAGGTCGTGGCTGACGAACAGGAATGCCAGATTGTCCTCGCGCCGCAGCCGGTCGAGCAGCTGCAGCACCACCGCCTGCACCGAGACGTCGAGCGCCGCCGTCGGTTCGTCCAGCACCAGGAGTCGCGGCCGGCAGGCGATGGCGCGGGCGATGCCGACGCGCGCCTTCTGCCCGCCCGAAAGCTGGTGCGGAAACCGCGTCAGCAAATCGATGCCGAGCCCGACGCGTTGCGCGCATTCTTCCACGCGCTGCCGCAGCGCGTCGCCGGGGCGCATGCCGCCGAGCCGCAGCAGCGGATGCGCGATGCAGTCGAACGCGGTGAAGCGCGGATTGAGGCTGTCGTTCGGGTCCTGAAAGACGATCTGGATGTCTTTGCGGAACGGCGAGCGGTGAAAATCGCGTGCCGGGATATGCCCGATCGACTGTCCCTCGAACGATATCTCGCCCTCGCTCGCATCGATCAGCCGGCAGATGATGCGCGACGTCGTGCTCTTGCCGGAGCCGGATTCGCCGACCAGGCCGACGCTCTCGCCGGCGCTGATCGCCATCGAAAAGTCCGCGACCGCCGCCGCGCCCTGATCGAACCGCTTGACCAGCCTGTGCACTTCGAGCAGCGGCGGCGTGCCCGGCGCCAGCGTCTCGCGCGGCGCAGAAACTACCGCTATTTCCCGGCCTCGCTCCTCTTCCGGCACCAGGTCCTCGATCCGCGACGTCGCCGTCGGCGACGCCGCCACCAGACGCCTGGTGTAGGGATGTTTCGGCGCGCGGAACAGCGTCGCAGGCTCGGCCTCCTCGACCAGCCGGCCCTGCTCCATCACCACGACGCGGCGACAATAGCGGGCAGCCAGCCCGAGGTCGTGGGTAATCAAGATCGTCGCCATGCCTCGCTCGGCCGCGATCGCGGTCAGCAGGTCCATCACCACCTTCTGCGTGGTGACGTCGAGGCCGGTGGTCGGCTCGTCGGCGATCAGGAGCGCCGGATTGCAAGAGATCGCCATCGCGATCATCACCCGCTGGCACATGCCACCGGAAAGCTCGTGCGGGTATGCCGCCATGCGCTTCTCGGGATCGCGGATCTGCACGGCGCGCAGCAGCCCGAGCGCCTGCGCGCGCGCCTCGTCGCGCGGCATGCGCTTGTGCGCCACGATCGCGTCCGCGATCTGGTCGCCGACGGCACGGATCGGATTGAGCGCCGCGCGCGGGTTCTGAAAGATCATCGCCATCGCAGCACCATGCAGATGGCGGAAATCGCCCGAGGAAATTCTTGTGATGTCCCGGCCGCGAAAGCGGATGTTGCCTCCGGTGACCCGCCCCGCGGCGTCGAGCAGCCGGGTGATCGCAAAGCCGGTGACGGATTTTCCCGAGCCGCTCTCACCGACGAGGCCGAGCATCTCGCCCTCGCCGAGCGACAGCGTGACGCCGCGAACCGCCTCGACGAGGCCACGCCGCGTCGAGAAGGTGACGTGCAGATCGTCCAACTCCAACAGAGACGCGGTCATGTGCGCATGCGGGGATCGAGGATGTCGCGCACGCCGTCGCCGAGCAGATTGAAGCACAGGACCGTCAGCATCAGCGCCAGGCCCGGAAATGCCACCAGCCACCATTTTCCGGTCGAGATGAAGCGCGCGCCCTCCGCGACCATGATGCCCCATTCCGGCGTCGGCGGCTTGACGCCGAGGCCGATGAAGGAGAGCCCGGCGGCGTTCAGGATCGCCCAGCCGAGATTGAGCGAGATCTGCACCGCCATCGCCGGCAGCACGTTCGGCAGCAGGAAACGCAGGATCACCGAGAGGTGGCTGTCGCCGCAGGCCCGCGCCGCCTCGACCCAGCCGAGGTTGCGGCGGACGTTCACCTCTGCCCGCGCAAAGCGGATATAGAACGGCAGATTGATGATCGCGGTCGCGATCACGATGTTCTCGACCCGGTTACCGAGAGCCGCGACCATCGCCATCGCCAGCACGAACAGTGGAAACGCCATCAGCACGTCGACGAACCGGCCGATGCCACGGTCGAGCTTGCCGCCGGTGTAGCCGCAGATCGCGCCGATCACGGCGCCGATCGCAAAGGAGATGCCGACCGCCGAGATCGCAATCGCCAGATCGAGCCGCGCCGCGACGATCAGGCGGCTGAACACGTCGCGACCGAGCTGGTCGGTGCCGGCGATGTGCGCCGCGCTCGGCGGCTGCAATGCTTCCGACACGCTGGAGGCGATCGGGTCGTACGGCACGATCCACGGCCCGAAGATCGCGATCAGCGTCAGCAGAAAGACGCCGCTGGCGGCAACGGCGGTGAGCGGGTTGCCGCGCAAAATCCAGCCGGCATGGCGAAGCGTCGCTGATGTCATCCGATGGTCACCCGCGGATCGGCGATGCCGTACAAAATATCCACCAGCAGATTGACGATCACGAACACGGTCGCCATCAGCAGCACGAACCCCTGCACCGGCGCGTAATCCGACGACAGCAGCGCATCGAGCGCGTAGGACGCGACGCCCGGCCAGGAGAACACTTTTTCCACCAGCACATTGGCACCCAGCATGGTGGAGAACACGATGCCGGCGATGGTGATCACCGGCAGGATGGCGTTGCGCAGCGCATAGGTGACGACGACGCGCCACCATGGCAGACCGACCGAGCGCGCCGTGCGCACGAAATCGCTGCCCAGCGAAACCAGCATCGAGGCTCGCGTGATGCGCGCGAGCGGCGCCACCACGAACAGCGCCATGCTCAGCGCCGGCAAAATCAACTGCCGGAACGCGGCCCACCAGCCGTCGAAATCGCCGGCGAGCAGGAAATCGATCAGCAGGAAGCCGGTCACCCGCGGCGGCAACGACGCAAAAATATCGACGCGGCCGGTCGGATCGGGCGCGAGCCCGAGCAGGTAGTAGAACACATATATCAGAAGCAGGCCCGAGACGAAGGTCGGCACGCAGACGCCGAGCGCGCAGAAGAACCGCACGCCGTGGTCGATGACCGAGCCCGGCCGCAGCGCCGCCAGCACACCGAGCGGCACCGCCGTCACCAGCGCGATCAAGAGCGCCGTGAGGGTGAGCTCCAGCGAGGCCGGCAGCCGCTCGCGCAGATCCTTGGTGACCGGTTGGCCGGTCATCATCGACCGGCCGAGATTGCCGCTGCCCACGTCATAGAGGTACAGCATCAGCTGTTCCGGCACCGGCCTGTCGAGGCCCATCTGCTTGCGGATGATTTCGATCTCCTCCTTGCCGGCGTTCGGCCCCGACGCGAAGAACACCGCCGGATCGCCCGGCAGCACCCGCATCAACAGGAAGGTGAAGACGAGCACGCCGAACAACGCCGGCAGCGAGGACAGGAAACGCCTGCCCGCCCGTGTCAGCGTTGCGCCAAGGGCCGCCATCAAAACTCCGCGTTACTTGCGATTGAGATCGCGATAGTCGACCTGGCGGTGGAACTGGTAGGTGTAGCCATCCAGCGTGGCTGCCATCACGGCATCCTGGCTCGGCTGCCAGAGTGGAATTTGCGGCATCTCCTTGAAATGAAGCGCATTGAGCTTGATGCCGTCTTCCTCATATTTCGCCGCGTCAGGCTCGAAGCGGGCCTTCTGCGCGATCTCCACCAGTTCCGGATTGTTGATCGACGAATAGTTCCAGCGCTGGTTGCCGGTGTAGAAATTGCGGTAGAAATAGTCGGTCGACGGCAGCCAGGCGACGATGCCCTCGGTAAAGAACGGCAACTTCTTCTCGTTGATCTGCGTCGACATCTGGGCGTCCGGCAGCTTCTGGATATCGATCTTGATGCCGATCTTGGCGAGCGATTCCTTCACCAGCGCCGCCATCGGCTCCGCCGTCGAGGCCTGACCGACATTGAAGCTGAACGTCGTGGAGAAGCCGTCGGGCATTCCTGCCGCCTTCAGATATTCCTTCGCCTTGTCGAGATCGAGCTTCACCGGCTGCGGGATCGGATAGGCGCCGCTCGGCGGCTTGCCGTCCGCCCAGGTCGCACCGAACAGTGGCGAGCCGCGGCCGAATAGCGCCGCCTTGAACATGTCTTCATAGGGCAGCGCATAGGCGATGGCGCGGCGCACGTTGACGTTATCGAACGGCGGGATCTGGTTGTTCATCGAGACGAAGGTGACGGCGTTGTATTGCGGCGTCGAGATCACCTTCAGCTTGCCCTTGGCTTCCAGCGACTGCACGTCGCTCGCCTGCAGGTCGATGACGAGGTCGGCGTCGCCGCGCTCGACCAGATTCGCGCGCGTCGCCGGCTCCGGCACCGACTGCACGATGACGCGCTTGAAGAACGCCGACTTCTCGGGTGTGCCGCGGTTCCAGTCCGGGTTCCGGGACATGATAACCTGTTCGCCCGGCTTGAACATGTCGATCTTGTAGGCGCCGCTGCCGGCCGTGTTCTCCTTCAGCCAGGCGGTCGCCCATGGATCGTCCGCCGTCGCATGCTGTTTGGCGAGTTTGGAATTGATGATGATTGGATAGACGGTGGCAAGATTGGGCAGCGCCAGCTTGTCCGGCTTCGGCAGCGTCACCTCGATGGTCAGCGGATCGATCACCTTGAACTGGTCCGCCGAGGTCATCGACCCCGTCAGCAGTTGCGCCTTGCCGAGGATGGGCGCGGTGACGACCCGGTCCAACGACCATTTGACGTCCTCGGCCGTGACCGGCGAGCCGTCCTGGAATTTGGCGTCCTTGCGCAGGCGGAACGTCATCTTCAACCCGTCGGGGCTGACCTCGTAGGATTCCGCAAGCTCGCCCGTGATCTTGGTAAGATCAAACACCCATTTCCCGTTGAGCTGCTTGCGGCCGAATGACACCAGCCGGTCGTAGGTGCTGAGAGACACCGCGAAGGCTTCGCGCGTCGAGCCTGGAATGTTGGGATCAAGCGTATTGACGGATGCGCCGGTCACATAGCGCAACGTCTCGGCGCGCGTTTGCGCCTGCGCCGAACCAGCCGCCAGTGACAACGCGACGGCGGCAACCGCCGCAAGCAGACGCCCGGACCCAGTAACGCTCATCGATCAATTCCTCGTTTTGCCAAGTTTTCCGAATGAGAACATCAGCTTAAAAGCAAGGGACATGCCAACTGCCGCCGACGGATGCGCCGTCATTGTAGGTATGAGGCGGCGTGGCCGGCAAGCGTCCTTCATTGCCTTTCGTCAGCCACCGGTATTTTTCGCGTCACCGCCGCCTGCGGCACGTCGTACGCCCTGAACGACGCCCAGTGCCGCTCGACATCGGCGCGGAACAGGCCGCGCGTCAGCCCGTTCACCAGCTTTGGCACCGCCGTGGTCATCGCATTGATCGACGAGCCGGAGGCGCCAAAGCTCATGGTGGACGCAATCGCGAACACGTGGATGTCAGCGATCCATGGCGTTTCGCCGGCTGTCCGTTCGACCAGCGCGTAGTCGTCGGCGAGGTAAGGAAAGCGTCCGAGCCGCGGGCTCTTCTCATCCGGCGGCGGCTGGTAGCGGTCCGCCCAGGTCGCGATGTTGGCGGCGCAGTTCTTCAGCTCGGGCCGGCCCGCAAAGTTCATGTCGATGCCGGTGCCGCAGATCACAAAGTCGGCTGTGAAGGCGCCCCTTGGCGTCTGCAGTTCGACGCCATCGGGCGTTTGCCGCGCCGCCTCGATCGGCGCACCTTCCTGCAGATGGAAGTTGGGATGGCGCGCGCAGCGGTCATAGGTCGCCTGCGGAAAGCCCTCGCGCATCTCCAGAATGGCGCGCATGAAACGCCAACGCCAGGCATCGTCGAGGTCGGAAAAGTGCCGGAGGAAGCCGCGAAAGGTGAGCCAGCGATAAGGCTGGATTACCTGGATCTCCGCGCGCCGGCAGAACAGGTTCACTTCGGCCGCGCCGGTTTCCAGCGCGACCGCCGCGTTGTCGAACGCCGAGGCACCGGCGCCGACCACTGCCACGCGCTTGCCGCGCAGGCCCACAAAATCGATCGGCTGCGCCGCATGCGCGCAGCGCGACGGCGGCAGGTTACGCAGCGGCTCCGGCACCGACCAGTCGCCCATCCCCTCCTGCCCGGTCGCCAGCACGATTTTGCGCGCGTAGAGCGTATCGGTGCCATCGGCCGTCTGCACCCGGGCCGCAAGCAATCCGCCCGGCGCCGGCGATATCTCGACCACCTCGCAGCCATTGCGCACCGGCAGGTCGACGATCCGCCGGAACCACAGCAGATATTCCGCCCAGAGTTCGCGCGAAATCAGGTCGAGCTTCTGCCAATCCTCTTCGCCAAAGCGCGCCTCGTGCCACGATTGATATGTCAAACTCGGAATATCGAGATCCGGCCCGGTAAAATGTTTCGGGCTGCGCAGCGTGTGCATCCGCGCATAGGTGAGCCAAGGCCCCTCCTGCCCCTCCTCAGTCTTGTCGAGCACCAGGATGTTGCTGACCTGCGAGCGCAACAGCCCGAACGCCGTTGCGAGCCCCGACTGCCCGGCACCGACGATCAGCACGTCCAGCGCCGGGCTGTCGCCCGGGGCGAGCCTTGGCGTCAGCCACAAGGCGTCCGGATGCGCGGTCTTGGCGAGATCGGCGCGAACGCGGTCTTCGAGCGCGGCAAGAGCGTTCATGCCGCGAGCCAGCCGCCGTCGACCGGCATCACGGTGCCGGTGGTAAAGGACGATGCGTCGCTCGCCAGATGCAGCGCGGTCTGCGCCACCTCCTCGGCCCGGCCGAACCGCTTCATGGCGTGGCGGTTGCGCGATGCCTCACGCACCGGCTCGGGATCGGCGTGACGCGCGAAACTGCGCCGCAGCATCGGGGTGTCGATGGCGCCGGGCGCAATCGCGTTGACGCGAATGCCGTCGGTCGCAAAATCGACGGCCATCGTCCGCGTCAGGCTGACGATCGCGCCCTTGGCGGCAATGTAGGCCGTGTTGCCACGGCCGCCGGCAAATGCCAGTTGCGACGCCACGGTGATGATCGAGCCGCCGCCCTGCCGTTGCATTTCGGGGATCGCCGCGCGCGCCCACAGCCAGGTGCCGCCGACATTGGCGCGGAACACCGCATCCCAGTCGGCCGGGTCGGTCGTCAGCACCGTACCGCCGCAGGAAAAGCCGGCCGCGGTCATCAGCACGTCAAGCCGGCCGCGCCGCGCCACGACATCGCCGACCGTGTGCTTTGCGAAATCAGCCTCGCCGACATCGCCGACATGGATCGACGCTTCGCCCTTGGCGCTCTCGATCGTCGCCAGTGTCTCCTGCAGGCCGGCGCCGTCGCGATCGACGAGGGCCACAAACGCCCCTTCCCTGGCGAAAAGCTCCGCGCTGGCCCGGCCGATGCCGGAGCCGGCGCCGGTCACGATCGCCGTCCTTCCCGCCAGTCTCATGTGTCCTCCCGATGCTGCGACCACCATGCGCTCAGATCTGCTGCGGAATCCGCGCAGCCGAACCGCGCGCGCCAGCCGAATTCCTCCGCCATGCGCGCGACCGAGAGCGGCGACCGGTCGGCCGCGCTGTGCAGGTCGACCGTCGCCAGTTCACCCGCGTCGGCCAGCCGGCAGACGAAGCCCGGGTGCAGGGCGGCCAGTTCCTCGCCCCATTGCAATGCCGACCATTCCATGCCGCTCGAAACATTATAGAGCTGATGCGTCAGCTTCGGCGCCTCGATCAGCACCGACACCGCTTCGGCTACGTCGGTCGCATAGATCCAGTCCCTGACGCCGGGCCGCGACAGAACGGCCTGGTATCCGCCCTGCATCGCCGCCAGAATCTGCGCCGGCGCGCTTGGCGTATCGCGGACGTCGTTGCTTCGCTCCCAGGGTCCGAACACGGCACTGAGACGCACGCTGACGACTTCCTGTTGCCGAAGCGTGGCGAGGCGCGCCGCGACCCTCTCGGACGCGAATTTGGTGATCGCATAGAGCGAAGTCGGGTCGCAGGGCGTCTCTTCATCCAGCGGCGCGCCGCGAAAGGCGCTGGCGCCATAGGCTGCGGCAGACGACAGGTTGATGATGCGTCGGACGCCTGCCTCTTGCGCCGCCGTCAGGATCGGCGCCTGCGCCAGCAGGTTGACCTGCAGGATGGTCTCGGGATCGCTCGCCTCGCGTTCCGGACCGGCCGTGATCGCAGCCCCCAGAATGATGGCGTCGTGGCCTGCCGCGACCGCGGCCTGCACAGCCTCGCCGTCCCGGACATCACTCCGGATAGCCTGCAGCCGCTCGCCGTGAACAGCAAAATCCTTCGTGGCGCCAGCCGGCAGACCGGCGCGATCGAACAGCGTTACGGCATGATCGCGCGCGAGCAACGCTGCCGCGATATTGAGCCCGACAAACCCGGCGCCGCCGAAAACAAGAACCTTCATCAGACGATCCCACTGCAACGCGACGGACAAATCACAGCAGGGTCGCGCCGAAATTCTGCTCGGGGTCCATGTCGGCCATCAGCCGCCCGGTCGGCTTTGCCGCCTCGCCGCCGCTGCGCGGCAGGAAACGGCCGGTGCCCGCCTCGACCGAGCGCTTGCCATCCGTCACGACGACGCGGCCGCGCGACAGCACGGTGGTCGGCCAGCCGCGCAGCTTGCGGCCCGCGAACGGCGTATAGCCGGTCCGGTCGTGCATCATCGCATCGCTCAGCGTCACCTCGCGCGACGGGTCCCAGATCGCGATGTCGGCATCGGCGCCGACCGCGATCGAGCCCTTGCGCGGATGCAGATTGTAGATTTTTGCCGGTGCGGTCGCCGTCAGTTCGACGAATTTTTCAACGCCGAGCCGTCCATTGGAGACCATGGCGTCGAACAATAGCGGCAGGCGCACTTCGAGCCCGGGCAGACCGTTCGCCACCTGCTTGAAATTCGGATTGGGGCCGGCGCGCAGCTTGCCGGTCTCGTCGAACCGATACGGCGCGTGATCGGACGACACGGTCTGCAGATCGCCGAGCGCCAGCGCCTGCCACAGCGCCTCCTGATCCGCGGCGGCGCGCGGCGGCGGGCTGCACATCCACTTGGCGCCTTCGGCGCCAGGCTTGTCGAGATCGGCGGCGGTGAGAAAGAGATATTGCGGGCAGGTTTCCGCAAACACTTTCAGGCCCTGCCCGCGCGCGTCACGAATGACTTTTGCGCCTTCCGCAGTCGACACATGAAAAATCATGATCGGCTGGTCGATCAGCGCAGCCATCCCGATCAGGCGATTGAACGCCTCGGCCTCCGACACGCGAGCATGGCTGATCGCGTGATACTTTGGCGCGGTGTAGCCGCGCGCCAACAGCCGCTTCACCATCCAGGAAATGATGCCGTGGTTTTCCGCGTGCGCACACAGCATGGCGCCGCCCTGGCGCGCCGCGAGCAGGATGTCGAGCAACGGTTCGTCGTCGATCTTCAGGAGATCATAGGTCATGAAGATCTTGATCGAGCCATGGCCCTGCTTGATCATCGCGGGCAGATCGTTCTCCAGCGTTTCCCGGGTGGGATCGGCGATGATCATGTGAAACGCATAGTCGATCACCGCGCCTTTCTTCGCAAGCGCGTGATATTCCTCCAGCACCTGCGGCAGCTTCATGCCGACGTGCTGGGCCGCGAACGGGATCACCGTGGTGGTGCCGCCGAACGCCGCCGAGACGGTCGCGCTCTCGAACGTATCGGCGTTCACCACGCCGGCCGCCGAGAGCTGCTCGATATGGGCATGGCTGTCGACCCCGCCGGGCAGTACCAGTTTTCCCCGTGCGTCGATCTCGCGCCTGGCCCCCGGCAAGCCGCGGCCGACGGCCATGATCGTCTCGCCCGAGATGGCGACATCGGCTTCGAACACATCGCTCACGGTCGCGACACGTCCGCCGCGGATGACGAGGTCGTAGGCGGGCTCGGTCATGGCAAACTCCCCGGCATCAAGTCGAAAACTCCAAGTACAAACCTTAAGTCCTGCATCGGCCGGCTCAAAGCACAGATCGTGCCGTTTCGCGCCCTGTTGCGCAGCCGTCGGGCGACGGACATGCATCCCTGCATGGCATGTTCATCGCCTGCTTTGTCGCCTTGTTGGACGATCGTCTTGCTGTATCATCCCACGCATCACTCCCTGGGAAACCACCATGTCACGGCCGCGCATTCTCGTCATCAACCCGAACTCCAACCATCTCGTGACCCAAGGGCTGGACCAGGCCCTGAAGCCGCTCGACTTCGAGCGCGGACCGGAGATCGTCTGCGAGACTCTGGCCGAAGGCCCCTACGGAATCGAGAGCCAGGCCGACGTCGACGGTGTCGCGATGCCGCTGCGCCGCCTCGTCGAGGGCGACAACCAGTCGGCCGCCTTCGTCATCGCCTGCTACAGCGACCCCGGCCTGCATGTCTGCCGCGAGGCGACCGACCGGCCGGTGTTCGGCATCGCCGAATGCGGCGTGCTGACCGCGCTGGCGCGCGCCGAAACCTTTGGCGTGATCGCGATCGCGCAACGCTCGATCCGCCGTCACGTCCGCTATCTCAGGCAGATGGGCCTGACGGATCGCCTGGCCAGCGAGCGCCCGCTCAACATGAGCGTGGCGGAAACCGCGTCGGGCGAAGGCACGCTGGCAAAGATGATCGAGGTAGGCCGCGCATTGAAGGACGAGGACGGCGCCGGCGCCATCGTGATGGGCTGCGCCGGCATGGCGCGCCACCGCCGGCCGCTGGAACAGGCGCTCGGCATTCCCGTCATCGACCCGACCCAGGCGGCCGTGACCATGGCGCTGGGCGCGGTGCAGTTCGGGCATCACTGAACAACGCCGGACATCTAGCCTTCCGGCGGCAGCACCACGCCGGTCTGGCTCGCGATCAGGCCGTAATGTTCGATGCGTCGGTGCGCCGCGAAATTGAAGATCGTCTCCTTGCCGAAGATCGTGGCGTCGAGATCGCAGGGGTGAAGCAGCAATTCATCCTCCTCGGTCTTTGCTTCGGCGACGATCTCGCCGTCGGGATCGACGATCAGGCTGCCGCCGATCAGGGGATGGCCGTCCTCGACGCCCGCCTTCGCAACGCTGACGACCCAGGTCGAGTTCTGGTACGCGCCGGCCTGCGCTGAGAGCCGGTTGTGAAACAGCCGCTTCTCCGGCCCCTCCTCGCTCTTCTCGGAATTGACCGAGGGCGTGTTGTAGCCGATCAAGACCATCTCGACGCCCTGCAGGCCCATCACGCGATAGGTCTCCGGCCAGCGCCGGTCGTTGCAGACCGCCATGCCAAAGATGCCGCCCAGCGCGCGAAATACCTTGAAGCCGAGATCGCCCGGTTCGAAGTAGCGCTTCTCCAGATGCTGGAACGCGCGCTTGGTGTCGAACTCGGCATGGCCGGGCAGATGAACCTTGCGGTACTTGCCGACGATCTTGGCGGATTTGTCGGTGAGGATGCAGGTGTTGAAATGGTGTCCGTCCGGCGTCAGCTCGGCATAGCCGAAATTCATCGCGATCTGATGCTGCGCGGCGCGTTCGAACAACGGCTTCGTCGCCGCGTTCGGCATCTCGCGTTCGAACCAGGTGTCGACCTCGGCCTGGTCCTCCATGTACCAGCGCGGAAAGAACGTGGTCAGCGCGAGTTCGGGATAGACGATCAGGTCGGCGCCCTTCGCCTTGGCCTCGTCCATCAGCGCGATCATGCGCTTGACGACGGCCTCGCGGCTTTCGGCTTTCTGGATCGGACCCAGCTGGGCGGCGGCTACGTTGATGACGCGCATAAATAACTTCCTGAATGCCGCCGTTTAGGGCAGCGTTTGCATGCAAATGAAGCAGATTTCGAAGCCCGGATTCCGATCTGGTTCAAGCGGCGTGAGCAGCAGTTAAAGTTTTGGTTTGCGCGGAGTCAATTGCAGAGACGGCTCGCGCAATGCAGTTCAGTTCTGCGTTCGGTTCGTTCACACTTCGCCATCGGCCGCTCTGATCTTGCGATCGCATGTGAACGAGTAAACCGACCAACGAGCCGGTCGCACGATCCGCCTCACGGGTTGTCTTCGAAGTAAAGCGCGGAAAGCCGGCATTTGCGATCGCGTTTTCAGTCGTCGCTGCAGCGCCACAAACGACGACGGTACAGGCGTCCGCACCCATCCCGTTAACGGCCACCTAACGGTAACTGCATGCAGGGCGTTGTTTTTCGCCGAGGAATGATTATACTGCCATCTCAGCCGCAGCCGCTGCTGAATTTAACGTTGGTGTGACAGGCCCGTCTGATCAGGCGGGCCGTCGCCGTTTCAGGGTTCGTGGCGATGACTCGTTCCAATCGGATTGATCATATTCGCATCACGTCGCACCCGGCCCCGGGCGCGAAGCTCAAATTCCCTATCACCTGGGGCGCACCCAGCGCGCGCGAACGCGGGCCGGTCATCGGCACCGTGTCACGCCCGGGAGACCGCAACGTCATCGGCACGCATGGCGGCTCTTACTCGGTCTATCGCGCGCTCGCCGTCTCCTCCGGCGCGCTCGATCCCGTCCGCCGTCCGGACCTCAAGAACACCCACCCGGCCGAGACCATCGGCCCGTTTCCGCAATGGACCGATCCGCAGCGCATCGTTTCGCTCGATCCCTGGGGACACCTTGCCGCCGAGAATTTCGCAAGCGAGATCGCTGAGGGCATCGACATCCGTCCGAGCATCGCGATCACGCGCGCCCGCCTCGATCTGCCGGAGTTGCAAGCCGCGGTCGAAGCCGGCCGGCTCAAGCAGGATGGCGACGTCGTGCACAAGAACGGCAGCGTCTCCGTGGTCAAGATCGCGATCGATCCGGTCTGGCACCTGCCGGGTTTGGCGGCGCGCTTCGCCACCACCGAGAACAATTTGCGCCGGCAGCTGTTCGAACAGACCGCCGGCATGTTTCCGGAGCTGGTGACGCGGCCCGATCTTCAAGTCTTTCTGCCGCCGATCGGCGGCACCACGGCCTATCTGTTCGGCGACGTCAGCAAGCTGCCGGATCATTCGACCAGGATCACCTGCCGCGTGCATGACGAGTGCAACGGCTCCGACGTGTTCGGCTCCGACATCTGCACCTGCCGCCCCTATCTGATCCACGGTATTGAGGAATGCGCGCGCGCCGGCCAAAGCGGCGGGCTCGGCATCATTATCTACAATCGCAAGGAAGGCCGCGCACTCGGCGAGGTGACGAAATTTCTGGTCTACAACGCCCGCAAGCGCCAGGAAGGCGGCGATGCGGCCGCGCAATATTTCGAGCGCACCGAATGCGTTGCCGGCGTGCAGGACGCCCGCTTCCAGCAGCTGATGCCCGACGTCGTGCACTGGCTCGGCCTGAAGCGGATCGACCGCTTTGTTTCGATGAGCGACATGAAGCACGACGCGCTGACGGGACAGGGCATCGAGATCGTCGAGCGCGTGCCGATCCCCGACGACATGATCCCGGCCGACGCGCATGTCGAGATCGCGGCCAAGAAAGCCGCGGGTTACTACACGCCGGAGCCGCAAGATTCTCCGGACAATCCGGTCGGCCGCTCGCTCGAAAAATACTGAGCGCGCCGTGGCCATCCATCCGGAGACATCGGCCGCCCTGTCGCTGCTGAATGCCGGCGCCGTCCGCGAGCGGGCCCATCGCATGCTCGCGATCGGCCTCGACGACAGACTGCCGCATTTTCAAATCGACCTCGGCCGCATGGACGACGTGGTCGAACTGGTGCTGGAAACGACGCGCAACGCCTACCCGTCGTTCGACGTTCCCTTTCATTCGCGCTGGCGGCATTTTGTTGCCAATGGCGACGATCGCTGGGCCACCGTCGCTGATCGCGCCGACTGGCCCGATCGCGCCGCCCGCGCGCGGGCCGAATTCGATCTCGCCATCGTCAGCGTTTTCCTCGATGCCGGCGCCGGCCCGACGTGGCGCTACCGCGATCCTGCCACCGGATCAGCGATCGGCCGCTCGGAAGGATTGGGGCTTGCAAGCCTTGGGATGTTCACGGCCGGTGCCTTCTCTGCCAAGCCGTCTGATCCTTTGCGCGCCGATGCCGACAGGCTCGCGAATTTGAACGTAGCCGATCTCGCGCGCGGCATGCAGGTCTCCGACGACAACCCGCTGGTTGGACTGGACGGTCGCGCCGACCTGCTGCGCCGCCTCGGCCACTTGGTCGCCTCCAAGCCGGACATCTTCGGCAGCCACGACACGCCGCGGCCCGGCGGCCTCTACGATCGTCTGGCGATGCTGGCGGACAGTGGCAAGCTGCCCGCGCCAACGATTTTGGCCGAACTCCTGCAACACCTCGGGGCGATCTGGCCGTCGCGGCTGACGCTCGGTAGTGTCGCGCTCGGCGATTGCTGGCGGCACCCGGCGATGACGACTGCCGACGCCACCAGCGGCCTGGTCCCACTACATAAACTCTCGCAATGGCTGGCCTATTCGCTGATCGAACCGCTGCAGCGATCGGGCATCGACGTGATCGATATCGATGGCCTGACGGGGCTGGCCGAATATCGCAATGGCGGATTGTTCGTCGATACCGGCGTGCTTACGTTTCGCGACGCATCGGATGCCGGGCGAGAGCACGAGGTATCCTCGCCCCTTGTCGTGGAATGGCGCGCGCTGACGGTGGCGCTGCTCGACCGCGTCGCCGACGGCGTGCGCCAACGGCTCGGGCTTGACGCCACCGCGATGCCGCTGGCGAAGATCCTCGAGGGCGGCACCTGGGCGGCGGGCCGGAAGCTGGCGCGCGAACGCCGCGCCGACGCATCGCCCCCAATCAAAGTCATCAGCGACGGCACGGTTTTCTAATCCGGGGTTTTAGACATGGAAGGCGTTACTATCGTCAATCACCCGCTGGTGCAGCACAAGTTGACGCTGCTGCGGAACAGGGACATTTCGACAAAGTCATTCCGCGAGCTCCTCAAGGAGATCGGAATGCTGCTGTGCTACGAGGTGACGCGAGACCTGCCGCTGGCCGACATCGAGATCGATACGCCGCTCGCCCACATGAAAGCGGCGCAGATCGCCGGCAAGAAGCTGGTGTTCGCGCCGGTGCTGCGCGCCGGCGTGACCTTTGCCGAAGGTATGCTCGATCTGGTGCCGACCGCGCGCATCGCCCATATCGGCCTCTACCGCGATCCGGAGACGCTTACGGCGGTGGAATATTTCTTCAAGGCGCCGAGCGATTTGCACGAGCGGCTGGTGATCGTGATCTCGCCGGTGCTGGCAACGGGAAATACCGCCGTCGCCGCCGTCGACCGCCTGAAGGAGCGCGGCGCCACCGAGATCCGGCAGGTCTGCCTGATCGGCGCTCCCGAAGGCGTCGAGCGCATGCGCGGCATCCATCCGGACGTGCCGATCTGGCTTGCGGCGATCGACGAAGGGCTCGATGACAAGGGCTACATCGTGCCGGGCCTCGGCGACGCCGGCGATCGCACCTACGGCACGCGGTAGACCGCGATCGATCGGAGCGTGGATCTCGTAACCCGGATGAGCGCAGCGACATCCGGGACTGCCCTTACAACGCCCCGGATATCGCTTCGCTCATCCGGGCTACGGGAGACGACACATCCGGAAGCGCCTCGAGATGACACGCCACCCACTGTCCGCCTTCGGTCGAGCGCAGCTCGGGCTCTTCGGTCCGGCAGCGATCGAACGCATAGGGGCATCTTGTGTGGAAGCGGCAGCCCTTCGGCGGGTTGATCGGGCTCGGCACGTCGCCCTTCAGGATGATCGGGTTCTTGATGGCACCCGGCTCCGGTACCGGCACGGCTGACAGCAGCGCCCGGGTATAAGGGTGTCTTGGCGCCGTAAATATCTCCCGCTTGGGCGCCATCTCGACGATCTTGCCGAGATACATCACGGCGACGCGGTGCGTCATGTGCTCGACGATCGCGAGGTCATGGCTGATGAACAGCAGCGCGAGGCCGAACTCGCGCTGCAGGTCCTGCAGCAGATTGACGATCTGCGCCTTGACCGACACGTCGAGCGCCGACACCGCCTCATCGCACACGATCAGTTCGGGTTCGGCGGCGAGCGCGCGCGCGATGCCGATGCGCTGGCGCTGGCCGCCCGAGAATTCGTGCGGCCGCCGGCCCAACGCGTCGCGCGGCAGCCGCACGGTGTCCATCAGCGCCGCCACCTTGGCGTCGAGTTCGGACGATGATTTGGCGAGACCGAAATTGCGGATCGGCTCGGCCAGGATATCCCGCACGCGCATGCGCGGGTTGAGGCTGGAGAACGGGTCCTGGAACACGACCTGGACGCGACGGCGCATGCTATGCAAGCTCCCCGGCGGGAGATCGTCGATACGGCGGCCATCCAGCACCACCTGGCCGGCGGTGATGTCAAACAGCCGCAGGATCGCCCGGCCGACCGTCGACTTGCCGCAGCCGGATTCGCCGACCAGCGACAGCGTCTCGCCGCGCGCGACCTCAAAGGACACGCCGTCCACCGCATAGACCCATTTCGAGCCGCGGCCGAACAGGCCGCCGGAAACCGGAAAATGCTTTTTGAGGTCGTTGACCTGCAAGAGGGGCGCGTTCATGCCGCCACCGCCTGCTTTGCCGCGAAGTGACAGGCGGCGAGCTGGCGCGGCCCTTTCTCTTCGAGCCCCGGCGCGAACTGCCGGCACAGATCGGTCGCCAGCGCGCAGCGCCCGGCAAACACGCAACCCTCGATCCGGCTCTTGAGGCTCGGCACCTGACCCGGGATTTCGGCGAGCTTTGCAGCCGTACCCGTCAGCGAGGAACCGAGTTTCGGCACCGCGCCGAGCAGGCCCTGCGTATAGGGATGACGCGGCGCGCGAAACAGTTCGGCGACCGGCGCTTCCTCGACCTTGCGGCCGGCATACATCACCATGACGCGCTCGGCGATCTCGGCGACCACGCCGAGGTCGTGGGTGATCAGCACGATCGCCGCGCCGACGCGGCGCTTGAGGTCCAGCATCAGTTGCAGGATCTGCGCCTGGATCGTGACGTCGAGCGCCGTGGTGGGCTCGTCGGCGATGAGGAGCTTTGGATTGCACGCCAGCGCCATGGCGATCATCACGCGCTGGCGCATGCCGCCCGAAAGCTGATGCGGGTATTCGCGCACGCGACGCGCCGGCTCGGGAATGCCGACCAGCGTCAGCATCTCGATCGCGCGGGCCTCGGCCGCCGCCTTCTCCAGCCCCTGATGCAGGCGCAGCGTCTCGCCGATCTGGCGGCCGACTGACAGCACCGGATTGAGGCTCGTCATCGGCTCCTGAAAGATCATCGAAATGTCGTTGCCGCGGATCGCACGCATCTCGCGTTCGCTGAGTTTGAGCAGGTCCCTGCCCTGGAAGTGGATCGCGCCCGCAATCTTGCCCGGCGGCTCCGCGATCAGCCGCATCAGCGACATCGAGGTGACGGACTTGCCGCAGCCGGATTCGCCGACGATGGCCAGCGTCTCGCCCTCGTCGACATGGAAGGAGACGCCGTCGACCGCCCGGTTGATGCCGTCGGGGGTACGGAAATGGGTCTGCAGATTGTCGACTTCGAGCAACGCCATTGCAGACCCTTCACAGGCTCTTGGCCATTCGTGGATCGAGCGCGTCGCGCAGGCCGTCGCCGAGCAGGTTGACGGCGAGCACGGTGACGGACAGGAACGCGGCGGGAAAGAACACGATGTAGGGCTTGACCTGCCACAGCGCCCTGCCCTCGGCCATGATGTTGCCCCAGGACGGAATGGTGGGCGGCGTGCCGGCGCCGATGAAGGACAGGATCGACTCCACGATCATGGCGCTGGCGCAAATGTACGTCGCCTGCACCAGCATCGGCGCCAGCGTGTTGGGCAGGATATGGCGCAGGATCACCATCGGCGTGCGCGTGCCCGACGCCGTCGCGGCATCCACATAGGGCTGCTCGCGCAACGACAGCACGACGCTGCGCACCAAACGCGAGACGCGCGGGACTTCGGCGATGGTGATGGCCAGGATGACGTTGCCGACACTCGCCCGCGTCAGCGCCATCAGCGCAACGGCCAGCAGGATCGGCGGGATCGACATCAGCCCGTCCATGAACCGCATCAAAATGCTGTCGGCCCATCGCACGAAGCCGGACACGAGGCCAATGGCGAGACCGACGAGCGAGGCCAGCGCCGCCACCGACAGGCCCACGGTGAGCGAGACCCGCGCGCCATAAAGCACGCGCGAATAGATATCCCGGCCGAGAATGTCGGTGCCGAACCAGTAGAGTTCGGATGGCACGCGAGTCCGCCGGGCCGGCGAGATCGCGGTCGGATCGACGGTCCCCAGATAAGGCGCGAAAATTCCGATCAGGACCAGACAGAGCAGCAAGGCTCCCCCGATCGCCACCGTCGGGTGGCTGCGCAGAAAGCCGAACACGCCGCGCCGGATCGCCACCGGCACCATCAGATCAGGCAGTTGCGGCGCGATGACGAGGCCCGGCGGCACTGTTGCCGTACTGGTGCTGGACATATTCAATAGCGGATCCTCGGATCGACCAGGGTGTAGGTGACGTCGACCAGCAGGTTGACGAGCACGTAGAGGAAGCTGAACAGCAGCACGATGCCCTGAATGACGGGATAATCGCGCCGCAGGATGGCGTCGATGGTCAGCCGTCCGAGGCCCGGAATCGCGAACACGCTTTCGGTCACCACCGCGCCGCCGATCAGCAGCGCAATCCCGATGCCGATCACGGTCACGATCGGCACGGCCGCATTCTTCAGCGCATGGATGAACAGGATGTCGCGCTGCCCGAGCCCCTTGGCGCGGGCGGTGCGGACATAATCCTGCTGCAGCACCTCGAGCATCGACGCGCGGGTGATGCGCGCGATCAGCGCGATGTAGACCGTGCCGAGCGCCAGCGCAGGCAGAATGAGATTCTGCAGCCACGGCCAGATACCGGCCTTCAGCGGCGTATAGCCCTGCACCGGCAGCCATTCGAACTGCAGTGCGAACAGGTAGGCCAGCACGTAGCCGACGACGAAGACCGGCAGCGAGAAGGCGAACACGGCGAACGCCATGATGCCGCGGTCGATCCAGCTTCCGGCCTTCCACGCCGCGACGACCCCGAGCGGCACCGCGACCAGAATGGTCAGCACCAGCGTGATTGCCATCAGCGACAGTGTCGGCTCGATGCGCTGCGCGATCATCGCCGAGACCGGCAGGTTGGTGAAGATCGAGGTGCCGAGATCGCCATGCAGGATGTTCCAGAGCCAGCTTCCGAACTGCACCAGGAACGGCCGGTCGAGCCCGAGCCCCTGGCGAATCCGCTCGACGTCGGCGGGGCTCGCCTGATCGCCGGCGATCACCGCGGCCGGATCGCCCGGCGCGATGTAGAGCAGGCTGAACACGAACAGCGCGACGATCCCCATCACGGGGAGCGTCGCGAGGATACGGCGGAAGATATAGGACAGCATCGGCCTAAGGCGCCGTCATGCCGATTTCGACACGCCCCAGAAGAACGGCAGCGGTCCTTTGGCGATGCCCGAGACGTTTTTGCGCCAAGCCGTGTAGCTCAGGAAGAAGCCGGTCGGCGCGTAGACCACGTCGTCCAGCGCCGCCTTGTTGAGGCGTTTCACCGCCGCCTTCTCCTCGTCGAGATTCTTGGCTGCGAACCACGCCAGCACTTCCTTTTCCACCGGCTCGCTGGTCGGCCAGCCGAACCAAGCCTTGTCGCCATTGGCGCGGATGGCGTTGTAAGCGGCAGGGTTGATGCAATCCGCGCCGGCGTGCCAGGTGTGGAACATGCCCCAGCCGCCCTGCCCGGGCGGCGTCTTCTGGGCCCGGCGCGAACCGACCGTGCCCCAGTCGGTCGCGACGAAATCGACGTTCATGCCGATCTGCTTGAGCAGGTCCGCGGTGACGTCGCCCTGCGCCTTGGTGATCGGCTGGTCCTGCGCCACGAGGCAGGTGACCGGCTGGCCCGAATAGCCGCTCTCGGCGAGCAGCTTCTTGGCCACCGCGAGATCGCGCTTGCCTTTCAATATCTCGCCGCCCTCTTCGGTGTAGAGCGGCGTGCCCGGTGTGAAGAAGCCCGGCAGCGTCTTCCACAGCGCGGTGTCGTCACCGACCATCGCGCGCATGTAGTCTTCCTGGTTCAGCGCCGCGAGCACGGCGCGCCGCACCTTCAAGTTGTCGAAGGGCGGATGCAGATGGTTCATGCGGAACGAACCGATATTGCCGAGCGGATCGGCGATATCGACCTCGATGTTGCGATTCTTCTTCAGCGACGGCACGAGATCGGTGATCGGGCTCTCCCACCAGTCGACCTCGCCGTTCTGCAGCGCCGCCGCCGCCGTCGCCGGATCGGGAATTACGACCCATTCGATGCGATCGACCAGCATCTGCTTGCCGCCGGCCAGCCAGGATCCCTTCTCCTGCCTCGGCGCGTAGTCGGCGAATTTCTCGAACACCGCCTTGGCGCCGGGCACCCATTCACCCTTGACGAATTTCATCGGGCCCGAGCCGATATATTCGGGGATCTGCTTGAATGGGTCGGTCTGCGCGATGCGCTCCGGCATGATGAAGGCGCAGGGCGTGCTGTTCTTGCCCAACGCCAGCATCATCTTTGGATAAGGCGCCTTCAGCGACCATTTGAAAGTCTTGTCGTCGACGGCGGTCAGTTCGTTCTGGATCGCCTTGAGCATCTGGCCCATCGGATCGCGTGCCGACCAGCGCGTCAGGCTCGCGACCACGTCCTTGGCCAGCACCGGCGTGCCGTCGTGAAACTTCAGCCCGGACCGGAGCTTGAAGGTCCAGACCAGGCCGTCGTCGGACACTTCCTCCGTCTCGACCATCTGGCGTTGCGGCTGCAAGGTGGCGTCGAGGCCATACAGCGTGTCCCACACCAGCGCAGCCGCATTCCGCACGACATATTGCGTGCCCCAGATCGGATCGAAATTCGCGAGATTGGCCTGCGGCACGAATTTCAGCGTGCGCGCCGCCGCGCCTTGGGAAAGCGCCGGCATCGCAAGGCCGCTTGTTGCGGCCAAGGTGCCCACCCCGGCCAATCCCTTCAACACTGTCCTGCGATCCATGGAGATTTTCCCGTCTTGAGTTGGCGTGGCGGTTCCGGCCGAAGCATTGGCCCTGGCGTCGTGCGTGCGAGGCGTGCAAGCGGTATGCCACGCTCCCCAACCAGGTCTGCTGAACAGCGTCCGATGTTTTGCGCGATTTTTGAGCGGCCGCTGTTTAAGAATGCCGCGGACCACGTCTAGGTCGGTCACCCGTCTGCCTGGCAAACGCGCAGCGGGAGGGTTTTCAAGCGGCGCTTCTATGCAGCATTCAAGGCCTGCGAGATGTCCGCGATCAGGTCGGACGGGTGCTCGATGCCGATCGACAGCCGGATCGTGGAGCCGAGAATGCGCATGTTCCGGCGGATGTCGGCTGGGACGCCCGAGTGCGTCATGATGGCCGGCAGGCTGGCAATCGACTCCGTACCGCCCAGGCTCACCGCCGGTTTGAAGATCTGCAACGCGTACTAAAATCGTTCCGCCGCCGGCTGGCCATCAGCCATGTCGCAGGCAGCGCCTGTCGCGAGGCATTGTCGTGCAAGCCATCGTCCGCACCATCGGCGGAACGAACCGCCCGCGCTACAACGCCAAACTCGGCAGATCGAGCCCGTTGGCGCGGGCACATTCGATCGCGCTCTCATAGCCCGCGTCAGCGTGACGCATCACGCCGGTCGCCGGATCGTTCCACAGCACCCGCTCGATGCGGCGCGCCGCCTCCGGCGTTCCGTCGGCGACGATCACCATGCCGGCGTGCTGCGAATAGCCGATACCGACGCCGCCGCCGTGATGCAGCGACACCCATGTCGCCCCGCTCGCGCAGTTCAAGAGCGCATTGATCAGCGGCCAGTCGGATACGGCATCCGAGCCGTCGCGCATCGCTTCGGTCTCGCGGTTCGGGCTCGCCACCGAACCGCTGTCGAGATGATCGCGACCGATCACGATCGGCGCCTTCAACTCACCATTCGCCACCATCTCGTTGAACGCGAGGCCCAGACGGTGCCGGTCGCCGAGGCCGACCCAGCATATTCGCGCCGGCAGCCCCTGGAACTTGATCCGTTGCTTGGCCATGTCGAGCCAATGGTGAAGATGCGTATCGTTCGGCATCAGCTCCTTCACCTTGGCATCCGTGCGAAAGATGTCCTCGGGATCGCCCGACAGCGCGGCCCAGCGGAACGGCCCGACGCCGCGGCAGAACAGTGGACGGATATAGGCCGGAACGAAGCCGGGAAAGTCGAACGCGTTCTCCAGCCCCATGTCCTTTGCCATCTGGCGGATATTGTTGCCGTAGTCGAGCGTCGGGATGCCCTGGGCGTGAAAATCCAGCATCGCCTGCACATGATCGACCATCGACATCTTGGCTTCCGCCTCGACCGCCTTCGGATCGCTTTCGCGCCGCGACGCCCATTCATCGAGCGTCCATCCCCTCGGCAGATAGCCGTTGACGGGATCGTGCGCGCTGGTCTGGTCGGTGACGATGTCGGGCTTCACGCCGCGACGTACCAGTTCGGGAAAAATATCGGCGGCGTTGCCGAGCAGGCCGACCGAGACCGGCTTTTTGGTTTGCGTTGCCTCGGCCATGATCGCGAGGGCCTCGTCGAGCGTCGCGGCCTGGCGGTCGAGATAGCCGGTGCGCAGCCGCATCTCGATGCGGCTCGGCTGGCATTCTATCGCGAGCATCGACGCGCCGGCCATGGTCGCGGCCAGCGGCTGGGCGCCGCCCATGCCGCCGAGCCCGGCGGTCAGGATCCACTTGCCCGCGAGGCTGCCGCCATAGTGACGCCGGCCAACCTCGACAAAGGTTTCATAGGTCCCCTGCACGATGCCCTGGCTGCCGATATAGATCCACGATCCGGCCGTCATCTGGCCGAACATCATCAGCCCCTGCCGGTCCAGTTCGTTGAAGTGATCGAGCGTCGCCCAGTGCGGGACGATGTTGGAATTGGCGATCAGCACCCGCGGCGCATCGGCATGGGTACGGAAGATGCCGACCGGCTTGCCCGACTGCACCACCAGCGTCTGGTCGCCCTCGAGCTTGCGCAACGATGCAACGATGCGGTCAAAGCTGTCCCAGTCGCGCGCGGCGCGACCGATGCCGCCATAGACGACGAGTTCGCTCGGCCGTTCGGCCACATCAGGGTCGAGGTTGTTCATCAGCATGCGCAATGGCGCTTCGGTCAGCCAGCTCCTGGCGCTGATTTCGGACCCGTGCGGCGACCGGATCGTGCGGTCGTTGTCCAGTCGGCGGTTCATGGCTGGCCTCTCCAGGGAAGGGTTGGAAACGGGTTGTTGTCGAGCACCGACATCGCGGCGGCGGGCAACGCGCCGGCCGCGACCAGCGCGGTGGCCTTGGCGAGATCGCCCGCCATGTAACGGTCGTGGCCCAGCGGCGGCACCTGCTCGCGCAAGGTCGCGATAACCGCGGCCAACGCCGGGCTCGTCGTATGCGGCGCGCGCTGCCCGATACCTTGCGCCGCGACCAGGAGCTCGATGCCGAGAATGGCGGCAAGATTGTCAGCCATGTCGGACAGCCGTCGCGCGGCATGCGCGGCCATCGACACATGATCTTCCTGGTTGGCGCTGGTCGGCGTCGAATCGATCGAGCACGCCGCGGCGCGCTGCTTGTTCTCGGCGTAGAGCGCGGCCGCCGTCACCTCCGCGATCATGAAGCCGGAGTTGAGCCCGGGATCGGGCGTCAGGAACGGCGGCAAACCGAAATTCAGCGCGGGATCGACCAGCGTGGCGATGCGCCGCTCGCTGATCGCGCCGATTTCCGATAGCGCCAGCGCGATCTGGTCGGCGGCAAAGGCGACCGGCTCGGCGTGGAAATTCCCGCCCGAGACGATCTCGCCGCTGTCGACCAGCACCAGCGGATTGTCCGTTACGGCGTTGGCTTCGGCCGTCAGGGTGTGGCCGGCCTGCATCAGCAGGTCGAGCGCGGCGCCGGCAACCTGCGGCTGGCAACGCAGGCAGTATGGGTCCTGCACGCGGTCGTCGCCTTCGAGATGCGACAGGCGGATCTCGCTGCCATCGAGCAAGGACGTCAGCGCGAGACCGGCGGCGATCTGTCCGCGATGCCCGCGCAATTGCTGGATCTCCGGGCGGAACGGCGCGGTCGACGCCATCGCCGCATCGACCGACAACGCGCCCGTCACCAGCGTCGCGCACAGCAGGCCATGGGCTCGCAGCAAGCCGGAGATCGCATAGGCCGTCGAGAACTGCGTTCCGTTGATCAGCGCGAGGCCCTCCTTCGGCCCCAGCGTGATCGGCGCGAGCCCGGCCGCGGCGAGCGCATCGCGGCCGGGCACGATGGTGCCGCCGGCGAGCGCCTGCCCCTCGCCGATCATGACCGCGGTCATGTGCGCCAGCGGCGCCAGATCGCCGGACGCCCCGACCGATCCCTGCTGCGGCACCAGCGGACAGACGCCGTGCGCCAGCATGGCCTGCAATTGCTCGATGATCTCACGGCGCACGCCCGACGCGCCGCGTCCGAGCGATATGATCTTGAGCGCCATCATCAGCCGGACGATCGGTTCGGGCGTCGGCGGCCCTACCCCGCAGCAATGCGACACGATGAGATTGCGCTGGAGCAGCGCCGTCTGATCTGGCGGAATGCGCTTTGATGCCAGCTTTCCGAACCCGGTATTGATGCCATAGACCGGCGTGGCTGCGGCCGCCGCCCGCGCCACGAGCGCCGCTGCCGCCTCGACCCGCGGCCAGAACGACGGATCGAGCACGACGGAAGCTCCCGCCAGCACCTGCGCCAGATCGTCAAGGCCGACAGCGCCGGGGGTAACGACGATCGACGAGTCGCGGCCTTTCATTGCCCCCTCCACACCCGACGCTGCAGCGGGTTGAAACCGATCCGGTAAATCAGTTCGGCCGGCCGCTCGATGTCCCAGATCGCAAGATCGCAGGCCTTGCCGGCTTCCAGCGTGCCGGTCTCGTCGAGCAGGCCGAGCGCCCGCGCGCCCTCCCGCGTCACGCCGGCGAGGCATTCGGCGACCGTCATCCGAAACAGCGTCGCGCCCATGTTCATGGCGAGCAGCAGCGAGGTCAGCGGCGAACTGCCGGGGTTGCAGTCGGTGGCGAGCGCCATGTTGACGCCGTGCGCGCGAAACCGTTCGACCGGCGGCTTCGTCGTTTCGCGAATGAAATAGAACGCGCCCGGCAGCAAGACGGCGACGGTCCCGGCGCGTGCCATCGCCGCGACGCCGGCTTCGCTCGTGTGCTCGAGGTGATCGGCGGACAGCGCAGAAAACTCCGCGGCGAGCGCGGCGCCGCCGAGATCGGACAATTGATCCGCGTGCAGCTTGACCGGCAATCCCAGCGCCTTCGCCGCCCGAAACACCCGCGCCGTCTGCTCGCCGGAGAAAGCGATATTTTCCATGAAGGCGTCGACGGCATCGGCGAGCCCCACCTCCGCCACCGCCGGAAGCATCTCGCGGCAGACCAGATCGATATAGCCATCCTTGTCGCCGTCCGCTTCAGCCGGCAGCGCATGCGCGCCGAGAAACGAGGTGCGGACGCTGACGGGCCTGACGCGGCCGAGCGCGCGCGCAGTGGACAATTGCCGCATCTCGGTTGGCGTGTTCAGACCGTAGCCGGACTTGATCTCGATCGTCGTCACGCCCTCGCCGATCAGGGCGTCGAGGCGCGGCAGCGCGCCGGTGAGGAGTTCGGCCTCGCTGGCGGCGCGCGTCGCCGCTACCGTCGAGACGATGCCGCCGCCCGCCCGCGCAATTTCTTCGTAGCTCGCGCCTTTCAGCCGCAACTCAAACTCGTGGGCGCGGTTGCCGCCGAACACCAGATGGGTATGGCAATCGACCAGCCCGGGCGTGATCCACCGCCCCTCGCAATCGACCCGTTCCTTGGCATCCGCATCGGCCGGAAAATCGGAAGCGCTGCCGGCAAAGGCGATGCGGCCGTTCCGGGCGGCAATTATGCCCCGCTCCATCACGCCGAGATCGGGCAGATCTTCGCGGACCGTGGCAAGCCTTGCGTTATGCCAGATCGTATCGAAGCGCTCGGCCATGCGGCAATTCCCTCAAGGGTCGGAAACTTGACGGGGGTAATGATATGTCTATACATATTCCCGCTTTGATGTTCTGTCCATCCGGTTTGGAAAACATGTCCACTCTGCATTTCGGATCAGCGCTGCTCCCGTCCGGGTGGGCTGACGACGTGCGGGTGGTTGTAACCGACGGAAACATCACTGACGTGACGACCCGCATCGCCCCCGAAGCCGGCGACGAGCGGCACGCCGTCGCCATCCCCGGCATCGCCAGCCTGCACAGCCACGCCTTCCAGCGCGGCATGGCCGGCCTTGCCGAAATTCGCGGCGACACGGCTGACACGTTCTGGACATGGCGCGAGACGATGTACCGCTTCGCGCTGGAAATGACGCCGGATGATACCGAAGCCGTCGCGACGCTGCTCTATGTCGAGATGCTCGAACGGGGTTTTACGCGCGTCGGCGAGTTTCATTATCTGCATCACGATCGCGACGGAACGCCCTATGCCAATCCCGCCGAGATGGCGACGCGCATTGCACGGGCTGCCGAACTCGGCGGCATCGGCCTCACGATGCTGCCGAGTTTCTATGCGCATGGCACCTTTGGCGGCGCCGCCCCCCATGCCGGCCAGCGCCGCTTCATCTGCTCGGTCGACCGGTTCGCAAAGCTGATGGATGCGACAAAACGCACCATCCGCGATTTGCCCGGCGCCAATCTCGGCGTCGCCCCCCACAGCCTGCGCGCCGTGACGCCGGACGAACTGGTCGCAATCGCCCCGCTCGCCGAAGGCGGCCCGGTGCATATCCACGCCGCCGAACAGACCAAGGAAGTCGAAGAATGCATTGCGTGGTCGGGCCGCCGGCCGGTCGAGTGGCTGCTCGAACACGCGCCCGTCGACCGGCACTGGTGCCTGATCCATGCAACGCACATGACTGCCACAGAGATTGCTGCACTCGCCGGCCGCGGCGCCGTCGCGGGACTCTGCCCGATCACCGAGGCGAGTCTCGGCGACGGCGTGTTTCCGACGCGTGAATTTCTCGACGCCGGCGGAAAGCTTGGCGTCGGCACGGACTCCAATGTTCTGGTCGGCGTCGCCGACGAACTGCGCCAGCTCGAATATGGCCAGCGGCTGAAGCACCGCGAGCGCAACGTGCTGTCGGGCGGCCCCGGCATTTCGACCGGCCGCGCGCTGTTCGATGCGGCGTTGGCGGGCGGGGCGCAGGCGCTGGCGCAACCGGTCGCCGGCCTGACGGCGGGCGCGCGGGCCGACATCGTCACGCTCGACACCGCGCACCCGTCGCTCGCGGGACGCAGCGGGGATAGCGTGCTCGACGGCTGGATCTTTGCCGCAGGTTCCGGGGCCGTCGATTGCGTGTGGGCGGGCGGCAACAAGGTCGTCGAAAATGGACGCCACCGTCTGCGCCAGGACGCGCGCGACGCTTTCAACAGAGCCGTGCGGAGGCTCGTGGCATGAGCCTCGCGACGGATCGCGGCAAAGCACAGACCGCGCACACACCGACGCTGTACAAGCAGATCCGGCTCGACATCGAGCGCCGCATCCTGACCGGCGAATGGCCGCCGGGCCATCGCATCCCGTTCGAACATCAACTGATGACGCGCTACGGCTGCTCGCGCATGACCGTGAGCAAGGCGCTGTCGGAACTGGCGCAGGCCGATCTGATCGAGCGGCGGCGGCGCGCCGGCACCTTCGTGCGCCGTCCCAAATTCCTGTCGGCAGTGCTGACCATTCCGGACATCCGCGCGGAGATCACCGCGCTCGGCCGCGTCTATGGCTATCAGTTGATCAAGCGTGTGCGCCGCGCCGCCAATGCCGCCGACCGCGAACGCCTCGGGGTGCGCAAGACCGGCAAGGTGGTCGCGATCTCGTGCCGGCACAGCGCCGACGGCATGCCGTTTGCGATCGAGGACCGGCTGATCGATCTCGACGCCGTGCCCGAAGCCGCCGCCGCGGATTTTGCCAGCGAGCCGCCCGGCACGTGGCTGCTGCATCACGTGCCGTGGACGGAGGCCGAACATGCGATCAGCGCGATCGTGGCCGACGATGATACCGCAGAAGCGCTCGACATCGCGCCAGGCGCGCCTTGTCTGGTGATCGACCGCCACACCTGGCGCAGCGCGCGGACGCTGACGGCCGTGCGCCTCATCTATCCCGGCGACACCCACAAGCTGATCGCCCGCTTCAAGGGCGGCTGAGAGGGAGAAAATGCAAGTCGAGTACGGCACAATTTATGCAGCAGCAGGACCCAACCGTTAGACCCGGCAAAAGGAACATCGCCATGCGTACTTATAGGATACTTGCCACCACCGCCGTTCTCCTGGCGTCTTCGCCAGCCCTCGCCCAGGAAGTCAAGGTCGGCATTGGCATCTCCGGATGGACCGGCTTCGCGCCGCTCACGCTCGCCAACCAGGCCGGCATCTTCAAGAAGAACGGCCTCGACGTCACGATCAAGAAGATCCCGCAGAAGGACCGCCACCTCGCCATTGCCTCCGGCGACATCCAGTGCGCGGCGACCACGGTCGAAACCTGGATTTCCTGGAACGCCAACGGCGTCGCCACCAGGCAGATATTCCAGCTCGACAAGAGTTTTGGCGCCGACGGCATGGCTGTTCGCAACGACGTCGCCGCGATCAAGGACCTGAAGGGCAAGACGGTCGCGGCCTCTGCACCCGGCACCGCACCCTATTTCACCTTGGCCTGGATGCTCAAGAAGAACGGCCTCTCGGTCAAGGACGTGACGGTCGTGAACCTGGAGCCTGCCGCCGCCGCGCAGGCTTTCGTCGCCGGACAGAACGACGCCGCGATGACCTACGAGCCCTATCTCTCGACGGTGCGCGCCGCGCCCGACAAGGGCAAGATCATCGCCACCACGCTCGACTATCCCATGATCATGGACACGTTCGGCTGCACGCCGAAATTCCTGACCGAGAATCCGAAGGCTGCGAAGGCGCTGGCCGACAGCTATTTCGAGGCCGTGGCGCTGATCGAAAAGGACCAGGCCAAGTCCTACGAGATCATGGGCGCGGACGTGAAGCAGTCCGGCGAGCAGTTCGGCAACTCCGCAAAATACCTTCGCTGGCAGGACAAGGCCGCGAACCAGAAATTCTTCGCCGGCGAATTCCAGGCCTTCAGCAAGGAAGCAGCCGACCTGCTGCTCGAGATCGGCATCATCAAGTCGGTGCCGAAGATCGAGGACATCGTCGATACCAGCTTCATCAAGTAGGCCGGTTCGACGCCGCCCTGGGAAACATGACCACGTGATGCGTCCGCTCGATCCCGTGACGACGAAGCAGCGCGCAGCCTATGGCTTCGCGTTCTTCGTCCTGTTCGTCGCCCTGTGGGCCTGGGCGACGTTCGGCGGCTACGTGTCGAAAACGTTCCTCGCCAATCCCCTGACCATGCTGCAGGAGGGATTTGAGCTTCTGACGAAGCATGGCTTCCTGTTCGACATCGGCATGACGATCTGGCGGGTGGTCGGCGGCTTTGCGCTGGCGGCGATCATCGCGGTGCCGCTTGGCGTGCTGATGGGGGCGTACAAGCCGATCGAGGCCTTCCTCGAACCGTTTGTCTCGTTCGCGCGCTATCTGCCCGCTTCGGCCTTCATCCCGCTCTTGATTCTGTGGGCCGGCATCGGCGAGTTGCAAAAGCTGCTCGTCATCTTCATCGGCTCGGTGTTCCAGATCATTTTGATGGTCGCGGTCACCGTCGGCGCCACGCGGCGCGACCTCGTCGAGGCCGCCTATACGCTCGGCGCCGGCGACGGCGGCATCATCCGCCGCGTGCTGCTGCCCTCCTCCGCGCCCGACATCGCCGAAATTCTTCGCCTCGTGCTGGGCTGGGCGTGGACCTATGTCATCGTCGCCGAACTGATCGGCTCATCCTCCGGCATCGGCCACATGATCACCGACAGCCAGGCGCTGCTCAACACCGGCCAGATCATCTTCGGCATCATCGTCATCGGCCTGATCGGCCTGGTCTCGGATTTCCTGTTCAAGGCGTTCAATGCCTGGCTGTTTCCCTGGAAGCTGGCATGACCACGCTGAAGATTGATCAGGTCTCCCGCACTTTTCCCGCACGACAGGGCAACGCGCCGACGCGGGCGCTGGAGCCGACCACGCTCGACGTCGCCAACAACGATTTCGTCACCATTCTCGGCCCGTCCGGCTGCGGAAAGTCCACGCTGCTGCGGATCATCGCAGGCCTCGACCGGCCGACCTCGGGCCGCGTCGTGCTGGACGGCCAGGAAGTCACAGGCCCCGGCGCGGACCGCGGCATGGTGTTCCAGTCCTACACGCTGTTCCCCTGGCTGACGGTGCGCGAAAACATCGCCTTCGGCCTGCGCGAGCGCGGGGTGTCCGAAGCGGAGCGCGGCCGGATCGCCGCTGGGTTCATTCAACGCGTCGGCCTCTACGGCTTCGAGAACCACTGGCCGAAGCAACTGTCCGGCGGCATGCAGCAGCGCACGGCGATCGCCCGCGCGCTGGCCAACGATCCAAAGATTCTGCTGCTCGACGAGCCGTTCGGCGCGCTGGACAACCAGACCCGCGTTCTGATGCAGGAAATGCTGCTCGGCATCTGGGAGCGCGAGCAGAAGACCGTGCTGTTCGTCACCCATGATATCGAGGAAGCGATCTTCCTCGGCAGCCGCGTGATCGTCATGAGCGCGCGCCCCGGCCGCATCAAGACCGAGATCGCGATCGACCTGCCCCACCCGCGCTCCTACAAGATCAAGACCGCGCCGGAATTCGTCCAGCTCAAGGAACGGCTGGTCGAAGAGATCCGTGCCGAGGCGCTGAAGGTGGCGGTCGACGTGTAGCGCCCAGCCACTGACTTGAGTGGCCAGGCGCTTTGCACCCACCTTGCCGTCACTTCTTCACGGCGAACACCCAGACCACGCCGCCCTGCGGGACATTGTTCTCGAACCCGGGAACCTTGCCCGCCAGCGCGTCTTGAATACGCTGGGCGTCGACGCCCCAGCCGGACTGCACCGCGATATATTGCGTGCCGTCTACCTCATAGGCGATCGGCATGCCCATGATCCCGGAGTTGGTCTTCTGCTCCCACAGCAGTTCGCCCGTCTTGGCATGGAAGGCGCGGAACATCCGGTCATTGGTGCCGCCGGCCAGGATCAGGTCGCCCGCGGTCGCCGTCACCGAACCGAACAGATGCGATTTCGGGAATTTGTGCGACCAGGCCTTTTTGCCGGTGACCGGATCCCACGCTTGCAGTTCGCCGAAATAGGTGGCGCCGGGGCGCGGCGTCAGGCCGATGTCTTCGGGCTTGGTGCCGAGCCAGAGCTGTCCCGGTTTCAGAGGCACCTTCTCGCCGGTGAACCCGCCGCAGAAATTGTCGTTGGCGGGAACGTAGACGAGGCCGGTCTTCTGGCTGTATGCCGCCGACGGCCAGTCCTTGCCGCCCCACAGCGACGGGCAGAACTCCACGCGCTTGCCGACCCCCGGCTTGTGCGCGGGATCGACGATCGGTTTGCCGGACGGATCGATGCCCTTCCACACGTCGGTGTGTACGAACGGCCAGCCCGCAAGGTACTTGATCCCTTCCTCCTTGCGCTCCAGCACCCAGAAGATCGCGTTGCGTCCCGGATGGATCAGGCTCTTGACGGTGCGGCCATCCCTTTGCAGGTCGACCAGCATCGGTGGGTCCACCTCGTCCCAGTCCCAGGAATCGTTCGGATGATACTGGAAGTGAGATTTCATCTTGCCCGTATCGGGATCCAGCGCGAGCACCGACGTCGAATAGAGATTGTCGCCGGGATGGGTTTCGCCCGGCCATGGCGCGGCGTTGCCGGTGCCCCAATAGATGGTCCGCGTTTGGGTATCGTAGGTGCCGGTCATCCAGGCCGGCGCGCCGCCGGTTTTCCAGTCGTCGCCGCTCCAGGTTTCGTGGCCGGGCTCGCCGGGCCCGGGAATGGTGAAGGTGCGCCACAGTTCCTTCCCGCTCTCGGCGTCGAAGGCGACGACATAGCCGCGAATGCCGAACTCGCCGCCCGAACCGCCAACGATCACCTTGCCGTCGACGATGAGCGGCATCAGCGTGAGATATTGTCCCTTCTTGTAGTCCTGCACCTTGGTATCCCACACCACCTTGCCGGTCTTGGCGTCAAGCGCGACCAGATGATCGTCGGTAGTGGCGAGATAGACCTTGTCCTGCCACAGCCCGACGCCGCGATTGGTCGGGTGCAACTGGAACAGGTCGTCGGGAAGCTGGCGCTTGTAGCGCCAATACTCATCGCCGGTCTTGGCATCGAGCGCGATCACCTGTCCGGACGGCGTGGCGACGAACATGATGCCGTTGTTGATGATGGGCGGCGCCTCGTGGCCTTCGACCACGCCGGTCGAGAACGTCCACACCGGCGTCAGGTTTTTCACGTTCGAGGTGTTGATCTGGTCGAGCGGGCTGTAGCCCTGCCCGTCATAGGTCCGGCGGTAATGCATCCAGTTGCCGGGTTCTGGATTCTTGAGGCGCTCGGGCGTTACCGGGCTGTATTTCTCGATCGGGCCGGCAGTAGCAGCGATCGGAACGAGACAGGTGGACGCTAGCAAACCCGCCATAAGCCATTGCTTCAAGGCCATAACGCAACCTCCCCTTTGTTTCAGCTCCCGAATTTTGTTTGTTGTCGTGAAGCGATCGCCGGCCGTCACTTGCCGGTCTGCGCACCTACCTTTCCGACGAACGCTGCAGCAACCGTCAGCGTGCCGTCGTCCATCGCCAGCGGCAGCGCCGGCAGACGCCGGGGCGCCGGACCAAACACGACCTGCGCGTTCTGCCTCGGGTCATATTCGGAATTGTGGCAAAAGCACTTGAATACGTCCTTGTTGCCACTGGCGGCCTTCACCCATCCCGTAACCGGGCAACCCGTGTGGACGCAGATCACCGAATAGGCCACGACGCCCTCCGCAGAATGGGCGCGCGTCTCCTCATCCAGTTCGGCCGGGTCGAGCTTCACGACGAGAATCTCGTTGAGCCGCGACCCGTTGCGGACAACCGATGTCTTGGGGTCCTTCGGCCACGCCCGCACCGGCGGGCCGCCGGCCTTCAAATCTACCGGCCTGATCATTTCGCCAGCGCGCGCTCCTTCTGAGTAAACGAGCACGTCGCCCTTCTGGGGCCGCTCGTTACTCCCCGGCTGATCTTCTTCGGCGATGGAGGAATTCGACGATGCCAGGCAGACCCCTGTTGCGAACGCCGTCACAATGAGCGCGCGTCGCGTTTGATCCGGGGATCTCGCTGCCGCGAATTCGGTATCTGTGCGCGTGATCGCGGTTGTTGGCTGATCGGATTTGCACATGACGCAAGCTGATGGAGTGAGTCAGTCAAAACGATGGCGACCGACGAATCGCATTTCACGCTGTTCATCCCTCGGTTGCAGCAGCAAATCTCCATAAAGGTCAGGAATAATCGGCACTCGCGACGCTTCTCGCGCGTTCACGCCCCACCTTGAGCATCATGCGTATTTCGCAGAACAGCTCAGCTTTCGGTTATATGCAGTGCGCCAGAGGCGGCAATGCGAGCGAAGACCTACGGCGCGCCGTACGCTTTTTCTTTCGATGAATTGATGCACTGATCGACGTGAGTTCACTTTGGTCACACCCACTGCGTCAGCGCTGCTGACCAATGCGATTCTTTTCAGACGCCCCGCTTTCGCCCAACATGAGGAAGCAAATATGCAGACGCATTTTGTGGAGGACTTTAGCCGAGCAACACCAAAAACAATTGATCAGGAGGATGGCTCGAAGAATCCCAGCCAGACGAAATTAGCCAGGAATTCCAAAGCGCAGGCGCCAAGCGATCAGCCGTCACGTTCTTCGCTGACGCCAGCGTCCAACCATCACAAGCTTATCAAGAGCGAGGATCGATCATGATTACCTTGAAGATCAACGGCCAGCAAAAGAACTGGGATGGCGACCCCGATCTCCCGCTGCTCTGGTTCCTGCGCGACGAAGCCGGACTGACCGGCACGAAATATGGTTGCGGCCAGGCACTGTGCGGTTCCTGCACCGTGATCGTCGACAAGCAGGCGGTGCGCTCCTGCATCACTTCCGTTTCCGACGTGGTGGGCCGCGACGTCACGACGATCGAAGGCCTGCATCCGACCGGCGATCACGCGGTCCAGAAAGCCTGGCGCCAGCTCAACGTCCCGCAATGCGGCTTCTGCCAGGCCGGGCAAATCATGCAGGCGGCCGCATTGCTGCTCGATAATCCCAAGCCCAACAACGACCAGATACGCGAAGCGATGGCGGGCAACATCTGCCGCTGTGGCTGCTACCAGCGTATCGAAAACGCCGTTCACCTCGCTTCGACGGGGGTTTGATCATGAACATTCTTGCCAATCCCAGAAAACTCCGTGGCTTTGAACACTACGTCAAGGTCGAGAACGTCTCGCGCCGCAGCATGTTGAAAGGCCTTGGCCTCGCCGGCGGCTTCGTGCTCGCTGCGCCGGTGATGTCGCGCCCCGCGCTTGCCGCCTACAAGACCGGTGCCGACAAGATGCCGCACGGCGTCGTGGTGGACCCGCGCGTATTCGTCTCGATCGCCCCTGACGGCATCGTCACCATCGTCGCGCACCGCGCCGAGATGGGAACCGGCGTCCGCACCAGTCTCCCCATGATCGTCGCGGAAGAAATGGAAGCCGACTGGGCGCGCGTCCGCATCCAGCAGGCCCATGGCGACGAGGCCAAATTCGGAAACCAGGATACGGACGGATCGCGCAGCACGCGCCACTACCTGATGCCGATGCGCCAGATCGGCGCCTCCGCCCGTTCGATGTTGGAGACCGCCGCGGCGAAACGCTGGGGCGTTCCGGCGGCCGAGGTGAAGGCGGTCAATCATGAAGTGATTCACAGCGCGAGTGGACGTCGCATCGGCTTTGGCGATCTGGCGGCCGACGCCGCCAAGGAGTCGGTACCCAGCATCGAAGGCCTCAAGCTGAAGGATCCGAAGGATTTTCGCTATCTCGGCAAGGGGCAGATCAGCATCGTCGACCTGCGCGACATCACGGTCGGCACCGCGCGCTACGGCGCCGACGTCCGCCTGCCCGGCATGAAATACGCCGTCATCGCCCGCCCGCCGGTCACCGGCGGCAAGGTCGCCTCGTTCGACGGATCGGCGGCGATGAAGGTGTCCGGCGTTGAAAAGGTGATGGAAGTCAAGGGCTGGCCGTGGCCGTCCAAGTTCCAGCCGCTCGGCGGCGTAGCGGTGATCGCGCGCAACACCGGTGCCGCGATCAAGGGCCGCGATGCGCTGAAGATCGTCTGGGACGACGGTCCCAACGGCAAATACGAGTCGGTCGCCTACCGCGCCGAACTGGAGCAAGCCGCACGAAAGCCCGGCCTGGTGCTGCGCAAGGAGGGCGACGTCGAAGCTGCTCTGAAAGGCGCCGACAAGGTGATAACAGGCGAATATTATCTGCCGCATTTGGCCCATGTCGCCATGGAGCCGCCGGTCGCGGTCGCGAATGTCAGCGGCGACAAGGCGGAGATCTGGGGACCGGTGCAGAGTTCGGGCGGAACGCGCGAGGATATCGCCAAGACACTTGGCATTCCCGAGCAGAACGTCACCGTCAACGTCACCCTGCTCGGCGGCGGCTTTGGCCGCAAGTCGAAATGCGATTTCGCCATCGAGGCCGCCCTGCTCTCCAAGGAGCTCGGCGCCCCCGTCAAGGTGCAGTGGACCCGCGAAGATGATATCCGCACCGGTTTCCTGCATACCGTCTCGGTGGAACGGATCGAGGCCGGCCTCGACAAGAACGGCAAGGTCACGGCCTGGCGGCATCGCAGCGCCGCGCCGACCATCGCCTCGACCTTTGCCGCCGGCGCCAAACACCAGGCGCCATTCGAGGTCGGCATGGGTCTCGTCGACATGCCCTTCGAAATCGCCAACGTGCAGTGCGAGAACCCGGAAGCCGCCGCGCATCACCGCATCGGCTGGTTCCGCTCGGTGTCGAACATCCCTCGCGCCTTTGCGGTGCAGTCGATGGTCGCCGAGATCGCGCTTGCCACCAAGCGCGATCCCAAGGACATGCTGCTGGAACTGATCGGCTCGCCCCGGATCGTGAAGCTCGATTCGGTCAAGGATCTCTGGAACTACGGCGAACCCTATGACAGCTACCCGATCGATACCGGGCGTCTGCGCAAGGTCGTCGAACTGGTCGCGGACAAGGGCGGCTGGGGACGCGCCGTTCCCAAGGGCCATGGTCTCGGCATCGCCGTGCACCGCAGCTTCGTCAGCTATGTCGCCACCATCGTCGAGGTGAAGGTCGACGACAAGGGCAAGCTGACCGTACCCCGGGTCGATACCGCGATCGATTGCGGCACCTATGTCAATCCGGAGCGAATCCAGTCGCAGATCGAGGGCGCGGCGATCATGGGCATGAGCCTTGCCAAGTATGGCGCAATCACCTTCAAGGACGGCAAGGTGCAGCAGGGCAATTACGACGACTTCCCGGTGATCCGGATCGACGAGGCTCCTGCGGTGACCAACGTCTACATCGTGCCGCCGGGTGCCGACACGCCGCCCAGCGGGGTCGGCGAACCCGGCGTGCCGCCGTTTGCCCCGGCACTGATCAACGCGATCTTCGCCGCGACAGGCAAGCGCATCCGCGCGCTGCCGATCGGCAAGCAGTTGGAGGCGTAGAGCGGAACGATAGGTCGAACTGGCGGTTTCATTGGTTTGACAGGGAGTGCAGACCAATGAAACCCAACGACATGGCGCTCGCGGTAATGCTGCTGTCGAGCGCCTTTCTATTGAATGCCCCGGCGGCGACCGCCCAAACCTCTTCGCCGCCGAGCACCACTGCCACCCGGCCGGCGACCAGCCCGCCCGGTCAGACCTCGCTTCCGAGCGACGCGGCGCCGGCTACGACAACGCGGACCACCGGCGAAGCCAGCCGCGATCCCGTCATCAAGAAGATGAACGAGGACGAAAAGCAAAAGGTCGATACCAAGGGCAAGTAGGCGCCCGCCATCGCGAGAACCATCATCCCCGCGCAACGGCCTGGCCGTTGTGGCCGGGGTGAATATCCTGAGAACCATGGGCCTCCCGCCGCCACGCCGCCCGTTGACTTCTCCTCCCTTTCTCAAAATACTCGACCCGGCACCGGAAAAATCCGGGCGATAAATCAGGGGGAGGACACGATGCCGACGTCACGCCGGACGCTGCTGAAGACTTCCGCGGCTGCGGCCGCTGCATTCACTTTCGATTGGACCCGCGCGCAGGCGCAGGCCGAAACCGTGCGCATCGGGCTGATCTACGACCTGACCGGGCCGTTCGCGGCGGGCGGGTCGGTCGCTTCCTCGATCGGCGCGCAGATCGCCATCGACCTCGTCAACGAAAAGGGCGGCATCGGCGGCAAGTACAAGATCGCGCCCGTCTCCGCCGATTCCCAGAGCAAGCCGGACGTCGCAATCAACGAGTCCAACCGCCTGATAGACCAGGAAAAGATCAACATCATCAGCGGCGTCTATGCCAGCTCGCACGCGGTGCCGCTGGCCGCCAAGGTCGAGCAGCAGAAAAAAATCCTCTGGATCACGACGGCGGTTTCCACCGCCGTGTTCAAGGACAAGAACCTGCAATACGTGTTCCGCGCGCAGATCCACTCCGACCAGTACGGCCAGGCCTTTGCGGGCTTTCTCACCGAGCACGCCAAGGCCAAGCTCGGCATGGACCCGAAGGACGTCAAGGTCGCGCTGATCCACGAGGACGGCCCCTATGGCGTCGGCGTCGCCGCCGCCGACGAAGCCTATGCGAAGGAAGCCGGACTGCAGGTCGTGCTCAAGGAAGGCTACTCGGCCTCGGCCCCCGATCTCTCGGTGCTGGTGACGAAAATCAAGCGCGCCCGCGCCGACGTGATTTCGCACGCCGGATACAATCCCGACATCACCCTGTTCCTGCGCCAGGCGCGCGAGAACGGGCTGAAGTTCAAGATGCTGTTCGGCGCCGGCGCCGGCTACAGCCAGCTCGACAAGCTGCGCGCGACCTTCGCCGCCGACATCGACCATTTCTGCAACGTCGATCCGGTGCCGGCGCAACTGCTCGACCCGTCAAAGCTCGCGCCGGGAATCGGCGACCTCACCAAGACCATGGTGGAGCGCTACAAGGCCAAGACGTCGGCGACCGACGTGCCGCCGCATTGTTCGATGGGCTTCAACCAGACCTGGGTGCTGCTCAACAACGTGCTGCCGGTCGCCAAGGAGAAATACGGCGGCTTCGATCCCGAAGCGATCCGCAAGGCCGCGCTCGACGTCGATATCCCCGCCGGCGGCACCATCCAGGGCTATGGCGTCAAGTTCTTCCGGCCCGGCACGCCGTTGTCCGGCCAGAACGAGCGCTCGACGCCGGTGGTGATGCAGAACGCCGGCGAGCATATTTCGGTGGTGTGGCCGACCAGCATTCGCACGCAGGATCCGGTATTCCCGCTGCCGAAATCATCGGTGTATGCGGCGTAAGGCGCGCTGAAATCCTGGGGCGGCGTCGTCGCCGCCCCAGGACTTGATGGAGATCGGGATCTCCGTCGTGGGTCGTTCGAACGGCTTGGCTAGAAGCCGAGCAATTTGCCGACGCCCTTGACGACGCCACCGACGGCGTCCTCGACGCCCTTGGTCACGCCTCCGACGATGTCCTTGGCTGCGCCGACCACGTCGCCCCTTGCAAGGTCGCCAACCGCATCGCCAACGCCACCGAGAACGTGCTCGGCCGCCTCGAATCCTCCGCCGATGACTGCGCCGGCTGCGGGGAGCAGCCCGCCGCCACCCACGAAGCCGGGGTTGAATCCGGGGTCAAAGCCAGGTCCGTCAAAACCGCCCAGGCCGGCGGGGATAAACCCGGGATCGAAGGCCGCTCCGTCAAAACCGCCACCGATGCCCCCGGGTATGAAACCAGGATCGATGTTGGGGCCAAGGCCGCCATAGTAGCCGCCGAGCGCGCCGCAGCCACCCAACCCGCCGAGGCCAAGGGCCTGGTCCATATAGCCCTGTGCGAGATGCTGAAACCCTTCGGAGCGAGCCTGACGCGCGTCCGCGAGATCCTCGCGCCCTTCGGCGAGCTCCCGGCGTCCTGCGATCGTGTGCATGATGCCGCCCAGAATGTTTCCGTGCGCGAAGTCCTCGCGGGCCTCCGAGAACTGCTCCCGGGCCTCTGCGAAGTGCTGCTTCGCTTCGAAGGTCTCCCGCCGAGCCTCGCGAAAATCTTGCCGCGCCTCGTGAAACTCAGAGGCGGCTCCGTAATTGCCAATTCCACACATGGTGAAGTCCTCATCCTGGGGGAGTGCCCAAGCCCTGCGTTTGCCGTCGTGGCGACGCATCCGGATCCCTCCCCACTTTTTGCGAAAGCGGCCAAAAGAGTTCCGTGAGGTTCGTCACTCGGAGCGGCGCCTACGCATGTGGCGAGCAAGGCTGAACTCGCCTCAGCCCGCACGGTCGAGAACCATTGACGAAGCTCGGATGTGAAGCTGCGTCGTTGCTGCGCGTTGCATCTCCGCCGTTCATCGCATTTCTCGCGCGGCAGATGTACGGCTTCGGCCCATCGCACACCGCACCTTTCGAAGTCCGCTGCAAAGCCTTTGATGCGGACGTCGCGCAGCACACCAAGCATCCGTCAGATCAGCATCGGCGTCGAATTCATCGGCTGCGCGGCATGTTAGCGCTGCATTAACTCGGTTCCTTTACGTTGTTGAACGGGCTCGGTGGGCGACACTAGTAGAGGTCGCCATGAATTTTTGTTGGCGGCGCCAAAGCGTACTGGCGCCGGGTGGGACAGTCTTGACTACAATGCTTGCATTCGTTTCGGCGAATGCAGCGGATGCACCTATTCAATACGGCGCGCCTCCTCCGCAATACGCGCCTCCTCCGCAATATGGGCCTCCGCCCCAGTTCGGACCGGCGTCCTATGCGCCGCTACCGACGCCATCGCCGCTGCTGCCCTGCCTCTGGCTGGGTCCCTATGTCGGCGCCAATGCCGGCTTCCAGTGGACCTCGACTGTCGGCAGTTCCGGTTCGAGCGGATTCATTGGCGGCATTCAGGGCGGCTACAACTGGCAGAATGGTTCGTTCGTGTATGGCGTCGAGGCGGACTTCAACCTCTCGAGCGCCGGCGGTACGTTCGCCGATTACAAGTTCTCCAACCCGTGGTTCGGAACGTTGCGCGGACGGGCCGGCTTCGTCTTCAACAACACGGTCTACTTCTATGGCACGGCAGGCCTCGCCGTCGGCGTCAGCACGGTCAGGCTCGGCGGGCTGTCGGATACCAGCGCGGACGCGGGCTGGACGATCGGGGCCGGCGCCGAATTCGCCCTCACGCCATTCGGCCTTGGTCCGAACTGGTCGGCCAAGGTCGAATATCTCTATCTCGGCTTGTCGCAACCGGCCGCCCTGCCGGCTTCCGTCCCGTCCGATTTTCCGTCGAACGTGATGCGCCTCGGCGTGAATTATCACTTCTGAGTTCTGCAAGAACAGCGTCGAGGAAGCGCCGCGCGATGCGTGCGGTTGATCTGCGCGAGCAGATCAACCCGTCGCCGATCGTTGCGCGACGCCGTGCTGCTGCGCTTTCGAACTTGTCGAAGTGGAATATCCCGACGGCGGACCATGCGACCGTCGCTGCCTTAACCATATCGGGAGATATCGCGTGGTGGCCGCGCGCAATTCCCAGCTTGCGCCTTGTTTGGCGTCTCTATTGGCAAACTACGATCCAAGTGCGGGCTCGCCGCCAGAAAAACAACAGGAGACGTCTCATGATGCTGAAATTCGGCAGGATAGCCGTCGTGTCCACGACGGTTCTCGCACTCGCTGCCGCCATCATTCCTTCCAGCGCCCAAGCCGATGGCTACTACCGCGGCGGATATGGTGCAGCCGGATACGGATATCGGGGCGGCGGCTATTACTACGCGGGTGGCGGCTGCTGCCAGGTCTATGTCCCACCACCACCTCCGCCGCCCTGCTGCCGCATCGTCCATGCTCCTCCGCCCTGCTGTGTCTATGGCGGCGGCTGGGACCGCGGCGGCTATTATGGCGCCGGATATGATGTCGGCTACGGCGGCGGCTACTACGGCTATTAGTTCGCGGATCAAGAAGCCGGCTGCCCGTTTCCAGGCCCGTTCTTCAGATCATCTCTGACGAACCGCGTTCACGCGGCCAAGCCCGATTGCAAAAAGACCCGTGGCTCTTGAGAGCAGCCGCGGCTCTTTTTTCGTGTGGAGTAGAGGCGCTGCGCGCATTTTCGTGGCGCGTCGTCGGTCCGGACATCCGTGACCTACCGCACGGAATTCATTCCGATTCCCCGCCAGATATTGCAGCGAGGCCCCCGGCGTCCGGCATTGGGTCGGCGCGGGTACCTTTTTCAAAAAGGAGAATGCACGATGTTCGCTCTGGCAGGTTTTGCAGCACCTCTCATTGGAAACATGATCGGCGGTATCTTGGGCAACCTGGCTAACCAGGGCGGCCACGGCTGCCATGGTCACCATCACCACCACGACCACAACAACCTGCGTGAAGCCGCTCAGGACTTCCGCATGGCTCAGCAGGATTACCGCGACGCTCAGCGGGAATTCGCACAGGGCGACATCTTCGGTGGCCTGCGCGAACTGGCCGACGCCCGGCAGCACATGGCCGACGGCTTCAGCCACCTGAGCGGCGGCCGCGGCTGGATCTAACGGTCGAAGCGGGCGGTTTCCGCAACGTCCGCAAGCCGGCGCCACCCCGGCTTGCGGCGCGCGCCCTTGAATCAGGATGAGTCATAGACATGTATACCGCAAGCAATTGATCATCTTGACGGCAGGACAATGGAACTGAGTGATATCCAGGATTACGCGATACAGGCCCGAGTGGCGTCGGTCCTCGGCGCCAACGAATTCGACCGGGTGTTTACCGGTGTGAGATTTGCCTCGTTGGACGGGTCGCTTCTCTACGTTTACGCAAAGGACGAAAGCACCGCCGCGGATATGGAGGACGACTTCGCCCTTCTCATCGCTGATATCGCCGGGCGAATTCTCAAGCAGACGATCGACGTCGTCGTCGTTTTGCCGAAGGTTCTTCAGTAAGCGGCGTCTTCGTAGCCCGGCATGGGCCCAGCGAAATGCGGGACGATCGTCACGCAGAGACGCAGGCGGAAGCAACCTGCGACGGCAACGGCGAAGAACCGCAATGACTTTTCCCTGATGTCGCGGAGCCTGTCATCGGACGCTCTTTCGCGCGGCCTGCTGGCTCATACCGGCTATAGCACCACCCGCCGTCCCTCCTCCGCCGCCCAATACCCGGCGTAATTCACCCTGATCGTCTCGAACGCCAGGGCGAGATCCGACAACGGCTGCCGTCCCGTCGCGACGCATTCCATGAAATCCTGGATTTCCTGGACGTAGCCGCGGGTCCATTCTTCCTCGATGCAGACATATTGCCAGCCGGTCTTGCGATCGACCTTTTCGGTGATGTAGACGCCGGTGAGTTTTTCTTCGCTGGTCTGGTAGCTCATCATGTGCGTGTTCGGCGTGATGTTGGCGAACAGCGCACCGCTATTGGTATGGGTCTCGATCAAATTGCGCACGCCGCCCAGGATCATGTCGCCGGAGAACACCGTGGCCTTGGTCCCGTCGGAGAAGGTCGCCGTCAGCATGCCCCAGTCCTCGACATCGACGGGATTGGCCTTGAGCACGGCGCGTTCGTCAGGGCCAAGACAGGCCGTGACGTTGCCGACATCGCAGGTCACGCTCGCCACCGTGATCGTCTCGCCGCGCGCGCGGGCTTCGACCTGCTTGAGATAGAGCACGGTGGAGAGCGGATGGCATCCCATCCGGATCAGCGAGCCGCCGCCGGTCATCGCCCATTGCGCGGCGTGCGCGGCGTGCGAGCCGGAATGGCTCTCGTCGCCCTTCATGAACAGGATCTTGTCCTTTGTTGCTTTGAGGATTTCCGCGGTCTTGGCTACCGCCGGCGCATAGATCCAGTCCTCGGCATACATGAACAGCCGGCCGGTGTTTTCGATCGCCGCGCGGGTCGCGGCCATCTCCTCCATCACCCGCTCGTACATCAGGGCTTTCGGTACATGCCTGCCGATCGGCTGCGCGTCGCCGTCGCGCCCGAAATAGCCGTGGAACGGCTTTTCGCAGATCACGTGCTTGCCGGCCTGCATGGCCTCGACGATCATCGAGGCGTGCAAATTGGGCGGCGTGCAGATGTCGATGACGTCGAGGTCGGCGTCGGCGATCAGTTCGCGAAAGCTGCGGTATACAGTCGGGATGTGATAGCGGCGGGCGAATTCGACGACATGCTCGCCCCGCGCCGCGACGGCGCGAACCTCGACGTCGATGCCATAGACCCGCCGGTAGGCATGCATGTGCAGCTCGGACACGAAGCCGCAGCCGGCCAGACCAACCCTGACTTTCGCCATGTCAGCGCGCGCCCTTGCGGCGCATTAGGTATTCGAACAGCTCGGTGATGCCGAACGTCCAGGGTTCGCAATCGCCGCTGTGGCGCATCCGGTTGGTCAGCCGGCCGAGCTTGGGCGTCGAGACTGTCACCAGATCGCCCTCGACATGGGTGAACCCCTGCCCCTTGGCGGCTCGGTCCTGGATCGGCGCGAACATGGTTCCGAGGAACAGCACGAAGCCGTCGGGATATTGATGGTTCTCGTTAATGGTCTGGCCGACGATGTCGGCCGGGTCGCGGCTGATCTGGCTCAGCGACGACGTGCCGTGCATCACAAAACCCTCCGGCCCCTTTACCTCCAGCGAGATTTCCATCTTTCTGACGTCGTCGAGCGTAAATCCCTTGTCGAAGAAGCGCACGAACGGGCCGATGGCGCAGGAGGCGTTGTTGTCCTTGGCTTTCGACAGCAGCAGCGCCGAACGTCCCTCGAAGTCGCGCAAATTGACGTCGTTGCCGAGCGTAGCCCCGACGATTTTGCCGTCGCGCGCCACGACCAGCACCACTTCGGGCTCCGGATTGTTCCAGGTCGATTTCGGATGCAGACCCGCATCGACGCAGGTGCCGACCGCCGACAGCACCGGCGCCTTGGTGAACACTTCCGCGTCCGGCCCGATGCCGACTTCGAGATACTGGCTCCAGGCATTTTGCGAGACCAGCACGTCCTTGACGTGCTGAGCCTCGGCCGAACCCGGCTTCAGTTGCGACAGGTCCGTGCCGACGATCCGCGTCACCTCGGCGCGGATCGCCTCCGCCGAATCGGGATTGCCGCGCGCCCGCTCCTCGATCACCCGCTCCAGCATCGACACGGCGAAGGTGACGCCGGCCGCCTTGATCACCTGCAGGTCGATCGGCGCGAGGAGCCACGGCTTCTTGGGATCGCGGCTATCGGGCGGCGTGTTGTTCAAAATGTCCTGCAGCGCGCCGATCCGCACGCCTTTCGTCGCGCGCAGCGCCTCGGCGGGGTCGGAGGCGGCCAGCTGGCTGGCGGTCGGAAACTCGTCGGTAATGTCGAAGACGCCCTTCTCGCGAATTGCGACCACCGCGGGGCCCGCGAGATCGGGGCGCCAGACCCTCCCCATCAGCGCGGCGTCGGCGAAATCGTCGGGCAGGATAGAGGCGGCGTCGATGGCAATCTGCATGGGGCGGATCCTCGCGAAGGCGTCTTCTTGTCAGGTTACCTCGTGCATAGAACCGCGCGATGGGTCAACTGGTCCTGATTCTTGGTGGCGGCATGACTTTGGTAGCATGGATGAGCGCAGCGAGATCCGGGACAGTCGCCCATGCCGACAGCGCCCCCGGATGTCGCTCCGCTCATCCCGGCTACGGGCTACGCTCTTCGCAACGCAGCACGAAAAAGCCGGCGGGTGTGACGCCGCCGGCCAGTGGGTAGTCCAGAGGGAATCTTCAGGCCGCCTTCTTCGCCTTGGCGACGTGGCTCGAGATCGCGTCCATCAACGGCGGCGACAGGCAGTCATAGGGTTCGAGTCCGAGTTCCTTCAATCGCGCGCGGATGCCGTCCATCTCGGCCGGCTGCACGCCGGATTCCAGGACCGAGGAGACGAACGCGGCGAAGCCCGGCGCCGCCCATCCGCCTTCCTGGAACAGTTCGGGATGGATGAAGTCGAGGCCGTAGAACGGATGGCCGGTGTTCTCGATCCGGCCGTACATGTGCGTGCCGCAGGCCTTGCAGGCGTAGCGCTGGATGGCGGCCGAGGCGTCGACAATCGCCAGCTTGTCGCCGTTCTCGGTCACCCGGAGATTATCGCGCGGCACCACGGCGACGACGGAGAAGGTTGCGCCGGCCGGCTTCCAGCACTTGGTGCAACCGCAAGCGTGGTTGTGGGCGACGTCGCCCCGGATCGCGACCTTGACCGGCCGGTCCGAGCATTTGCAGACCAGCGTACCGCCGGCGAAACTGCCGGTCCCCTTCTTCACGCCGTTGTCGACCGATGGATGGATATGGGCAACCATGGACCTCTCCTCCTTGTTTGACGTTCTCCAATTCAGAACACGACGACCGAACGGATCGATTTGCCCTCGTGCATGAGGTCGAATCCCTTGTTGATCTCCTCGAGCTTGAGGACGTGAGTGATCATCGGGTCGATCTCGATCTTTCCGTTCATGTACCAGTCGACGATTTTCGGCACGTCGGTGCGGCCGCGCGCGCCGCCGAACGCCGTGCCCTTCCAGACTCGCCCGGTGACGAGCTGGAACGGCCGTGTCGCGATTTCCTTGCCGGCTTCCGCCACGCCGATGATGACCGAGACGCCCCAGCCGCGGTGGCAGGCTTCCAGTGCCTGCCGCATCACGCCGGTGTTGCCGGTGCAGTCGAAGGTGTAGTCGGCGCCGCCGTCGGTGAGCCCGACCAGATGCTGGACGATGTCGCTCACCTTGGTCGGGTTGACGAAATGGGTCATGCCGAAGCGGCGGCCCCAGTCTTCCTTGGAATCGTTGATGTCGACGCCGACGATCTTGTCGGCGCCCGCCATCCTGGCGCCCTGGATGACGTTGAGCCCGATGCCGCCTAGGCCGAACACGACGACGTTGGCGCCGGGTGTCACCTTGGCAGTGTTCACCACGGCGCCGACGCCCGTCGTCACCCCGCACCCGATGTAGCAGCTCTTGTCGAACGGCGCGTCCTCGCGGATTTTTGCCACCGCGATCTCGGGCAGCACCGTGAAATTCGAAAACGTCGAGCAGCCCATGTAATGGAAGATCGGCTTGCCCTTGTGGCTGAAGCGCGAGGTGCCGTCCGGCATCACGCCCTTGCCCTGCGTCGCGCGGATAGCCGTGCAGAGGTTGGTCTTCTGGCTCAGGCAGCTTTTGCACTGCCGGCATTCCGGCGTGTAGAGCGGGATCACGTGATCGCCGGCCTTCACCGAGGTCACGTTTGGCCCGACCTCGCGAACGATGCCGGCGCCCTCATGGCCGAGGATCGAGGGAAAGATGCCCTCGCTGTCGAAGCCGTCGAGCGTATAGGCGTCGGTGTGGCAGATCCCGGTCGCCTTGATCTCGACCAGAACCTCGCCGGCCTTCGGCCCTTCGAGATCGACCTCGACGATTTCGAGCGGCTTCTTGGCCTCGAACGCGACGGCGGCGCGGGTTTTCATTTCAAGCTCCTCAATTTGTCTTCAAGCGCTGCATGGACACGCATCGATCACGCGTCGATCAACCGCCCCCCATGCAGGCCTTCTCCGTCACGGTATAGGCCTCCGGCTTGTCCTCGCGCTTGGCGGGCCGCACGCGGCCCACCGCGTCATAGGCGCGGGCGCGCAGGTAGACGTAGAGATCATCCATGTAGCAGGCGACGTTCGGATTATCGCCGAACGCCGGCATCACGCTCTCCTGCGCGGTGTTGACGTTCTTGCGGCCGCTGGCGACGACCCCGAGGAAATCGCCGTAGCTCATCGTCTTCAGCGAATCCTTCAACGCCGGCGCGTAGGTCGATCCCATTCCATCCGGGCCATGGCAGACATGGCATTCCGAGTGATAGCGGCGATACCCCGAATAGGTGTACCAATCGACCGTCCCGTCGGCTGAGACCTTGAAGGTCGGATTGCCTTCCTTGTCGAGATATTTGCCGTCCTCGGACTTGACGGCGGCCGGGTCGTCCGCGGCGCGGGTGCCCGATGCCGACGCCGCCAACAGGACAGCGGCTGCAATCAACCAGACTTTACGCAAGAGCTCATCCTCGGCATGCGATCCAGACCGGCCGGCGCGCGGGACGAGCCCACGCGCCGGACGAGGCGGTCCTTGCGTTACTGCGGCAGTGCGAACACGGTCAGCGTGCCGCCGAGCGCGGTGTAGTTGCTCAGCGCGGCATAGCCGCCGACCGCGCCGAGACCGGCGGTCGGATCGGTCAGACCCGCGGCCAGCCCGATACCCGCCCAGCCACCGACGCCGGACAGCACGGCCACGTATTGCCGGCCGGCCTGCTCATAGGTCGTGACGTTGCCGATGATGCCGGACGGGGTCTTGAACTTGTAGAGTTCCTTGCCCGTCTTGGCGTCGACCGCTTTCAGGTAGCCTTCCAGCGTGCCGTAGAACACCACGCCGCCGGCGGTGGCGAGCGCGCCCGACCACACCGAGAACTGCTCCTTGTTGGACCAGACGATCTTGCCGGTCTTGTTGTCCCAGGCAATGAAGTTGCCCATGTGGCTCTCGCCGGCCGGCGGATACATCGACAGCGTCGCCCCGACATAGGGCTGGCCTGCGGTGTAGCTCACCTTGAACGGCTCGTAGTCCATGCAGACGTGGTTGGTCGGGACGTAGAACAGCTGCGTGTCGGGCGAATAGGCCGCCGGCTGCTGGTCCTTGGTGCCGAGCGCCGCCGGGCAGATGCCCTTGGTGTTCTTGTCCTCGCCGCCCTTCTCGGTCGAATACTGATCGAGCACCTTCGGACGACCATAGGTCGGCGAGCTCTTGTTCATATCGACGCCGGAGGTCCAGTTCACCTTCGGATCGTACTTCTCGGCGACCAGCAATTCGCCGGTGGCGCGGTCCATCGTGTAGGCAAGACCGTTGCGGTCGAAATGCGTCAGCAGCTTGCGCTCGGTGCCGCCGACATTCTGGTCGCTCAGGATCATTTCGTTGACGCCGTCATAGTCCCACTCGTCGTGAGGCGTCATCTGGTAGACCCAGCGCGCCATGCCGGTATCGGCATTGCGGGCGAAGACGGTCATCGACCATTTGTTGTCGCCCGGACGTTGCTTCGGATTCCAGGTCGAGGGGTTGCCCGAGCCGTAATAAACCAGGTTCAGGCTCGGATCATAGGACAGCCAGCCCCATGTGCAGCCGCCGCCGATCTTCCATTGGTCGCCCTGCCAGGTCTTGAGGCTGGAATCCTTGCCGACCGGCTTGCCGAGTTCGGTGGTGTTGACGGGATCGACCATGATCTGATCGTCCGGACCTTCGGAGAAGGCGCGCCACACCTGCTTGCCGCTCTTGAGGTCGTAGGCGGTGACGTGACACTGCACGCCGAACTCGCCGCCGGAAATGCCGATCAGCACCTTGTCCTTGACGACGAGCGGGGCCGAGGTACCGGTGGCGCCCTTGCCGGGATCGCCGTTCTTGACGCTCCAGGCCACCTGCCCGGTCTTGGCATCGAGCGCGACGAGCGTGGTGTCGGCCTGATGCAGGAAGATCTTGCCGTCGCCATAGGCCACGCCGCGGTTGACGGTGTCGCAGCACATGACCGGAATGACGTTCGGATCCTGCTTGGGCTCATACTTCCAGACGATCTTGTTCTCCTGCGAAAGGTCAAGAGCGTAGACCTTGTTCGGGAACGGCGTGTGGACGTACATGATGTTGCCGACGATCAACGGCCCGCCTTCGTGGCCGCGCAGCACGCCGGTCGAGAAGGTCCAGGCAACCTGAAGCTTGCCGACGTTGCCGGCGTTGATCTGGCTCAGCTTCGAATAGCGTGTGTTGGCGTAGTCGCCGGCTGGCATCACCCAGTCTTTCGGGTTCTGCGCCATCTTGTTCAGCTCGTCATTGGCAGAAGCGACGCCTGCGGCGAATGTCGCCACGGCACCGACACAGGCAGCGGATAGCACCTTGCGCATAGTGGTTCCTCCCAGATGAAGATTTCGGGGTTCCGCCGAGACGGCCCATTTTTCCATTCTTGGTTCCTCTTCCTATCCCGTCCGGAATGGGGAAACTTGCCCAAGAGCGAACCGCGTTTGCTCAGCAGCGAAACAGGACAAACTTTAATTTCAGACTGCGGGGGTTCGGCTTCTATGCTGCGAAGCATCATTCGTGGCCGGCCGCTCCGCACGATGGCAAACGCGAGGTTTCCCTTGACGCAACGGAAACTAAGTTGGAGGATTGTCAACGGGATAATGTGGGAAGAATCTGCGCGGCTTCCCTGAGACTGCCTTAGGTTGAGTCATGTGTGGCGTCCGATGACCGAGGCTTCTGCCGCGGTCGCGGCCTGTTCTCGAATCGGTGCTTCGACCATGTCCGATACAGTCCGCTCGCTCAGCACATCCGGATTGACGCCGAAGAAACAGCTGCAGACCTGGTCAGACGCGCTGACCGATCTCTGCGGCCAGTTCGATATCGACCCGCTGGAAGGTTCCTCGCTGGAGGGACGGATCAACTATACCACCGTCTCGCAACTCAAACTGTGCCAGATCGAGGCCAGCCAGCATCGCATCGCGCATACCGTGTCGGGCACGAAGCTGAGCGAACATCCCTACGTCAAGATATTGTTCCAGACGCATGGCATTTCGCATTTCGAACAGAGCGGCCGCCGCATCGACATCATGCCGGGCGATTGTCTCGCCTATGACGTCTCCTGCCCGCACACCATCGTCAGCCCGTCGCTGACCCGGCACGAGGTCGTGATCGTGCCGAAGGAATTGTTGCACGAACGCGGCTTCCGTACGGCAAAAATGTTGCCGTGCAAGCTTTCCGCGCGCAACGGCACCGGGCGCATCGCCTACGACTTCGTGCACACCGCGTTCGACGAAGCCAACAAGCTGTCGCCCACCAATGCCATCGGCGTCGCCGACTCGCTGATCGACCTCTTGCTGTTGCCGCTGCGCGAGGCCGATGCGATGTTCGACCGCGTCGGCCCCGAGGCGATGTATATCCGCGCGCAGGCCTACATCCGCGAACATTTGCGCGATCCCGAGCTGTGCATCGACCGGATCTCGGCGGCGCTCGGCTGCACCAAGCGCTATCTGCACATGCTGTTCAGCGACCGCGGCATGACCGTCAGCGATTACATCTGGCGCGCGCGGCTGTTGCATTGCCGGCAGGAGCTGGAGACGCAGCACGGCAAGACGATTACGGACGTCGCGTTCTCCTGGGGCTTTTCCAGCTCGTCGCATTTCAGCCGCGTGTTCCGAAAACACTTCGGCGTCGTCCCCTCCGCCATTCACAAGGCGCACGCGACCGATCCGCCCGACGTCACCTGATAGCAGGAATTTGTAGCTCCAACTCGGCCATCCTGCCAGAGCTACCACGTCGCCTTCAGCCCCGCATAGAACGCGCGCGGCCGCGCCGGGGTAACCGTGCGAGGATCGGTGAATTCATTACCGCCATTGGTGAAGTTCGGAATGTCGTCCCGCTCGAAGAACGTCCCGAAGGTGGAATAGCGCTTGTCGAAGACGTTATCGACGCGGCCGTAGATCTGGAACGTCTTGTTGATCTGATAAGAGGCGTGCAGGTTGAACACTTGATAGCCCGGCAGCCGCGCCGCCTGGTTGGATTCGTCGCCGGCGTAAAACTGGCTGGCGACGAACAGCGCGTCGCCACCGATTTTAAAGGCATCGGTGACGGCATAATCGACGCCGAGCTTGACGCGGTTGCGGGGCACGGATGGAATCCGGTTACCCGGCATGACTTGAATGAGATCGTCGACGGCGAACGGGCTGCGCGAGTTCAGCGTCAGGGCATCGAGAAAGCGCGCGTCGACGAGGGCCCAGTTGGCGTACAGTTGCAGCGCCTTCGATGTCAGGGTGACCTGCGCCTCGATGCCTTGCCGGCGGGTCCGGCCGACGTTCTGGAAATAGCCGAAGCCCTGCACTTCCGGGCTTGGGATCGCAAAAATGTCGTCGGCGTTGGTGGCGCGGAAGCCGCCGACCTTCCAGCCCAGCGTGCCGATGTTCAGTTCCTTGGTGCCGCGAAGGCCCGCTTCGACCGTGCGCGACACCACCTGCTTCAACGGCGGGTCGGCGATCAGGAAGGCGGCGACGATGCAGGGCCGCGCGGGGTCGGCGCAGGCCAGCTCCAGCGGCGTCGGCGCGCGATTGGCTTCCGAATAGCCGGCATAGGCGGTCACTTCGGGATTGATCTTGTAGGTGCCGCCGATCATCGGGTTGAAGCGGCTGAACGTGTGGCTGCCGTTGAGATCGGTGCCGATCTGGTCCTGCAGATTGATGCTGGCATAGTTGAACCGGCCGCCGCCCGAGATCGAAAACCGGTCGGTGACGTCAAACGTGTCGAGCGCATAGATACCAGTGTAGCGGTTGGTGGCGCGAAGCGAGACCGGGCCGATCGAAATCGGACTGCCTGATGGCCCAAGAAAAATGCCGCTGCCGTTGACGACGTAGTTCGAGCCGATCGTGCCCAGTTCGGCACTGGCCCCGAAGCGCGTCACGCCGGAATCGAAGCTGGCGCCGACCATGAACTGGTTGTTGTGCCCGAACAGCTGGTCGGTGTTGGTGGCTTGAAGCGTCGCCCCGGTTGTCGTCGATCGGGTCATGGTGCGGTCGATCTGTCCGAGCACGGCATCGGCCGGGAACGGATTTGCGATCGGAACGCCATTCACCCCGTTTGCGAAATTGGTGTCGTCATTGAAGCACAGAAACGCGTCGTTGGGGGCCGCGCACGGCTCCGTCTCGGTCGGGTTGCCATCCACCGTCTTCTGTTGGAACCTGCGCACCCGCACCGAGCCGTCGAGCGTCCAGGTCGGGGTCACCTCCACCTTGCCGGTCAGATTGGCGTAGGCCACACGGTTGTCGGTGGTCTGCGGCGTCGTGTAGGTCGCGCCCCAGTATCTATTCAACAGTTCGACTGGCACCGCCGCCGACGCGCCGAAATTGTTCTTGGCAAGGCCGACATTGAGATGAAACTCGCTGCTGTCAGTCCGGTAACCGACATCGCCATAGAAGCGCCGGATCGCCGATTCCCCGAAATTGCGATAGCCGTTGTCGCGCACGCCTTCGAGGGCGCCGTAGACGGAGTAGTTGCCGACCTGCTTGCCGGCCTGTGCCGAACCCTGAATGCGCCCGAACGAGCCGCCCATGATGTTGGTTTCGGCGCCCTGGTAGCTGAAGCCGTCCTTCATCAGCACGTTGACGGCGCCGCCGAGCGCATTGAGCCCGAACGCGGGATTGTTGGTCACGACGGTCACCGAGCGGATCGCCGCCGTCGGGATCAGGTCCCAGTTGACGGTGTCGCCGAACGCCTCGTTGATCCGCGTGCCGTTCTGATACACCGCCAGTCCCTGCGGCGTGCCGGCGACCGGCGACGCCGTGAAGCCGCGAAACTGGATGTCCGGCATGAACGAATTGCCGGTAGTATCGCTGAGGATGACGCCGGGGACCTGCTGCTGCAACGCGTCGCCGATGTTGAGCGAGCCCGTGCGCGAGATCTGCGCAGCACCGACGGCATTGATGGCGGCCGGCACCTTGTCGACATCCGTTCCGGTCTTGGCCGTCGGCGTCGGCGCAGTCGGATAGACGTAGACCCTTCGTACGTTCCGCGGCGTCTGCGGCGCGGCTCTGTTCCGCGCCGGCCTGGCGGCCGTTCTGGTCGGCGCAACGACTTCGATCGCCGGCAGAACCTCGCTATTGCCGGACGCCGCCTGGGCATGGGCGCACCCGGCGCCCGAAACTAGACATAGCGGTAGCGTCCCCAAGAACAGGAATCGTACGCCCATACTGCTTCATCCCCATTCCCACCGGCTGCATTGGTCCCCGCCGGTTGGTTGCGGACGATCTTAAGATCGTCGTTCGAATTGGGCACCATTCAAAACGTCCCGGGCATGGCGGGAAAAATTCCCGGATCGGTCACGCGCGTATCGCCCGGGACCACCGCCTCCACAGTTACGCCATGATCTCCGGAAGCGATCGTGAGCGAGCCGCCCAGCGCCAGAATGCGCTCGCGCATTCCCGTCAATCCGAAGCCGAGCTTGTGGTCCGGTCGCAATCCGCCGCCATTGTCGCGCACCCGCACCAATGCTCCGCCTCGCCCGCCCAATCCCGCATGCGGTTCGACGGTCTCGACGGCCACATCGACACGCGTGGCACCGGCGTGCCGGAATACGTTGGTCAACGCTTCCTGGATGGTGCGGTAGACGGTCAGATCGGCGGTCTCTCCCATTTCCCGCAGCGAAGGCGAGATCGCCGTTTCGATGACGACATCAGGATGCGCTTCCCGCCAAAGCCGCAGCAGCGCGCTGAGCGCTTCGCGAAGCCCAAGCTCGCTCAGGCCTGCCGGCCGCAGCCTTTCGAGCACCCGACGGTTGGTCTGTTGCAAGGCGTTCACCTGCTCCAGAATGGCGCTGCCGTGCTTTCGCGCGGCATCCGTGCCCGCAGCCTTCGCATCCACGATCCGGGTCAGCGCGCTGGCGTGCGCGCGCAGCGCGAAGAGATAGGGCCCGAACTCGTCATGCAACTCGCGTGCAATTTCCTTGCGTTCGACATCCTGCAGCGAGACGACGCGCTCGGCCAGACGCCGCTTGTCGTCGACCGCGTTACCCAGCGTCGCCGCGAGATGATTCAACTTGTCGCAGATGACGACGAGTTCGGGCGGCCCCTCCGGCGTCACGCGCGTGTCATAGCTGCCGGCCTCGATTTTAGTCATGGCGGCCGAAAGCATGCCGATGGGCGCCAGCGCCCGGCTGACCACCTTGCTGGTGATCAGAAAGAGAATGATCGCGATCACCGTGCCGATCAGCAACTGGGTGATGATCCCGTCCCAGATCTCGGCGACCTCGTCGTTCGGGTGCGAGGTGATCAACAGCGAGTCCGGCTTGCCCTTGATGGAGATCGGTACCGTGATGGTGGTCTTTTCGGGATGAACCAGCGCGACGAACCATCCCGGCGCCGCGCGGCCGCCGGTGTTGTCGCCGGCGTCGGCCGCTGCCTCCGGTCGTCCGGCCGCTTCGCCCCGCCGCGCGATGCTGACGTGGCGAAGCCGGTTGAGGTCGTCGACGATCCGGTTCAGCCGCGCCTCGGCGTCAGGCGCCTCGTTCAGCCCGGCGACGATCGTGTCGATGAACTCACGCGCGAGCCGCACTACGCTCTGGTCCTCGGCCCTGACGCGCGGTCCGGCTTCGAGCACCAGCCGGGCAATGTTGGCGGCCAGCCCGAGCGCAAGCACCAGCGCCAGCAGCAGATTGATCCGGGTACGCAAGGAAAACCTTTGCCACATGGCCGTTTGTCCAGGAGTGAAATCGCATTTGTCTGAGAGTGAAGTCGTCGGTTCCCCGATCATGGCGAGCGTTGACAGATAAAACCGGCGTCTGTCTAATCGAACGGTATCGCAACATCGCTTGGGTTGCATGATCATCGACGGCAGGCATCGCCTGCGACCTTTGGCGATGTTCATTGTTCTTTCTGATGCGGTGCAGCAGCGGGAGTGACGCGGGTGTTCGGGACCAGGGCCAATGCGCGTTCTGATCGTTGATGATCATCGTATCGTTGCTTCGGGCTGCCGCGCCCTGTTCGCTGACGATCCCGCGATGGAAATCCTGGAAGCTTCCGATGCCGAGAGCGGCGAGCGCGTATTCGGCGAGAGTCAGCCCGACGTCTGCGTGCTCGACATCAACCTGCCGACGGTTTCCGGTTACGAACTGGCGCGGCGTCTCCTTGCGCGCGACGGCTCGGCACGTATCATCATGTTCAGCATGAACGACGATCCCGTCTTCGCCGCGCGCGCCATCGAGGTCGGCGCCAAGGGTTACGTCTCCAAGGCCGGCGATCCCCAGGACCTGGTCGAGGCGATCCAGGACGTCGCCAAGGGCGGGGTCTATCTGCCGCCGGCGATGGCGCGCAGCCTCGCCTTCGCAAAACCGGCCTTCGCACGAAATCCGCTTTCCAGATTGACCCCACGCGAGATGGAGATTTTGCGCCTGCTCAGCGCCGGCAAGAGCCTCTCGGAGATCGCGTGGCTGGTCCACTCCTCCTACAAGACCGTCGCCAACACCTCGTCAATCATGCGCCACAAGCTCGGTGTACGGACCTCGGCCGAACTGGTGCGGTTCGCGATCGAGAGCGGCGTGGCGTGATCGTGCTGCGCGACCCCGGGAAAGCAACATCATGAGCATGCAGACCGTTTCGCAGAACAAGGCCTATGGCGGCATGCAGGGCGTCTACCGTCACGCCAGCCGCGAAACCGGCACCGACATGACCTTCTCGGTCTACGTTCCACCGCACGCCGCCGGCGCCAGACTGCCGGTGGTATGGTATCTCTCGGGCCTGACCTGCACCCACGCCAACGTGACGGAAAAGGGCGAGTTCCGCAGCGCCTGCGCCGAGCTTGGGCTGGTCTTTGTCGCGCCCGACACCAGCCCACGTGGCGAAGGCGTGCCGGGCGATCCCGCCAATTCCTATGATTTCGGATTGGGCGCCGGCTTCTATGTCGATGCGACGCAGCCGCCATTCGCAACGAATTACCGGATGTGGAGCTACGTCACCGACGAACTTCCGAAGCTGGTCGCCGCCAATTTTCCGGTCGATCCCGATCGGCAATCCATTCTCGGCCATTCCATGGGCGGCCACGGCGCGCTGACCATCGCCTTGCGCCATCCCGGGCGTTATCGCGCGGCGAGCGCGTTCGCGCCGATCGTCGCGCCGTCGCAGGTGCCCTGGGGTATCAAGGCGCTCGGCGGCTATCTCGGCAGCGACAAGCGCGCGTGGCGCGGGCACGACGCCGTGGCGCTGATCGAGGACGGCGCCAGAATATCCGACCTGCTGGTCGATTATGGCGATGCCGACAATTTTCTGAAGGAACAGCTCCGGCCTGAACTGCTGCAGGCCGCCTGCGAAAAGGCCGGCATCCCCCTCACCCTGCGCCGGCAGCCGGGCTACGACCACAGCTACTACTTCATCTCCACCTTCATGTCCGACCATCTGCGATGGCATGCGGAGCGCCTGAAGGGATGAGACCTCTCCAACAGAATTGAGTTGCAAGCCAGGACCGTTCGGTCATGGTTCAAGCCAACGGTCCCCGGTGCAACGACATCGAAGGGATCGATCAGGGAGGAACCATGGTCCGGTGGCTGGTCGCTGCGGTCGGTGTTTGCATCGCGATCACCCCCGCGCGCGCGGCCGACGCCACCGAAATCGGCATCGGCTATCTCGCCCGCGCCGGCATCAAGCCGAAATTGTCCCTCGTCGAACTGCCGGCCGAAAACGACGGCATGGCCGGCGCGCGTCTCGCCGTCGAAGACAACAACACCACGGGTAAATTTCTCAACCAGCGCTTCACGCTGGAAGAGGTCAGGCTGAAGGACGATGACGACGTCGCCAAGGCGGCCACGGCGCTGGCCGCGCGCAACGCGTTTATCATCACAGATCTTCCGGCGGATGATTTGTTGAAGGCGGCCGACGCGCTGCGCGATCGCGGCGCGCTGCTGTTGAATGCCGGCGCCACCGACGACCGGCTGCGCGAGCAGGATTGCCGCGCCAATATCATCCACGTTGCGCCGACGCGCTCGATGCTGGCGGATGCGCTCGCCCAGTATCTGGTGTGGAAGCAATGGAAGCGCTGGCTGCTTGTCCTGGGTTCGCATGAGCGGGACAAGCTCTACGCCGACGCCCTGCGCCGCGCGGCGACGCGCTTCGGCGCCAAAATCGTGCAGGAGCGCGTGTTCGAGGATACCGGGGGCGCGCGCCGCACCGACAGCGGCGTTACCCTGATCCAGCGGCAGATGCCGGTGTTTACCCAGCAGGCGCCGGCCTACGACGTCCTCATTGCCGCCGACGAAAGCGAAGTCTTTGCGGCCTATCTGCCCTATCGCACCTGGGATCCGCGCCCGGTGGCCGGCTCGGCCGGCCTGATCCCGATCAGTTGGCACGCCGCGCAGGATCAATGGGGCGCGATCCAGATCCAGAACCGGTTCGCAAAGCTGAATTTGCGGCCGATGACGGCGCTGGACATGCAGGCCTGGACCGCGGTGCGCATGATCGGCGAAGCCACGTCGCGCACCAGGTCCGGCGAGGCCAAGGCGATCTCAGCTTTCCTGAAAGGTCCCGACTTTTCCATCGCCGCGTTCAAGGGCCGGCGGCTGACCCTGCGCGACTGGAATCTGCAGCTTCGCCAGCCGATCCTGCTGGTCGATGGCCGCATGGTGGTTTCGGTTTCGCCGCAGGAAGGATTTTTGCATCAGGTATCCGAACTCGACACGCTCGGCTTCGATCGCCCCGAAACCAAATGCCGGCTGCAATGAAAAGGGATGGACTGCGCATGTGGCGTCACTGCCTGCTTTCCGGAATAGGCGTCTGGCTCGCGATGACCGCCCCTGCCGCGGCCTACATCGCCTATGTTTCCAACGAGAAGAGCAACACCGTCACGGTCATCGACACCAGCACCTGGACCGTCACCAAGACCATCAAGGTCGGCCAGCGGCCGCGCGGCATCGAGTTCACGCGCGACGGCAAGTTCGTGTTCGTCGCGGTCGGCGACGATAACAGCATCCAGGTGATCGACGTCGCCAGGCAGGAGGTGGTCGATACCCTGCCCTCCGGCCCGGACCCCGAACTGTTCGCGCTCGATACCGACGGAAAGCTGCTTTACGTCGCCAACGAAAACGACAACACGGTGACGATCATCGACGTCGAAAAGCGCACCCGCCTCGGCGAAATCCAGGTCGGCGTCGAGCCGGAGGGCATGGCGGTCAGCCCGGACGGCAAGATCCTGATCAATACGTCCGAAACCACCAACATGGCGCACTTCATCGACACCGCGACGCGCCAGATCGTCGCCAACGTCCTGGTCGACGCGCGCCCGCGCTACGCCGAATTCAAGCGCGACAATTCCGAGCTGTGGGTATCGTCGGAGATCGGCGGCACGGTATCGGTCATCGATCCGGTCAAGCGCGAGGTCACCCACAAGATCTCGTTCAACATCCCCGGCCTGCGCAGCGAAGCGATCCAGCCGGTCGGCATCGGCATGACCAGGGACGGCAAGACCGCCTTCGTCGCGCTCGGCCCGGCCAACCGCGTCGCGGTGGTCGATGTCGCTACCCGCAAGGTGACAAAGTATCTGCTGGTGGGTCAGCGGGTCTGGCACATGGCGTTCACCCCGGACGAGAAATATCTGATGGTCACCAACGGCGTATCGAACGACGTCTCGGTGATCGACGTCGCCGCACAAAAAGTCATCAAGACCATCCAGGTCGGGGAATTGCCCTGGGGAATCACGATTGCAGGACCATGATCGCCACTGACGCGCTTTCGACGAAGGGAGACGTGCGGGACATCTCCCGGCCCGCAGCCGCGGCGATGCCGGCGCTGTCGATCGACGGCGTCAGCCATTCCTACGGCGCACGGCAGGCGTTGAAAGACGTCGGCTTCGCCGTCGCGCCGGCCAGCTTCACGGCGCTGCTCGGCCTGAACGGCGCCGGCAAGAGCACACTCCTTTCGCTGATCACGCGGCTGTTCGGCATCCAGCACGGACGCATCGGCATTTTTGGCCATGACATCGCGCGGGCGCCCGGTGAAGCGTTGCGGCTGCTCGGCGTCGTATTCCAGCCCCGCACGCTCGACCTCGATCTCTCGGTGACGCAGAACCTGCTGTATCACGCAGCCCTGCACGGCATCGGGAGACGCGACGCCCGCGAACGCAGCCACGAGATGCTGGCGCGCATCGGCCTGGCCGACCGCGCCGGCAGCAAGGTGCGCGATCTCTCCGGCGGCCAGATGCGGCGGCTCGAGATTGCCCGCGCGCTGCTGCACCGCCCGCGCCTGCTGTTGCTCGACGAGGCCACCGTCGGCCTCGACATCAAGGCGCGCGCCGACATCCTCGGCCACGTCCGCCAGCTCGTCGCCGAGCAAGGCATCAGCGTGTTGTGGGCAACCCACCTGTTCGACGAGATCGGCTCGAACGACGATCTGGTCGTCCTGCATCAGGGCCGCGTTCTCGCCCGGGGCAAGGTTGCGCAGGTCGTCAGCGAGGCCGGCGGCAGCGACATCAACACCGCATTCATGCGGTTGACCGGCGCCTCCGCAGCGAGCGGGAGTGCCGCACCATGACGTCGGTTGTCGCCACGCCGGTTCGCAGCGGCTTTTCGTTCGCCGAATATCTCACCTGCCTGAACGGCATCGTCTGGCGCGAGGCGCTGCGATTCCTGCACCAGCGCGAACGCTTCATCTCTGCTTTGGTGCGGCCGCTGGTGTGGCTGTTCATCTTCGCCACCGGTTTTCGTCAGGTGCTCGGCCTCTCGATCATCCCGCCCTACGAAACCTACATCCTGTACGAAGTCTATATCGCGCCCGGGCTGATGGCGATGATCCAGCTCTTCAACGGCATGCAGTCCTCGCTCTCGATGGTCTACGACCGCGAGATGGGCAACATGCGCACGCTGCTTGTGAGTCCACTGCCGCGATGGTTCCTGCTGACCTGCAAGCTGCTGGCCGGAACCGCGGTCTCGCTGCTGCAGGTCTACGCGTTCCTGCTGATCGCCTGGTTCTGGGACATCGCGCCGCCGCCTTCCGGCTACCTCACCGTGCTGCCAGCGCTGGTGTTGTCCGGCCTGATGCTCGGCGCGCTGGGCATGCTGATCTCCTCCGGCATCAAGCAGCTCGAGAACTTCGCCGGCGTGATGAACTTTGTCATCTTCCCGATGTTCTTCGCGTCGTCGGCGCTCTATCCGCTATGGCGCATCCTGGAGAGCAGTCCGCTGTTGTACTATGTCTGCCAGTTCAATCCGTTCACCCATGCGGTGGAACTGATCCGCTTCGCGATGTATGGGCAGGTGAACTGGACGTCGCTCGCGGTCGTCGGCGGCTGCACGATCGTCTTCATGGTCGGCGCCATCCTGGCGTACGATCCCTCGCGCGGCCTGCTGCGCCGCGGACCCGCCGGAGGCGAGGCATGAAATACCGGACGACGATCGCAGCGTGGCTTGTCGTGACGGCGACGTTGGGCGGCGCCCACGCTGCCGATCCGCGCTATCCGGATTGGCCATGCGTGCAGGCCAAGGTGCCTGAAATATCGCTCGCCGCGGTGTGGGCCGGTCCGCCGCTCGACGACGTCGCGGGCAAGTGGAAAGAGGATGCCAAGGTTGCTGCGCTGGTTGCGAAGCTGGCGGCACGGCGGGTTCCGCTCGAGGAGGCGCAACAGGCCATCACCGAATATCTGGCCGCTGCCGCCGACAAGACCGCGAGCGGAAAGCTGCTGTTTGCCGGCCTGTTCGACACGCTGAATGGCCAGCGCTCCCAGGTCATGAACGGGCTGGAGCGCATCACCCGCAAGCAGCGCGAGGCCGCGGACAAGATCCGCGCCGACACCATTGGCCTGCATGCGCTGCAGGGCGAGGCGTCGCGCAATCAAGCCAAGGTCGACGAGCTCGGCAATCAACTGGTATGGCAGACGCGCATCTTCGAGGATCGCCAGCGCGTCATCAAATTCGTCTGCGAGGTGCCAACCGCGATCGATCAGCGGCTTTTTGCGCTGGGCCGCATCATCCAGCAGGAAATCGAGTGATTACGATATTTTAAGCCGGAAGTTGGGGCAAAACATCCACTCCCATTTCTACTCTGCATGGGGCTGTTTTGGAGGCTTTGAGGCCACCCGTCACCGCGGCACCGGCTGCGCCTCTGTCAGCTCCAGGCCCGCCCGTTCCCAGCCATCCGTGCCCTCCGGGTACCAGGCAACATTGGTGTAGCCGTAAGTCCGTATGCGCTTCGCCGCGTTCCACGACATCCAGCAATCGGCCTGACAGTAGATCACCACCAGCGCCGCCATGTTGCCCGCCGTCGCCCGCGCGAGGCCGTGCCGCAAATAGTCTTCGGTCACCGCCGCGAGCTTGCCGTAGCCGGTGTCCGGCAGCCAGATGCTGCCGGGGATATTGAGCCGCGGCTTGTCGCGCCACACCGTGCCCTGTGGCAGGTTTGTCGGCTTCGGCGCCCGCGGCATGACGTCGATGAACACGCCGGCCCTGGTTCGCCAGATCGTCTCGGCCTCAACCGTTGTGAGCACGCGCGCGCCGGCAAGGGTAGAAGGCACCGGCGTACGGTAGTCTTCCAGCCGATAGCCATCGGGCTCGGGCGGCATCTCCTGCGCCGATGCCGGGAAGATGAATGGGAACGCCGCCAGGATCACTCCCGCGAGCGCGCTTCTCATTGCGCTTTCGTTGCGGTCTCGGCGCCGAGCGGCCGATCGTTGTCGTCGAGCAGCGGCACGCCGAAGTCGATCAGGATCTTGTTGATAGCGGGCTGGTTTTCCTGGATCAGGCGGTTGAGCTGCCTCTTCCAGTTCTGGTCGGCGCCGCGCACACCCATGCCGATGCGGAACGCCAGCCGCGGGCCGCTCTTTTCCTTCACCAGCGGCGTGACATGCAGCGGCGGGTTTGCCTTCTTCGCATGGAAGCCCGCCATCGGCCCCCAGAGAATGGCCGCGTCGATCTTACCCGATGCGAGGTCGGCGATCATCGCTTCCGCCGACGAATCGATCCGCGTATCGACCATCAGCGCATACGGCCTGGCGTTCGTCATCAACCCGTTGACCGCCATGTTGGTGGCGGGCGGCGTGCCGGCGACGATGCCGATATGCTTGCCCTTCAGCCGCTCGTCCTCCAGCGTCGCGACATCTTCGAGGCCGCTGCCGGGCTTGGCGACCAGCGCATAGGCGGTGCGGTAATAGGGATTGGTGCCCTGCACGAGGTCGTCGCCCTGCGGAAAGCCCATGATCACGTCGCACCGATGCGAACCGAGCGTCATGCGGACAAAGCCGGTCGCCTGCGGGAAATAGGTATAGTCCAGCTTCTTGTTCAGCTTCTCGGCAAACAGCTCCGCCAGCTTGTTCTCGAACCCCTCCCCCTTCTCGTTGGAGAACGGCAGATTGTGCGGATCGGCGCAGACGCGCAGCACCTTGGGATCGACGAGTTCGATCGAGAGATCGCCGGTCTCCTTGATCTGCGCGTGCGCGGTATCGCGAACGCCGAGCACGGCGAGGAGCGCCACGATCGCGATCGTCAGCCGGCGCTTTGGCGCGGCGCTTGTCGTCAAAAGCTGCAGCACGTTGAACCCACCCTGTGGCCAGACAAAATGCTAGGCTTGTCAATCCGGGGCTGCAACAGGAATAATCCCGAGCGGACTCTCCATCCTGTGTTGCGACGCAAACCGAACCGCTATGAAACCCGGAATGTCGAAAAGCACTTCGTGGTCGGACCGCGTCCGAAAGATGGCGCTGACTGCGCTGATCCTCGCGGCTTTCGTCTCGCCTGTCGCGTCGCGCGCGCAGCAGCAGGAACTGGCGGTCAATTCCGTGGCGGACGGCATCTTCGTGCATAACGGCCGGACCGCGCAGATGTCGCGCGACAATATCGGTGCGATCGCCAATGTCGGCTTCATCGAGGGCGATGATGCCGTGGCGGTGATCGACACCGGCGGCAGCGTGCGTGAAGGACGGCAATTGCTGACAGCGATCCGCGCCCGGACCAATAAGCCGGTCCGTTACGTCATCAATACGCACGGCCATCCCGATCACATCTTCGGCAATGCCGCCTTCGTGCAGGACGGAACCACTTTCGTCGGTCATGCCAACCTGCCACGCGCGCTGGCCACGCGCGGGCAATTCTATCTCGACGGATTTCGCCGGACGATGGGCAGCGAGTTGATCGACGAGGTCCGCATCGTTCCGCCGACGCAGCTCGTCAGCGGCACGCTTCGTCTCGATCTCGGCGGCCGGCCGCTGTTGTTGCGAGCGTGGCCTGCCGCCCATACCGACAGCGACCTCACCGTGCTGGACGAAAAGACCAACACGCTGTTTGCCGGCGATCTGGTGTTCCTGACCCATACCCCGGTACTGGACGGCAGCATCCGCGGCTGGCTCGGCGTGCTCGACGAACTCGCCACCCTGCCCGCGCAGCGCGTGGTCCCAGGTCACGGTGCTGTGAGCGCATGGCCGGCGGCGCTCGCCGACCAGCGCCGTTATCTCCAGACGCTCGCCTCCGATGTTCGCGGACTGGTCAAAAGCGGCAAGCCGATCGCCACGGCAGGCAGCGCGGCAGGCGCCGAGCGATCACGGTGGGAATTGTTCGACGACTTCAATACCCGCAACGCAACTGCAGCATTTTCGGAAATTGAATGGGAATAGCCTGCGCTCCGCCGTATAGTGTCGTGGTTGCTTCCATCCTCATGAGGTGGCGCATGCCCGGATTTCCCTTCCGCCCGTTCGCCGTCGCCGGCCTTCTGCTGCTAGCCACGCCGCCATCGTTTGCGGCCGGGGCGAATGACCCCTGGCCCGGCCTGGTTCAGGACATCTTCAACAACCGCCCGATGCATGACGGCAGCGATGTGGTCGCGATCGAAATGCCCGCCCGCGCCGAGGACGCCGCCATCGTGCCGGTGACGCTGCGCGTGAAGCTGCCGTCCGGCGACAGCAGGCAGTTGCAGAGCATCACGCTGGTGATTGACCAGAACCCCGCGCCGATGGCTGCGAAGTTCCGCATCGGAGCGGACGCCAGAGTTTCGGAGATTTCGACCCGCGTCCGCGTCAACAATTACACCGACGTTCATGCGGTCGCCGAACTCAGCGACGGCCAGTTGTACATGGTGAAGACCTTTGTGAAGGCGTCCGGCGGCTGCTCGGCGCCCGCCGCCAAGGTCGCCGACGACGCCAGGAGCCGGTTGGGCCAGATGCGTTACCGCCAATTTGCAAAGGCCGGCGAAGGCCCGGCCAGCGGCGCGCGTGAGGCGCAGATCATGATCGGGCATCCCAACAATTCCGGCCTGCAGATGGACCAGGTCACGCAATTGTACACCCCGGCCTTCTTCGTCAACGAACTGCGGCTCTGGCAGGACGACAGCCTCGTCCTGTCGATGGAAGGCGGCATCTCGATCTCGGAAGACCCCAATATCCGCTTCACCTACGTGTCGAATGGCGCCAAGCGTTTTCGCGCCGAAGCCAGGGATACTGATGGCCACGTCTTCCAGCGCGAATGGCAGGTCGAAAATTCCGGAATTTGATACGCGCTTTCAGAAGCAACGCACTTCCGCTTCGGCCTGCGCACGCCTGAGTTCATTGACTGCGTTCGCCGCCATCTCGGACGTGCGGAACGGACTGCCCATGTCGCCCCGGATCTGCGACATGCTGAGCACCGTTTCAGCCGTGATGTACCGCTGATACGGAACCAGCGATGCGACGACGTCGACGGAGCAGGAGCACTGCTCGATCGCCTGCCGCGTCTCGCCGTTGGCCTTCATGCAGCCGAACACGTATTCGACGCGCGCCGCTGTCGGGTAGTCGTTGACGTCCTGGGCGCGCGTGACGACCATCATTGTCATGAGCGCCGCCAGCGCGGCGACAATACGTCGTAGCGATCCGACCAGCGTCATCGTCTTCCTCCGGCTGCCAGATGCTGAAGCTATGCTATGACTGACGTACAGAAAAGCGGACGTTCGAGGAAACGGCGCGAGGGCCATGACAGTTTTTGTTCGCATGCTGCTTGCCATCATCGTTTCGGCTGCATTCGCCACGTGCTGCAGTGCAGAGGCGCTGCGCATTGCGGTGCAAAAGACCGGAACATTCGCTTGGGAACTTGCGGTCATCCGTTCACACGGGCTCGACAGACAAGCCAACCTGTCGATTGAGGTTCTGGAACTGGCGAGCCCCGAGGCGGGAAAGATCGCGCTTCGCGCCGGCAATGCCGACATCGTGGTCACCGATTGGCTCTGGGTATCGCGTGAACGCGCGCTCGGCGCCAAGCTGGCATTCTACCCGTATTCGAGCGCGCTCGGCGCCGTGATGGTGCCTGCCGCATCATCGATCAAGACCCTTGCCGATCTCAGGGGGCGCAAGCTCGCCGTCGCGGGAGGTCCGATCGACAAAAGTTGGCTGCTGTTGCTGGCCTGGTTGAAGCAGGCCGGGATCGACCTGAAATCGGAAGCGACCATCGCTTACGGCGCGCCACCGCTGCTGGCCGCGAAGACGCTGAGCGGGGAAATGGATGCGACCTTGAACTACTGGAATTTCTGTGCCGGACTGGAAGCGAAGGGCTTTCGCCGCGTCGCCGGCATCGAAGACCTGCTGCCGAAACTCGGCGCCAAGGGCCGAATTGCGATGATCGGCTACGTCTTCGACGAAAAATGGGCGAACGCAAACCAGGACATGATGGCCCGCTTCACCGCCATGACGCGCGCGGCAAAAGAGATTCTGTCCAGTTCGGACGCCGAGTGGGAGAAGATTGCATCGCTGACCGGCGCTCCCGACGCGGCAACCTTGCGCGTCTATCGCGATCGCTACCGGGAGGGAATTCCGCGCCGCCCTGTCGCGGACGAAGAAGCCGACGCGCGCATTCTCTACCGCGTGCTCGCCGAAATCGGCGGCCGCGAACTCGTCGGACCGGCGCCTGAACTGGATCGCGGGACATTCTATCGGGCGATCCCGGGAGGCTGAGGTGCCGCGCCTGCTGTCATTCGTCGTGTTGCTGGCAACCTGGTGGATCGGCTCGCTGCTGGCCGGTGACGCAAAGCTGCCGCCCCCTCCCGCCGTGCTGACCGCCATGATCGCGGAAGCGAGGTCCGGCGACTTGTTCTTCCATCTCGGCGTGACATTGGCGCGCGTGGCGCTCGCCTTCACGCTGGCGATGTCGCTCGGCTCCGCAATCGGATACCTGATGGGCCGGGTACGGCTTGCCGATCGGCTGGGTGACCCCTGGCTGATCCTGCTGCTCAACCTGCCGGCACTCGTCGTGATCGTGCTCGCCTATATCTGGGCCGGATTGACCGAAGTCGCCGCCATCGCGGCCATCGCCATCAACAAGCTTCCGACCGCCGTCGTGACGCTGCGCGAGGGCGCACGGGCGCTCGACGCGGCGCTCGACGAAATGGCGACCGTATTCGCGCTGCCGCGCTGGAAGAAATTTCGGCACGTCGTTCTGCCGCAGCTGTCGCCCTATATCGCCGCCGCGGCGCGATCCGGGCTGTCGCTGGTCTGGAAGATCGTCCTCGTCGCAGAACTGCTCGGACGACCCAACGGGGTCGGATTCGAGATCGGCGTGGCGTTCCAGCTGTTCGACATTCCGCGATTGCTGGCCTACTCGCTGAGTTTCGCCGCAGTCGTGCTCCTCATTGAAACCCTGCTGGTACAGCCATTTGAGGCCCGGTCATCCCGGTGGCGTCCACGTGCGGCTTGAGGTCGAGATCGCCAGCAAGACCTTCAGCAACGCGGCAGGCGAACGGCACGACGTGATCGCCGGCGTCGCTTTCGCGCTCGATGCTGGCGAGGCGGGCGTCCTGGTCGGTCCGTCCGGCTGTGGCAAAAGTACGATGCTCAGGATTCTCGCGGGCCTCGATCCCGACTTTCAAGGACGCATCTCGCGTCCCGCCGGTGCGCGGATCGGCTTCGTGTTTCAGGAGCCGCGGCTCCTGCCCTGGCGGTCAGTCGAAGAAAATGTGCGGCTTGTGGCGCCGCTCGCCGATGAAGCGAAGCTGTCGGCGTTGTTCGAGATCCTGGAATTGAACGCGCACCGCAATCACTTTCCGGGCGAACTGTCGCTCGGGCTGGCTCGGCGCGTGGCGCTGGCGCGCGCGTTCGCCGTCGAGCCGGAACTCTTCATCCTTGACGAGCCGCTGGCGTCGCTCGATGCCGCCCTCACCGCGCGCATGCGCGATCAGATCGCCATGCTGATGGACAACCGCTCGATGATAACGCTGCTGGTCACCCATGATCTGGACGACGCGGTTCGCCTCGGCGACCGTCTGTTCCTGCTGTCGCCGCGCCCGACCCGACTTCTCGCCGAGCTTCCGATCCGTACGCCGCGTGGCGCGCGCGGAGAAGCCGAGATCGCCGCGATCAAGCTCGACGTCCTGCGCCGGATCAACGGCGATCCCACCGCGCGTCAAAGCGAATAGGCAGCGCGCACGGCTGGTGCTAGGCTAGGTGATCGGCAGGGGTGGAGATGAAACGCTTGATCGTAACCGCAGCGGTTGGTCTTGTGCTAGTGGCCATGACGGCGTCGGCGCAGGACATGATGCGTCACATTGACTTGTCGTCCCCCGATATGGTCTCGGCCGAAATGACCCGACGGGAGGTCGAGGCCATTCTCGCTGCGGCGACCGGCAGCGCGCCTGCCGATTTCACGGGAAAGAGACTGTCCGGCCTCGACCTCTCCGGGCTCGATTTGTCCGGCGCGATTTTCCGCGCGGCACGGCTCAACAAGACAAAGCTCGCCGGCGCCAGGCTCGATCGCGCCATCCTCGACCAGGCATGGCTGCTCGAGGCAGACCTGACCGGCGCGAGCATGAAGAACGCCAACCTGTTCGCCTCGCAGATGGTTCGCGCCCGCCTCGACGGCGCCGATCTCTCAGGCGCCCGCATCGCCGCCGACCTCACCGGCGCAAGTCTCGCCGGAGCTTCGATCGCAGGTGCCAATCTGGGCGCCGACATGCGCAACCAGTCGATGGGGCTGATGCGCACGATCCTGAAGTCCGCGAATCTGGCGAGACTGAACGCGCGCGGCGCCGATCTGTCTCGCGTCGACGTCGAATTTGCCGCGCTGACGGACGCTGATCTCACGGGCGCTTCGCTCAGGGGTGCCCAGCTCGGCGGAGCCAATTTGACCCGTGTAACCCTCATCGATGCCGATTTCGAGGGGGCTGATCTCGATTCAGCCAGACTGGTCGCTCCGATCGGCTTCGACCGGGCGAAGAACTTTGACAAGTCGAAAAATCGCGACCGCCTGACGAGGCAGTGACAGCACTGCAACAAGTAGACGCGAGCCTGCTTCCTAGACCGCCGTCCACACCGGCTCGCCCGAGGCCTTCTGGTTGTCGCGTGGATATTCGCAGCGCCACTTGACTGCGGTCCATTTCGGATGTTCGCCGACCCACTTCGCGATGTAGGGCTGCGCAGCCATGGCGCATTGCTTCAGCGAAACGTTCGAATCGAAGACCAGACGGGTCTCCTCGCAGGTGGCTGGCGAGAGCACAGCACAGACGGTTACGATCAGATCGATGGGTGTCATACCAGGTTCCCCTTGGGTTGGCTCCGGATCGATAACGCAACAAGCTACGATAATCGACGACGCGCCGTTTCACCACCTCTGAAACGCCGGAACCGGACGGCAGGCGCCGCCCTAGAAATTGACGCCGAACACCAGCCGGGCCTGGTGACGCTCGAAATTGACGAGGTCGAGCCTCGCCATCGATTGCTCAGGACGTCCCCACGCCTGAATGCTCCAGCTCGCCGTGAGCCGCGATCGTTTCGACAGTTGGAAGTAAGCGGTCGGACCGACGAACAGCGCCTGCCCTGCAAATTGCTCCAGGCCGGTCCCCTCATATCTGCGCAGGTAACGCGCTTCGCCGCCCAGCAGGAAACCCGGCCGCAACTGCGCCATCAGCCCGAGGGCTGCGCCGGCGGTCGACTCCCGTTCCATCGCGCCGCTGCCAATGAGGCGCGTCCATTCCTGCTCGTAGATCAGGTTGAACGCCGCAATGACGCGGTCCGGCACCAGTTCGCGGTCCAACGCCAGCCTGAATTCCGTTCCGAAACTCCGGACGGCTTCGGCTGTCGTTTCGTCGACTCTGCCCGCATGCAGCTCGGTGGCGACGGTAAGTCCGAACGGCGCGGTCTCCCGATCGAGGAACCGGTATCGCAGATCGAGCGATGCGCCCTGCCATGACAGCCGACGCTGGTCGTCGAGCCACGGCACGCCGCGGATCAGATGCGAAGCAAACGCGCTGCCGACCTCAATCCTGACATTTCGGACCGGCACGAACTCCAGTTCAAACTCTTGTCCTAACGCGCGATAGCGGCCGCCATTCTTGCCGAAGCGCCCGGTCGTCTCGCTCTGAAACTCGCGTTCGCCGAAATCGCCGACATCGGCGCCGATCATGAAGCCGAACAGATGCTCCGTATCGATACTTTCGGCTTGCCCATAGACCGGTGAAAGCGCCGCAGCAAACGCCAGCGCCGCCTGGAACAGCTTTGCGCGCGGTGACATTCGCATCCGGTGTGGTCACGGTTTGACGGACAGGTCCGCAGGGAGCCGAAGATCATCCCTAGCATGCTGCCGAACTTTCGGCGAGCCTTGGGAAGGTCCGGGAAATGGGACGATATCACCGAAAGCTTGCCCGGCCCGCAGCGACTGCTCGCCGGAGCCGGGCAGACCATTTCAACGCGTCTATTGACGCGCCGCGCAGGCGTACATGTTGATTTCCATGCCCACCGGCACTTCGACAATCTTCGGAGTTTTCCAACTCATCAGGGTTTCTCCCAAGCATTGTTGGCACGACCTTTCGTGCCACCATTAAAATTAGGTGGAGGCCGAACCCAGCGCAAGCAGGGAACAAACGATGTTAAGAGCCTGGCGACGCATCGCGCGCCGCAAATTTCCCTCCCGGACTAACCCACTTCGCTCTTGGACAAGCCGAAATGCGAGGGAGCGGATCGGTCGCCTAGCGTCCTAGCAATCCTTGTCTGCAGGCTTGCTCCCGGCTCTCGCGCCGTCAGCTTGTTGCGCAGCCGTCGGCTCGCCCTGCATCTGGCGCTGGGCGTCCTGCGAGGATGCAGCGACGTCACCGCTCGATTTGTTCATCGTGCCGGTCGGCGGATGCTGCGCGGCGCTGCCGGCCTTGCCGGTGGTTTGGCTGTCGCCCATCTTCGCCGGACCGGAGCCTGCATCCTTCAGGCTGGCAGCGCGGCCCGTGTCACAAGGGCCCGCCCATGCTGCGCCGGAACCCAGAATCAGGATGGAGCAACCGGCAAGAATGATTTGTCTCATTTTCATCTGTCTCTCCTCTCTCGTTGAGCCGTGTGATGCATGATGGTGCAACAGAGACGTTGCCTGCAGGTTCCGGGTGGTTGTGCGAAGCCGACCATGTTTAGTCTGACCACAACAATGATGAGGACAGCGAATGGGACCGTCCAACCGAGGATTGATCTGCCGAGGATTGATCAGCGTTGCGTTAGCGCTGTGCTTCGCATCCCCGGCACATGCACAGGTCAGCAAGTCTGACCAGACACCCTCAAGGCCTGAAGGCGCTGTGCCGGCGAACGGATCGTCACTGACAGGGAAGGAGCGCAGCGGCAGGAAGTGGCAGGACGAACAACGGCTCGACAATTGCAACGTCCCGGCCGACAAGCGCGGCAGCAAGCCGCGGCCGGATTGCCTGCATTCGCCGTCGGGATAGCGTGTCCGCCGAAAGGACGTCTCCGGCTACCACATCGTCTGCCGCGCGCGCTCGGGCCATTCGCGATCGTATTTCTCGCCGCCGACAGTGTTCTCGCTCATCTCGGCAAGAATCTGGCCAGGCGTCGGCAGGCTTCTGGGATCGACGCGCTTGTCGGGATTCCAGAGATCGGATCGCACGATGGCGCGCGCGCACTGGAAGTAAATCTCTTCGACCGTCATGACGACGACGGTGCGCGGCGCCTTGCCTTCCATCTCGAACGATGCGCACAGTTCCGGATCGGCCGAGACGTAGGCTTTTCCGTTGACGCGCAACGTGCTGCCGGAGCCCGGAATGAGAAACAACAGCGCCACCCTCGGATCGCGCACGATGTTGCGCAGCGAGTCGCAGCGGTTGTTGCCGCGCCGATCCGGCATCATCAGCGTCTTCTCGTCGTGAACGCGAACGAAGCCCGCCAGGTCGCCGCGGGGCGAGCAGTCGAGCCCCTCCGGCCCGCCGGTCGCCAGCGCCGCAAACGGCGACTTGTCCATCAACGCCCGATAGGCCGGCGTGACGCGATCCGCGACCTTGACCGTCGAAGCATCATTGGGAACGCCGTAGATGGCCTCGAGCTGCTCGATGGTCGCGACAATGGTCATTCCCGGTCCTTTCTCAATCGTCCCATCTCTCGCCCTTGATGGCTCGAACGAGCTGGCGAGCATGGTATTCAGCGCTGCTGGTGTTGACGATCGTCACGTCGGGCGCCGCCGCGGCGTCCTCGACCGTGCGGTGCAGACGGCTTTCGAGCCTGCCGTCGCTGCTTCGGGCGCGCATCGCAATCCGCTTGGCCAGAACCTCCGACGGAGCGGTGATCGAAACCACCAGCACGTTGGCGTAGGCGCGGCGCATCGCGCCGATGACGGTGCGGGAGACGTTGACGACGACGGTTCGCCCGGCGCGGATGTCGTCGTCGATCGCGCGCGACAGCGCATAGCAATGGCCGTGCGCCTCCCAGTGCATGGCGTATTCGCCGCGCGTCAGCGCTTCCTGGAATGTGCCGAGGCTGACCTCCTCGTTTTCCTCGGAGGCCGACGCGGCGCGCGTGATCACGCGGCGCGGAAATACGATGGTGCGATCCTCGGCACAGGCCGCCTTGGCAAGGCCGAGCAGCGTATCCTTGCCCGCCCCGCTCGGACCGACCACGAGCACCAGCCGGCCCGGTCCGATGGCAGCGGCTTGATCTTCCGTACCCTTACTGAGTGTCTGTGTCATGCGACCCGCCTCCCTTCCCGCCAGACGCTGCGCACCACCGGAACGTCGCGCGCGACATGGACGCGGATCAGGTCGGCGCGCTTGCCCGGCGTAATCTCGCCGCGGTCGACGAGGCCCACGGCTTCGGCCGGCGCCTTGGTGACGGTGCGGACAGCGGCGGCCAGATCGATCGCCGGAACGTCGCGCGGCAATTGCAGCGCGGCCATCAGCAGGCTCGAGGGAACATAATCGGACGACAGAATGTCCAACAGCCCCTCGCGGGCGAGATCGATGGCGGCGATGTTGCCGGAATGCGATCCGCCGCGCACCACGTTCGGCGCACCCATCAGGATGCCGATGCCGGCCTGATGCAGCCCGCGCGCGGCTTCCATCGTGGTGGGGAATTCCGCTACCGAGACACGATCCCGTATCGCATCGGCAACGTTTTCCTCCGTGGTGTCGTCGTGGCTGGCGAGTGGAATTTCATATTGGTGCGCCAGTGAAACGATCTCGCGCATGTTCGCCGCCGCAAAGGTCTTCTGGTAGTAAAATCGCTTTTCGAACAGCGCATCGAGCTCGGCGTCGGTCTTGCCGCCGCCCTTGCCGCGGTAATAGTCGCGCAGCTTGACCTCGTCGCGGAACTGACGCTGGCCCGGCGTGTGGTCCATCAGCGACATCAGGCGAATGTCCGGCCGGTCGATCAACTCCTTGGCTTCCTCGACCACGCTCGGCATCGGGATTTCGCAGCGCAGGTGCAGGAAGTGGTCGGCGCGGAGCAGATTCTCCTCGCGTGCGGAAGTGATCGCCGCCGCCAGCACGCCGGCCCGGCCGTCAACCTCCTCGGCGCCGTCCTCGCGCCAGACCCGCAACGAATCCAGCACGGTGGTGATGCCCGAGGTCGCCAACTGCCCGTCATAGGAGATGACTGCCGCGATCGGATCCCAGAACACTTTTGGGCGCGGCACATAGTGCATCTCGAGATGGTCGGTGTGCAGTTCGATCAAGCCTGGCATAATCAGGTCCCCGCCGGCATCCTCGCTGCCCGCGGGCGCGGCGCCTTCGCCAAAACCGGCGATGCAGCCGCCGGCAAGGGCGATCCAGCCGCGCTCGATCACGCGATCGGCCAGCACGAGGCGGGCGTTACCGAGGACCGTTTCTTGCGTCGTCATCTCAACTTCTCTCTCTTCAGGCGGCGGCGGCAAACGACGTCACGTCAACGATGCGGTCGGCGATCAGGTGGCGGATTTCGTCGTCATGAACGATCGCCACCATTGCGACCCTTTCCTTTTTCTTCTGTCCGATCAGTTCGACGACGACGGCACGATTGGCCGCATCGAGCGACGCGGTCGGCTCGTCCAGCAGCAGGATCGGCAGGTCGGAAATGAATCCGCGCGCGATGTTGACCCGCTGCTGTTCGCCGCCGGAGAAGGTCGACGGCGGCAATGCCCACAGCCGTTCGGGAATGTTGAGACGGCGCAGCAGCGCGCCGGCCTTGTCGCGGGCCTCCGCGCGCGGCGTGCCGTTGACGATCAGGGGCTCGGCCACGACGTCGATCGTCGCCACCCGCGGCACCGCACGCAGGAACTGGCTGACATAGCCGATGGTGGAGCGGCGGATGCTGAGCACCTGCCGCGGTTCGGCGGTAGCGAGATCTATCACCGCGCCGCGGTGCCGGATGGCAATCCGGCCGCCGTCGCAGCGGTAATTGCCAAAGATCATTTTCAGGATCGAAGACTTTCCGGCGCCCGACGGCCCCGACAGCACCACGCATTCGCCCGGCTCGACATGGAACGAGACGCCGCGCACCACCGGCAGTTCGATGCCGCCCTGCAGGTGCATCGTAAAGGTCTTTTCGGCGTTGCTGATGTCGATCATCGCGGTCATTTGGCGCGCTCATGCCGGCAGGATGGAGGAGACGAGCAGTTGGGTGTAGGGCTCGCGGGGGTCGTCGAGCACCTGGTCGGTCAGGCCGGTTTCGATGACGCGGCCGCCCTTCATCACCATCACGCGATGCGACAACAGCCGCGCCACCGCCAGGTCATGGGTGACGACGATGGCGGCGAGGCCGAGTTCGCTGACGAGGTTGCGCATCAGGTCGAGCAGCCTTGCCTGCACCGACACGTCGAGGCCGCCGGTCGGCTCGTCCATGAACACCAGCCGCGGTTCCGTGACGAGGTTGCGCGCGATCTGCAGCCGCTGCCGCATGCCGCCGGAATAGGTGCGCGGCGCGTCGTCGATCCGGGCGGTATCGATCTCGACCCGCTCCAGCCAGGACGACGCGCTCTCGCGGATGCGGCCATAGTGATTCCAGCCCACCGCCATCAGCCGTTCGCCGACATTGGCGCCGGCCGAGACCGCCATGCGCAGGCCCTGCGCGGGGTCCTGGTGCACAAAGCCCCAATCGGTGCGAAACAGAAAGCGCCGCTCGGCTTCGCCGAGTTCGGCCAGATCGCGCAACACGCCGTCGCGCAACCGGTACGACACCCGCCCGGCGCTCGGCGCGAGCTGCGCGGACAGCAATTGCAGCAGCGTCGATTTGCCTGAGCCCGATTCGCCGACGATCGCCAGCACCTCGCCGGGATAAAGTGCAAATGACACGTCGCGGCAGGCGGTCAGCCGGCCGTAGTTCTTGCCAAGATGATCGGCAACCAGGAGCGGCTGGTCGTCCTGCAAAGGATCTTGCGGCTCAGCCATGCGCCCTCTCCTGGTGCGGCGCGGCGCTTTCGCTGCCGCGATGACCGGCCGACTGGCGGGACTCGCAATAATCCGTGTCGGAGCAGACGAACATGCGTCCGCCCTTGTCGTCGGTGACGATCTCGTCGAGATAGGAATCGCCGGCGCCGCATAATGCGCAGGGCGCATCGAACCGGTAGCGCGTGAACGGGTGGTCCTCGAAGTCGAGCGACACCACGTTGGTGTGCGGCGGGATCGCGTAGATGCGCTTCTCGCGGCCGGCGCCGAACAACTGCAGCGCCGGGCAATTGTCCATCTTCGGATTGTCGAATTTAGGCGTCGGCGACGGGTCCATCACATAGCGCGCATTCACCTTCACCGGATAGGCGTAGGACGTCGCGATATGGCCGAAGCGCGCGATGTCCTCATACAGCTTGACATGCATGAGGCCGTATTCGCCGAGCGCATGCATGCGCCGCGTCTCTGTCTCGCGCGGCTCCAGGAAGCGCAGCGGCTCCGGGATCGGCACCTGGTAGACCAGCACCTGCCCCGCATGCAGCGGCGCTTCCGGAATCCGGTGCCGGGTCTGGATCACGGTGGCGTCCGCCGTCGAGGTCGTGGTCGCGACGCCGGCCGTCTTGCCGAAGAATTTTCGGATCGAGATCGCGTTCGTCGTGTCGTCCGAACCCTGGTCGATCACCTTCAGCACGTCCTCGGGCCCCAGGATCGCCGCCGTCACCTGCACGCCCCCGGTGCCCCAGCCATAGGGCATCGGCATCTCGCGGCTGGCGAACGGCACCTGATAGCCCGGGATCGCGATCGCCTTCAGGATCGCACGGCGGATCATCCGCTTGGTCTGTTCGTCGAGATAGGCGAAATTGTAAGCCGGCGCGTTCATTCCGCGGCCTCCTGCATCTCCGGTGCTTCGTTCGCCTCGGCGAATTCCTTGCGCAGCTTGCGCAGCAGCCCGAGTTCGGACTGGAAGTCGACGTAATGCGGCAGCTTGAGATGCTCGACGAAGCCGGTCGCCTGCACATTGTCCGAGTGCGACATCACGAATTCCTCGTCCTGGCCGGGCGCGGTCACCTCCTCGCCGAGTTCGCGGGCGCGCAGGCTGCGATCGACCAGCGCCATCGACATGGTTTTGCGCTCGCTCTGCCCGAAGGCAAGGCCATAGCCGCGCGTAAAGCACGGCGCTTCGGTCGCCGAACCCTTGAACTGGTTGACCATCTGGCATTCGGTCAGCGCGATCGACCCGAGCGGCACGGCAAAGCCGGCATCCTCGGCCATGAATTCGACCTCGACCTCGCCGAACCTGATCTCGCCGGCAAAGGGATGGTTGCGGCCATAGCCGCGCTGCGACGAATAGCCGAGCGCGAGCAGGAAACCCTCGTCGGCCCGCGCCAAATTTTGCAGGCGCAGGTCGCGGTCCGCCGGGAAGTTGAGCGGCTCGCGCGTCAGGTCGCCGACCGGCGCATCGGCATCCGCTGTTGGCGACGGCTCGATCAGGCCGTCGCGGCCGAGAATATCGGTCACGCGCGGGGTCGCCGCGGTAGAGGCATCGCCGGTCGCGGGAGCCTCGGGCGCAAAGCCTTCCGCGAGCTGGGGATCCAGCAGGCGATGGGTGTAGTCGAAGGTGGGGCCCAGAATCTGCCCGCCCGGAATGTCCTTGAACGTCGATGAGATCCGGCGGCGAACCTGCATCGTGCCGGTATCGACCGGCTCGGTAGCGCCGAAGCGCGGCAGCGTGGCGCGAAACGCGCGCACCAGAAAAATCGCCTCGATCAGGTCGCCGCGCGCCTGCTTGATGGCGAGCGCCGCCAGCTCGCGGTCATACAGCGAGCCCTCGGTCATGACGCGGTCGACGCCGAGCGAAAGCTGCCCGGCAATCTGGTCGAGCGAGAGTTCGGGAATGTCGCGATCGCCGCGCCGCTCATGCGCCAGCAAGCGGTGGGCGTTCTCGATGGCGCGCTCGCCTCCCTTGACCGCGACGTACATGCTCAGCCCCTCCTTACGAACCGCGTCGTTCGCGGGATGGCGACGATGCAATCGTCATGAACCAGCACGACGTCGATGCCGCGCGGGAACAGCGCGGCATTGACGGACAGACGCTCGAACAGATCGTGTGGCTGGACCGACGCGCCCAGCGCCGTCGTGCCGTCGATGCCGGGGCCGCGCAACTCGACCGCGGGGCCATCCGTCAGGCTTTCGACCTGCAGGATCAGCGTCGTCGAACGATCCGGATATTCGCTGCTGCCGAACGCGAAACGATCCAGCGCCGGAAGGTTATCGGGATCGCCGACCAGCGCGAAGCCAGCGATCGATGGATCCGCAACGACGGGCGCGCTGGTATGGAACTTGAGCCATTTGCCGACGTCCGGCGTCGCCGACATCTTGGGATCGAGCCAGATCGGCGTATCGTGGTCGAACAGCGTCAGCGCGATGGCGGCCGTGCCGCGCATCATTGCGGGCGGTGTCCCCGACGAAGGAGCGATGCGCTGGATGCTGCCCGGCCGCGCCATCGCGTCCATCACCGAGCGGAAGGTCGATTGCGCCGACAACACCTTGTCGGCATATCCCGCAGGCAGTTCGGCAACCGTCGTCATGTCAGCCCTCTCCCCGCACGAGCGTGTAGAAATCGACCCGGGTGGCGGCGGCTTCCGCGGCCTTCCGGCTTCGTTGTTCGATCATCGCCGCCCGCAGCGGCGCGACGACTTTGGCTTCGATCGCAGCGCAAAGCCCTGCCGACTGCACCATGGCGTCGCACAGCGCGATCAGCGTCGCCTTCTCACGGTCGCGGCCCAGCGTGTAGCCGAAGCCGACCTCGCCGCTCGACAGCCGCACCGCGGCCCGTGAGACCGTCGCCTCGCCGAGATTGAACGGCGCGCCATCGCCGCCGACGCGGCCGCGCACCATGACGAGCCCATTCTCGGGCTCGCGCAGATCCTCGTGATCGGGCAACGCGATATCGGCGAGACGCGCGGCGATGTCGGCCGCGGCCGAATGCGCCAGCACTGCCATCGCGGCCTTGCGCCGCGCCTGGGCGCTGTCTTGATTCGCCAGATTTTCGCCAGCCGCCATCACATCGACCTTGCCGGATTTAAGTTGTCTATGATACTAGACAACTTATTACCGAAGCGCCATAACAGATTCGTGACGTCGAGGTGATTTTTCAGATGGGCCATTCCCGTTCATGAGTATCCAGGACACGCCCACCGGCGTCGCCTTGTGGCGGCAGGTCGCCGACGGCATCGAGCGCGGCATTGCCGACGGCCGGTTCGCTGCCGGCGAAAAGCTGCCGGCCGAAATGGAGATCGCGGAAATCTATCGGGTCAACCGGCACACCGTTCGCCGCGCGCTGGCGACGCTCGCCGAACGCGGGCTGGTGCGCGCCGAGCGCGGCAGCGGCACCTATGTCGAGGTCCGCCGCCTCGCCTATCCCCTGCGCTCGCGCACGCGGTTCTCCGAAATCGTCGGCGCTGGCGGCCGCGAGCCGCGCGGCCAGTTCATCGATTCGACGGAGGAAGGCGCAACGCGGGAACTGGCGCGAGAACTGGGATTGAAGACGGGTGCACCGCTGATCCGGATCGAATCGGTGCGGCTGGCCGACCGCGCGCCGATCTGTGTCAGCACCACCTGGCTTTCAGCCGAGCGCTTTCCCAAGGCCGGCAAGGTGTTCGCCAGCGTGCGCTCGATGACGAAGCTGCTGGAGCATTACGGCATCCGGGATTTTCGTCGCGCTTCGACCCGGATTACGGCGGGGATCGTGGACGCGGTCGATGCCGCCCGCCTTGACCTCGCGCTCGGACGACCGGTCCTGGTGGTCGATGCCACCGACGTCGACACCGACGGCAGGCCGCTGGTGACGAAGCGCGCGCGCTTTGCCGCCGAACGCGTCGAGTTTCTGGTGGAGAACGGTTAGGCCGGCGGGCTTCTAGGCCACCGTCCGCTTGCCGATGATCGCAAAGCGCAGTTTGCCGGAAATCCAGTCGATCGACGATACCGTTATCAGGATCAGCAGGATCAGAAACGATACCTTCTGCCATTCCAGCACGCGGATCTGTTCGGCAAGCTGAAGGCCTATGCCGCCCGCCCCGACGATTCCGATGATCGTCGCCGATCGCGTATTCGACTCGAAATAGTAGAGCACCTGGCTCAGCAGGACCGGGAATACCTGCGGCAACAATCCGAACCGGACGCTGTGGAGGTGGTTGCCGCCCGACGATCGAACGCCTTCCGCGGGGTTCTTGTCGGCAACCTCGATCGCTTCCGAGAACAGCTTGCCGAACGTTCCGAAATCGCTGCAGATCACGGCCAGGATGCCGGCAAACGGCCCCAGCCCAACGACGCCGACCCAGATCAGGGCCCAGATCAAGGTATCGACTCCACGGATGGTATCGAGGCCGCGACGCGTCAACACGTGGATGATCCGGTTTGCCACCACGTTGCGCGCCGCCAGCAGGGATACGGGAAGCGCAAGCAGCGCCCCGCCCAGCGTCCCGAGAAATGCGATCGACACCGTCTCTCCGAGGGCGTGCAGATATTTAAGTACGTCCGCCCACGAACCCGGATTGGGCGGCAACATGAGCTGTACGAATTCGCCCAGCCTGACCATGCCCAGGGAAAGCCGGCTAAAGGGAATATCGAGCTGGACGATCCCGAACAGGAACAGCCCGACCGCTCCGCCGACGATTGTTGCGATCTTTGCGCGCTGCCACCAATCGGTCCGGAAGACGTCGGGATACCGTTCTGCAATGCCGGCCCGGTTTTCAAAACTGAAGGAGTTCATCTGGCGCCTCCCTCCAGCCCGAGCAGGCGGTGGCGCAACCGTTCCGTCAGGAAGTCGATCAACATGACCGTAAGGACGATGAGCAGGAGGATGGCGCTGACGTCGGTGTAGTAGAACTTGCGAACCGCCTCGATCAGATCCTGGCCGATCCCGCCGGCGCCGACGAAGCCCATCACGGCCGCGCCACGGACGTTGATCTCGAACCTGAGCAAGGCGTAGCTGACGAAGTTCGACAGGACCTGGGGCAACGCGCCGAACCGAACAACCTGCACCCAGCTGCCCCCGCTTGCCGCCACCCCCTCGACCGGCTTGCTGTCGATGTTCTCGACAACTTCGGCGAACTGCTTGCCCAGCGCGCCGGCGGTATGGATGGCAATGGCGAGAACGCCCGGCAGCGGCCCGAGACCGAAGGCCAGCACGAAGATCAGGGCAAACACGATCTCCGGCACGGTCCTGAAAAATTCCAGCACCCGCCGGGTGACGAAAACAGTCGTCCGTGACTTCACGAGATTGGCCGAAGCCAGGAAGCAAAGGGCGAAACCGCACAGCGCGCCGGTCAGGGTGCCCATATAGGCGATCAGCAACGTATCCCCGAGAAGCCGTGCCCAGCGCGGCAATCCCCACAGCCATTCCGCCAGATCGCTCCATGCGGTCGCGAACGAAAATTTGGGTGCGATGCTGACGAAATAGGCCGGGAAGCGCCAGAAGTTCTCGACAAAATTCCCAAGACTGACCTCGCCCATCCAGCCCGCGGCAATCGCAACGGCGATCAGGACGGCGGCACCGAGCCATACGCGCCGGCGCTTGGCGGCAATTGCAGCCGCATAGCGATCGGCAAGCTCACGCAGCCTGGCTTCCGGGAATTCGGGAACTGCTGTTCGCATAGGGTGTTCGGCAGAGAGAACCGGCAGATCTTGCGATCTGCCAGTTCCGCCCTGCCCGTTTTCCCTCAGGACTTCTGCTTGCGAATGCTGTCGACGAACTTGATGAGTTCGATCACGGGCTCATATGACTTGTGATCGACCTCGACGAAGGGCAATTGCTTGCCCTCGTAGATCTTGTCGAAAGCGGCCTTGTCCTTCACCGAAATTTCCATCACGGCTTTCTTGATCGCCGCCTTGAGATCGGCAGGCAGGCTGCCGAGATAGGCCATCGGCGAATTCACAATCTGTTCCGACTTCAAGATGATCTTGAAGTCGGCGGCCTTCGCCATGCCCTTCCGTTCCATCCGGAGCAGGTTCGACTCCTTCTCGTCGTTCCACCAGTTGAACGCCGCGTCGCAGGTACCCTGCGAAAGCCCGATCACCGCGTTTTCATGGCTGCCCGAGTAGACCACCTTGGAGAAGAACTTTTCCGGGTCGATGCCCATCTTGTTCATCGCGAAGCGCGGCACGTTGTTGCCGGAAGTCGAGTTGGGATCGACGAGGCAGAGGTTCTTGCCTTGCAGGTCCTTGATGTCCTTGTAGCTGGAATCGCTTTTGACATAGAGCACCGAGTAATAGCCCTTGGTGCCGTCGCCGTTCACCTCGATCGCGAACGGTTCGACCTTCGCACCGATGATGTAGGCACGCGCGTAGGATGCCGGGCCGTACATCGCGATGTGGATGTTTCCTGCACGCTGACCTTCGATCACCGCGGCGTAGTCGTTGGCAATCCGCAGGGTGACCTTGGTTCCAAGCTCGCGGGACAGGTACTCCGTCAGAGGCGTCCAGCGGTTGGTGGTGCCGGAGGCATTCTCGTCGGGGACTTTTGCGAAGATCAGCTCAGGATATTTTGCTTTCCAGTCCTGCGCCGCAGCGGCCGAGACTGAGAATGCCAACGCCGCCGCAGCGGCAACGATCGTACGACGGTCTATCATGACGTCTCCCATTTCAAAGTTATGAAACTGTCCGAGTCCCGGCTCTACGCCAGGCTTGATTCAAAGAAGCAGCGATCAGGCCACGGCAACCGTGCCGAGGGCAGGAATTTCCGTGCCGACAGATGCACCCTCGGGCGCAACATCCATCACTTCATTCGCCTCGAGATCGTAGAGCTCGCGCGCGATGCGGTCGGTCAGGGCCGCGGGCGCGCCGTCGAACACGACCCGTCCCGAGGCCATACCGATCAGGCGGCTGCAATAGCTGCGCGCCAGATCGAGCGAGTGCAGGTTGCAGAGGACGGTGATGCCGAAGTGCTTGTTGATCCGCAACAGCGCGTCCATCACGATCCGGGTGTTGCGGGGGTCGAGCGAGGCGATCGGCTCGTCGGCAAGGATGATGTCGGGCTGCTGAACCAACGCCCGCGCAATCGCCACGCGCTGCTGCTGACCGCCCGAAAGCTGATCGGCGCGCTGGGCCGCGATGGCGGCCATGTCGAACTGCTCGAGCGCCGACATCGCGATGGCCTTGTCTTCCTCGGGCCAAAGCTGCAGCAGCGACCGCCATGTCGGCACCGTCGACAGCCGCCCCATCAGCACATTGGTGAGAACGTCGAGCCGGCCGACGAGGTTGAACTGCTGAAAAATCATCGCCGACCGCGCACGCCACTGCCGCAGTTCCTTGCCGCGCAGCGCGGTGACATCGACGCCTTCGAACAGGATGCGGCCTTCGGAGGGTTCGGCGAGGCGGTTGATCATCCGCAGCAAAGTCGACTTCCCGGCACCGGAACGACCGATCACGCCCACGAAGCTGCCGGGCTCGATCGAGAAAGACGCATTGTCCACTGCAGCTTTGGTGCCGAAACGGCACGTCAAACCTTCCACCACCAGCATGCACTGCTCCAGACGCCCAAGCCGTGCACCTATGGCTACTGGCTCGATCTAACAGTTGTGTGACACGCTTGCTGCGGCACGGCGTTCGTCCACAATGGCTTGTCCTGCGTCACGCATTTGTCATGATACTGTCACCCAGCGCATCGAAGACGAGCCTGACCTCCTTCGATCGATGGACCTTCCATGGCCGGAAAAATGCTTTCGCCCACACCGACCGTCGAGCCGACCGCGTCGGTCCGCGACTGCCGGCTCGGCGCCTATACCGAGGTCGGCGCCCGGACCATCTTGCTCGAAGTCACGATGGACGATTATTCCTACGTCGTGAACGATGCTCAGATCACCTACACGACAATCGGGAAGTTCTGCTCGATCGCGGCGATGACGCGGATCAATCCGGGCAACCACCCGATGCACCGGGCCTCGCAGGCGCATTTCACCTACCGCGCCAGCAGCTATTTTCCGGGCGAGAGCGACGATGCCGAATTCTTCGCATGGCGACGCTCCCATCACGTCGATATCGGCCATGACGTCTGGATCGGCCACGGCGCGGTCGTCCTGGCCGGCCGCTCGATCGGCACCGGCGCGGTGGTCGCGGCCGGCGCCATCGTAACCAAGGATGTTCCTGCCTATACCATTGTGGCAGGCAACCCCGCCCGGCCGGTCAAGCGGCGGTTTTCAGAGCCCGTTGCCGCCCGCCTGACGGAACTGTCGTGGTGGGACTGGGACCACGACACGCTTCGTCGCGCCCTGCCCGATTTCCGCAATCTGGATGTCGAGGGCTTTCTCGATAAATACGAATCGGCCGGGGCATCGGTTCGACCGTCCAACCGGAGCGCCACGTCTTGACCGAACTGTTCATCGAAGGCGGCCGGATCCTTCTCGGCCATGATATCCACGAAACCAGCCTGCGGACTGCCGGCCGCGAGATCGACGCCGTGGGGACGGACAACGGTCAAGGCGCCACAGGCCTCGATGCTGGCGGGCTGCTGGTGCTGCCGGGGATCGTCGATCTGCATGGCGACGCGTTCGAGCGGCAGATGATGCCGCGCCCCGGCGTCGATTTCCCGATCGACGTGGCGCTCGTCGACAGCGACCGCCAGGCGATCTCGAACGGCATCACCACCGTTTTTCACGGGACCACCTGGTCGTGGGAGCCCGGCCTGCGCAGCGCCGAAAATGCACGAAAACTGCTCGACGCGATCGAGCAGCTAAGGCCGCAGCTCGCCGCCGACACCCGCTTCCATCTGCGCCAGGAGACCTACAATCTCGAGGCGGAAAGCGAGATCATCGACTGGCTGGGGCAAGGCCGCATCGACCTGCTCGCCTTCAACGATCACATGGACTCGACGGTGGCCAGCCTCGCCAAACCGCTGAAGCGCAGCCGGATGGTCGAGCGCACGGGGCTGACCCACGACGCATTCGATCAACTGGTGGAACGCGTCACCGCGCGCGGCCACGAGGTGCCGGCCTCGATCGCCCGGCTGGCGCAGGCGGCCCGGGCCGCCGATGTCCGGATGCTGTCGCATGACGATTCCAGTCCGGCGATGCGGCAGTCCTATCGCGTGCTGGGCGTAAACATCGCGGAATTCCCGGTCAACGAGGAGACTGCGCGTGACGCCGCCGCGGCCGCCGACTTCATCGTGTTCGGTGCGCCCAATGTGGTTCGCGGCGGCAGCCACACCGGCTGGACCAGCGCCGCCGACATGATCGCCAAGGGCCTGTGTTCGGTGCTGGCGTCCGACTATTACTATCCGGCGCCGCTGCTGGCGGCGTTCCGCTTGGCCGCCGACGGCGTGCGGCCGCTGGCCGAGGCGTGGCAACTGGTCTCGTCGGCCCCGGCGCACGCCGCCGGCCTCGCCGATCGCGGCACGCTCGCCGCCGGGCAGCGCGCCGACATCCTGCTCGTCGATGACACGGTGCCATTGCGGCCGCGGATCGTCGCGGTGATTGCCGCGGGCCGCGTCGTCCACCTGACGGAGGCGAACCGCCTGGTCCGCTCGTCCGCCGCATCGCGCAAGGCCATTGCGGCTGCCTGAAGCGGCCTTATTCTGGCGCAATGGCGAATTTCCCCCGTTACGCAATCTACTTCACCGCCGCACCAGGCAGCGCGCTCGACCGGTTCGGCAGTGCGATGCTCGGCTACGACGCCCATAGCGGCGACGATCTCCCCTTTCCGGACGGGCTCCCGCCCGACTGGCGCGACCTGACGCAGGATCCCCGCAAGTACGGTTTTCATGCCACGCTGAAGGCGCCGATCGCGCTGGCCGAGGGCAAGACGGAATCGCGGCTAGCCGCAGCCTGCGAACTGTTCGCCGAGCTCGCCCGGCCCGTGCCGGTGATCCAGCCAGTGGTCGATGCGATCAGCGGCTTTATCGCGGTGATTCCGGCCGAACCGTCGGCCGAACTTGAAGTGCTGGCCGCCGAAGCCACCAAGGCGTTCGACCCGTTCCGCGCGCCCTTGACGCCAGAAGACCGCGCGCGGCGGAATCCGGAGAGGCTGACGGCGCGGCAGCGCGACTATCTCGACCGCTGGGGCTACCCTTACATTTTCGAAGAATTTCGCTTCCATATGACGCTGACGACGCGGCTGCCCGCGGAACGGCGCGAGCCGGTCGTGGCGATGCTGCGCGAACGGTTCGCCGCAACCGGCGTCGGGCCGCTCGCAATCGACGCGATTTCGCTATGCCGGCAGGAAAGCGCGAATTCGCGGTTTCGCGTCACCGGCCGCTGGCAACTGCACGACTGACGGCGCGCCAGCCCTATCGCCGCTGATTGTAGACGTCCAGACACACCGCGCCGAGCAGCACCAGCCCCTTGATCACCTGCTGGTAGTCGATGCCGATGCCGAGGATGGACATGCCGTTGTTCATGACGCCCATGATCATGGCACCGATGACAGCCCCGCCGACCCGGCCGACGCCGCCATAGGCCGATGCGCCGCCGATGAAGCAGGCCGCAATGACGTCGAGTTCGAAGCCCGCCCCGGCTTTTGGCGTCGCGGTGTTGAGGCGCGCGGCGAACACGAGGCCGGCGAGTGCCGCCAGCACGCCCATGTTGACGAAGGTCAAAAACGTCAGCCGTTCGGTCTTGATGCCGGAAAGGCTCGCGGCGCGGGCGTTGCCGCCGATGGCATAGATCTGGCGGCCGATCACGGTGCGGGTGGTGACGAAGGCATAGAGCGCGATCAGCGCCGTCATGATGACGAGCACGTTGGGCAGGCCGCGATGCGAGGCGATCAGGCCGGCGAAGAACACGATCACGGCGAACAGCGCCGCGTTCTTGGCGACGAAGAACGCGAACGGCTCGACCTCGATGCCGTGCGAGGCCTGCTGCGCCCGGCCCTTTGCGCTGGTGTAAACCAATGCCACCGCCAGCACGGCACCGATCAGGAGCGAGGTCGGATAAAGCGTGCCGGCGTCGGGAAACAGTTCCGGGATGAAGCCCGAGGACAGCTTCTGGAACGTCGGCGGAAACGGCCCGACCGACTGTCCCTGCAGGATCGCGAGCGCCAGTCCCTTGAACACCAGCATGCCGGCCAGCGTCACGATGAAGGACGGGATCTTGAAATAGGCCACCCAGTAGCCCTGCGCCGCGCCGATCAGCGCGCCGACCAGGAGGCAGGCGACGAAGGCCAGGGGATAGGCGACGTGATAACGCACCATCAGGACGGCTGCGACGGCTCCGACAAAGCCTGCGACCGAGCCCACCGACAGGTCGATATGGCCGGTGACGATCACCAGCAGCATCCCGAGCGCCATGATCACGATGTAGCTGTTCTGCAGCACCAGATTGGTCAGGTTCAGCGGCTGCAGCAGCGTGCCGTCGGTCATGACCTGGAAGAACAGCATGATCGCAAACAGCGACAGCAGCATGCCGTAATTGCGCAGATTGTTCTTGATGAAGCCGGCCTGCCCGGGCAGCGCAACCGCCTTGTCGGTCATGGCTGCAGTCCCCCCTGAAGCATCTTCCTGTCCATTTCCCTGTTGCGCATGATGGCGCGCATGATCCCTTCCTGGGTCGCTTCCGCAGCGGAGAACTCGCCGACAAAGGCGCCGTCGTTCATCACGCAGATGCGGTCGCAGACGCCGAGCAGTTCGGGCAGTTCCGAGGAGATCATCACCACGCCCTTGCCGGCCTCGGCAAGCTCGTTGATGATACCGTAGATTTCATATTTTGCCCCGACGTCGATGCCCCGCGTCGGCTCGTCGAGGATCAGGACTTTCGGATCGGTCATCAGCCATTTCGACAGCACCACCTTCTGCTGGTTGCCGCCGGAAAGCTGGCCGGTCTCCTGATAGACGTCGGAGCAGCGGATCCGCATCCGGTTGCGGTAGTCGTTCGCGACGCGCAATTCTGACATTTCGTCGATGACGCCATGCCGCGCCACGCGGCCGAGGCTGGCCAGCGTGATGTTCTTGCGGACGTCGCTATCCAGGATCAGGCCGAGCTGCTTGCGGTCCTCGGTAACGTAGGCCAGGCCGGCGTCGATCGCCGCCGCCACGCTGGACAGGTCGACCTCCCGGCCGTCGAGCCAGACCTTGCCGCTGATCTTCGAGCCCCAGGCATGGCCGAACAGGCTCATCGCGAATTCGGTGCGGCCTGCCCCCATCAGCCCGGCAATGCCGACCACCTCGCCGCGCCGGACCTGGAAATCCACGCCCTTGATCACGCGGCGTTCGCGGTGCTGCGGATGATACACCGTCCAGTCCTTCACCGCGAAAACAGCTTCGCCGATCCTGGCCGCACGCTGCGGAAACCGATGCGCGAGATCGCGATCGACCATGCTGCGGATGATGCGGTCCTCTTCCACGGGGGCGGCGCGGCAGTCGATGCCGTCGACCGTGCGGCCGTCGCGCAGCACCGTGATCTTGTCGGCGACGCGGACGACCTCGGACAATTTGTGCGAGATGAGGATCGAGGCGATGCCCTGGTCGCGCAAGGCCAGCAGCCGATCCAGCAAGGCCGCGCTGTCGTTCTCGTTGAGGCTCGCGGTCGGCTCGTCGAGGATCAAGAGCCGCACCCGCTTGGACAAGGCCTTGGCGATTTCCACCAGCTGCTGCTTGCCGACGCCGAGGTCCGTCACCAGCGTATCGGGCGTTTCGGTGAGGCCGACCTGCGCGAGCAATTCCTGGGTCCGGCGATAGACCGCGTCGCGGTCGATCACCCCATAGCGCTGCGGCGGGTGCGCCAGAAAGATGTTCTCCGCGATCGACATCAGCGGAATCAGCGCCAGCTCCTGGTGGATGATGATGATGCCGAGCGCCTCGGAATCGTTGACGTCGCGAAAGCGCCGCTCCTCGCCGTCGAAGATGATGCTGCCTTGATAGTCGCCGTGAGGATAGACGCCGCTCAGCACCTTCATCAGGGTCGATTTGCCGGCGCCGTTCTCGCCGACCAGCGCATGGATCTGCCCGGCCTCGACCGAAAAATTGACGTCGCGCAGCGCCTGCACCCCGGAGAAGCTCTTGCTCACGCCACGCATTTCAAGAATTACGGTCATCGCACCTTCACGTCCATTGTTCGTCGATCCCCGTCTTGGCGTCGCCGGCGATCACCGGCGCCGCCGCGACCCGATCAATTGAACTGCGCGCGCTTGTAGTAGCCGCTGTCGATCAGGATCTTCTCCCAGTTGCTCTTGTCGACGACCACGGGCTTCAGGAGGTAGGCAGGAACGACCTTGACGCCATTGTTGTAGGTCTTGGTGTCGTTGACGGTCACTTCCTTGCCGCTGAGCGCGGCGTCCACCATGTCGGCGGTGACGCGCGCGAGGTCGCGGGTGTCCTTGAAGATCGTCGAATATTGCTCGCCGCGCTGCATCGACTTGATCGACGGCACTTCGGCGTCCTGACCCGTCACGATCGGCATCGGCATGTTGCCGCTGCCATAGCCGACGCCCTTCAGCGAGGAGAGGATACCGATCGAAAGTCCATCATACGGCGAAAGCACGGCATCGAGGCGCTTGCGGCCGTAGAACGCGCTCAACAGATTGTCCATCCGCGCCTGCGCCGTGGCGCCGTCCCAGCGCAGGGTCGACACCTTGTCCATGCCATTCTGGCCGCTGCCGATGACGAGCTTGCCGCTGTCGATATAGGGCTGCAGCACCGACATCGAGCCGTTGTAGAAGAAGTAGGCGTTGTTGTCGTCCGGCGAGCCGCCGAACAGTTCGATGTTGAACGGCCCCTTGCCGTCCTTCAGCCCTAGTCCCTGCTCGATCGACTGCGCCTGCAGCACGCCGACCTGAAAATTGTCGAAGGTGGCGTAGTAGTCGACATTGGGCGTGTCGCGGATCAGGCGGTCGTAGGCGATGACCGTGAGCCCTTTTGCTTTCGCCTGTTTCAGCACGTCGGACAGCGTGGTGCCGTCGATCGCCGCGATGACCAGCACTTTTGCGCCCTTGGTCACCATGTTCTCGACCTGCGAGAGCTGGTTTGGAATGTCGTCCTCGGCATATTGCAGGTCGGTGCCGTAGCCGCGCTCCTTCAGCGTCTTGACGATGTTGTTGCCGTCGTCGATCCAGCGCGCCGAGGATTTTGTCGGCATGGCGATGCCAACGGTGCCCTTGCTCTGGGCGAACGCGCCGGTCACCGCGGTCGCGGCCATGGTGGCTGCCAGCGCCAGGGCCGACAATGTGGTGTTCAGACTGCTCATGCTTCACTCCCTTGATCCCAGAGGATTCTTGGTTCGTTGATCGCCGGACCGCTGCAGGCGGTTCTCGATACGCGGGGGGGTCTCGTGCGGTTGTGCGCGCTTCGGTTTCCTCCATCAATCCGTTGAAAGTCTGACGTCGGGTTCCGCGCGGCCGTGCGCCGCGGCATCGAGCACGAAGGTGCGGCCATGATCGGGATCGGCGCGCCTGGCTTCCTCCGTCATGCCCTGCCAGGCCGAGGTGACCAGCAGCCGCGAAAAATCCTGCCCGACAAAGGCGGGACAGCTCGACTGCCGCGCCGGAACACGCAGGCTGCGAAGATGCTGCCCGTGCGGGTCGTAGACGTCGATGCAGCCGCCGCCCCAGCGCGCGTTCCAGATCAGCCCGTCGGCATCGACCACCGCGCCATCGATACCGCCGCCGCTCCGGCGGGTGACCAGCGCGGCCGGCTCGCCGCGCGGCAGGCCGGTTGCCGGGTCGAGAGCGACGCGAAACAGGATATTCTTTCCGGTGTCGGCGAAGTAGCCGATGGCGCCATCCGGCGAGAAACAGATCGCGTTCGGAATCGTGATCTGGCCGTAGAGCAGCGACAGCTCGCCGCGATGCAGCGCATAGATGGCGCCCAATCCACGCTCCGCCTTTCGGCCCATGGTGCCGATCCAGAACGTGCCGGACGGATGCACGCGGGCATCGTTCGAACGCGTCGCGGCGTTGTCGGCTTCAAGCTGACGATAGAGCGTCATGCGCCCGTCCGCGGTATCGCGGATGTAAAGGCCGTCGTCGGCGACGAGAAGCTGGCGCTGCGCGTCGATCCGCCCGAGCGCGCTGCCCATCACGCCGAGCGAATGGATGGCGACCTTTCCGGTGCCGAGCTTTGCCTCGAACAGCTTGCGTTCGACGATGTCGAACCACCAGGCCGTATCGGTCGTGACGTCGTAGGTCGGGCCCTCGCCGAGATGACAGCGCTCATGGCAGAGAACGGCGATCGGCACTTCTTCCATTCTGACGTCGCCGCTCATCGCCCCGTTCCCCCGGGCGGCTCTACCGCGGATTGTGACCCGATTGCGCCCGGATATGCATGTGTGAAGCGGTAGCGCGTGCTGTGGCGATAGACCTCGCCGGGGGCAAGCCGCGCGATTGGAAAATCCGGCCGGTTCGGCGTGTTCGGCCACGCATGCGGCTCGAGGCAGATGGCGTCGGACTGCCGGTAGAGGCGGCCGCCCTTTCCGGCGGTCGAACCGTCGAGGAAGTTTCCGGAATAGACCTGCAAGCCCGGCTGATCGGTGAAGAGTTCGAGCACGCGGCCCGACGTGGGCTCGGCGAGCCGTGCGGCGAAGCGCGGTTCGCCGCCCGCCGGCGCGAGACAGAAATTGTGGTCGTAGCCGCGGCCGACGCGAAGCTGCGGATGATCGTCGCGAATCCGCCCGCCGACCGAGGCGCCGGCGCGGAAATCGAACGGCGTTCCCTCGACCGTACAAGGCGGCTGCGGCAACGGGATCGCGCCGGCGTCGATCGCCAGGAAATGATCCGCCGCCACGGTCAGGTGATGATCGAGGATGTTTCGGCCCGAGCGCGCCCCGGCCAGATTGAAAAAGCTGTGATTGGTGAGATTGACCACGGTCGGCCGGTCGGTCCGCGCCGTCATGTCGAGCGACAGTTCCATCGGTCCGGTCAGGCGCCAGGTCAATTCGACGTCGAGCGTGCCGGGATAGCCCTCCTCGCCATCGGCGCTGGCATATGCCAGCGTCACGGCCGGGCACGCGCTGTCCTCGATCGCGACAATCCGCCAGTTGCGGCGATCGAAACCTTCCAGCCCGCCATGCAACGCGTTGACGCCGTTGTTCGCCGCAAGTTGCACCTCGGCACCGTCGAGCATGAAGCGCGCGCCGGCGATGCGGTTGGCGTAACGGCCGATGGTGGCCCCGAAGAACTGCCGCCGGGCGAGATAGCCGTCGAAGACGTCATGGCCGAGCACGATGTCGTCGGGACGTCCGTTGGCGTCCGGCACCAGCAGCGCCTGCAGCGATGCGCCATAGGTCATGATGCACGCTTCCAGCCCGTTCTCAGCCCGCAGGACGACGCGTTCCACCTCGCCGCCATCGGGCAGCATGCCGAAGCGGGAACGCGTGACGCGGGAGACGGCGGTTGAGCCCATGCCTCAGTCCTCGAACGGCTCGACCGTGCGGCGACGTCCCAGCAGGAACGCATCCGCGACAAGCTGGAGCGGCGCCAGATCGACGTCACTGTCGCCGCTCGCCGCGAGTTCGAGGAAGCGGCGATAGAGCGCGGGATATTCCGCCTTCGCGGCATCGACGAGTTGCCGATCCCCGACCCGCAACTTTCTGCCGCCATGCGAGAAGAGCACCGGGCCATCACCGGTCTCGATCTCGATATCCCAGCTCTGCGGACCAGTCTGGCGAAAATCGAACTCGGCGGCGATCTTCAGCCCCTGTGCATCTGACAATGCGAGGCTGGCGGCGATCGGTGCATCGCGGTTGGCGGGAAATGCAAGATCGGCCGAGGTGACGAACAGGGGCTGCGGCAGGATCCGGGTCAGGATCGACAGCGCGTTGATGCCGGGGTCGAACACGCCGAGCCCGCCGGGGGCAAAAATCCAGGCCTGCCCGGGATGCCAGACCCGCACGTCTTCCTTCCAGATGATCCGGATCGAACGGATCTGGCGTTCGGCCAGCAATTGCCGCGTCGGCTCTACCGCCGGGGCGAAGCGGGAATGCCATGCTGTGAACAGCGTGCACCGCTCCTCCCGCGCCGCCGCTTGCAACGGCACGATTTCGGCCACCGTCGCCCCCGGCGGCTTTTCCAGCAGCACATGCTTGCCGGCGGCCAATGCGATTGCCGCCTCGGCCTGGCGAACCTGCGGCGGCGTGCAGATCGCCACGGCGTCGATCTCGGGGCCGTCCCGCAACAATTGCTCGAGCGTAGCCGCATGCGGCGTGCCTGCCAGCGAGGCGATGGGATCCGCGACCGCGACCAGGTCCACGCCTTGCGTCGCAGCGATCGCCGGCACGTGCTGGTCGCACGCGATCTTGCCAAAACCGACAATGGCGACGCGAAGCGGTTTCATCATCACTCCCTGTACCCGGCTGTTAATTCTTGCATCCGCCGCGCCATGGTACCTATACGCGTGGGATCGCCATGGTGGGAAGGGCATACGCCATGGAAAACCCGCCCTGACCAGTCGCTTCCCTGCCCACGACAGAAACACCGCGGGCAGTCGCGCCTCGCCTGGCGAGGCTGCCAGCATTCATGGCGAGGCCATCGGCCGCGCTGGTCTCGCGTCGAACCGGCTCAATGCGGCAAACAAGATCGTGATAGGTGACCTAGACCACATGGGATTTTGACCGTCGGCCGTAATGCTGCTGCCAGCCGCACTGCATTTCGAGTCAAAGGAATTTTCCATGAAACGCCTTTTCATTGCCGGATTCGTGGCCGTCGCCCTGCTCGCTGTTGCAACCACGCTGCGTTCGCATTCGATCGTTTCGGCCGACCGGTCCGACGTCACCTACGGTCTGGCCTCTGCGAAAAAACCGCCGCGCCTCGCCGGCGTCGACAAGCTTCCGATCGAGGATTTCGAGGACATGTCGTTCGTGTTTTCGACGCCCGCGAAGCACTGAACGCGGCAGGCCGTCGCGGCGTTAGCTACTTCGTCGTCACCCGCTCGAGGAACTGCACGAGCGCGGCGCGGTCCTGTTCCGAGCCAATGCGCTGCTCCGGCATCTTGGTGCCGGGCGTATAGGCCTGCGGCCCGACCTCGAACAACTTCGAGACCGTCTCCGGCGTCCAGACGATGTCGAGACGCTTGAGCGCGTCGGAGAAATTGTAACCGGGCGCGGTGGCGATGCGGCGGCCAAAAATTCCGTGAAGCGTCGGCCCGGCGCGGGCGGCCTGTTCGGCGCCGAGCGTGTGACAGGCCACACAGGCGCGAAAAACCTCCGCGCCGCGATCGCCGGCATAGGCGGCGAGCGGATCGCCGGCCGTCTCGAAGAGGACCGGATCGGCCGGCTCGCCCGTCACGGCGTTCCAGCGCCGGATGACGTTGTCCGCGCCGCCCGTGAGCAGCGTGCGGCTGTCGGGCATGAAGGCCACAGACCAGACCGGCAGGCCCGGCCCCACCAGCGTGCGCGCCAGCGTGCGCCCCTTGCGTTCGATCAACGCGACCGTACCTCCGATCGCTGCGGCCGCGAGCAGCGCACCGTCAGGCGAGACCGCCATCGAGATCACCGGTCGCGGTCCGGCCGCCACCTCGCCGGCGCGCGCGCCATCCGGCGTGACGAAGTAGACCTTGCCGTCGGCGCCGCCGGCCGCAATTTCACCGTCGGCGCCGGCGGCCACCGCGTTGAGCGGCGTCGGCATCGAAATCACATTCGGCGCCTGCGCATCCGACAGCGGCCAGATCCGAATCGTGAGGTCGTAGCTGACGCTGATGACAGCGCGGCCGTCGGCGCTGAACGCCACGCCGTTGACGTTCTGCGTATGCCCTTCGAGTACGCGCGGCGCGCCGCCCGCAAGCGGCCACAGTCGTACCGTCTGGTCCCAGGACGCGGATGCGAGCGTGGCGCCATCGGGCGATACCGACAGTGCGGCGATCGGCGCCGTGTGGCCTTCGAGCACGGCGTCGGGCTCGGTCCTGCCCGGAGTCCAGATTGCGATGCGGCCGTCGGCGCCGGCGGTTGCCGCGCGCCCGCCTGCAAGCTGTACGACCGCGTTGACGGCGTCCGGGTGGAAGCGAAGCACCTGCTCGGCCGCGTTGCGTGTCAGCGACCAGCGGATCGCGGTGGAATCGAAACTGCCGGAGATCGCGCTCTGCCCGTCAGCCGAGATCGCCAGCGCCCGCACCGGCCCACCATGCCCGCGCATCTGTGCGACGGCGGCCGTCATGCCGACGCCGAGCACGGCGATGGTCGAAAGTGCCGACAGTACCACGCTGACGAATGAGCCCATGGCGCCCATGCGTTGCTGCATTCGCATGGCCTTAGCGCATGCCCGGCCTGTCGCGGTCCAGCCCCCTCGCCTGGAGATCGTCGAGATAGGCTTGAAAGCGCCGATCGGCGTTCTGGCCGAGGTCACGCAAGAACGCCCATGAGTAAATGCCGGTGGAATGCATATCGTCAAATCCCAGTCTGACCGCGTAATTGCCGACAGGATCGACGGAAAGAATGGTGACATTGCGTTTGCCGCCGACCGTCTTGCGCTCAGCCTCGGAATGCCCCTGCACCTCGGCCGACGGGCTGGTCACGCGAAGCAACTCGGCGGAAAGATCGAAGGTTCGGCCATCGTCAAAGGCAACGCGCAGCGAGCGGCGGTCCTTGGGCAGGCGAATTTCGACCGGCCATGCCAACGCAGCATCGGGCATGCGCACCGCCGGCGTCAGGTCGGGCCGGTCAGATTGTTGCCGGGATCACCGACCCGCGCGCCCGACGTCGTGAAGGCCGCCCAACTCGCTTCCTGATAGGAATTGAGCACCATCGCGACGGCGAAGGAAGCCACGACGGCGAACGCCACAGCCGCAACAAAGGATTTCATGTCACTTCCCCGAACTTCGACGTGAGAACTATTCGGCCGGCACCGCATGCGGCGTCCGGTCGGACGGCGCGCCGGCCTTTTTCTGCTGCTCTTCGACCCAGAGCGCGTGATGCTCCTTGGCCCAGTTGAGATCGACCTCGCCCGAGCCCATCGCATCGAAGGCGCCTTCCATGCCGATCGAGCCGATATAGATGTGCGCCAGCATCGCGGCGACGAACAGCATGGCGATCACCGCATGGATCACGGTCCAGAACTGCAACGCCGTAACGTTGCCGGGCAGATACGGGAACAGCAGGAACCAGCCGGAAACCGACATCAGCGCGCCGCCGATCACCACGATCCAGAAGATACCCTTTTGCCCGGCATTGAAACGCTTGGCCGGCACATGCGCGTTGCTGGAAAACAGGCCGCCGCCCTGCCTGATCCATTCAAGGTCGAGTTTGCCCGGGATGTTATCCTTGATCCAGATCAGGAACATGATCGCGACCCCGAACATGAACGGGAACGCCAGGTAATTGTGCGCCAGCTTGGCCCAGGCCGACATGGCCGCAAAAGCGTCCGCGCCGAGCCATGGCAGGATCAGGGTGCGGCCGAAGCTGACGTTCAGGCCCGACAGCGCAAGGATGATGAAGCAGCTCGCCGTCAGCCAGTGCGTGAAACGCTCGAAACTCGCGAAGCGCAGGATGGTGTTGCCTGAAAATCCCTTGTGAAGGCGGATCCGGCCGCGCGCCATCAGGAAGATGGCCAGCACGGCCACCATGCCGAGAATGGAAACGCCGCCGATCCACGGCAGCTTGCTGCGGTGGAAGTCGCGCCAGTCGCGCCCCGCGGGCTGGATCAGATTGGCGGCATTCCTGTCGGGTATGGAGATGCGGCCAGAGATCTTGTCGCCCTCCTTCAGCGCGTTCAGAAGCTTGTCTTCCTGAACGGCTTCGGCGGTCGGCTTGAAGGAGAGTTGCGCCGACGCGGGCTGCGCGAAAACGAACAACAGGGCGAACGCAGCAATCAGCGCCTTGCAACCGGCAAGCCTGGGAAATGAAACTGAGCCTGGCATGTTCACAACGCCTTTTCGGTTATCGGAATTACGCTTGCGCCGCCGCGCCGGAGCACGGCGGCCGCTGGATCAGCCGGTCGGTGAATCGGCGTAAGCCGTCTTCCAGCCCCACATGCCGGAGCCATAGCCGCGCTTCATCACGCGTTCCTTGTAGATTTCGGCGATGATAGCGCCGTCGCCCGCGAGCAGCGATTTGGTCGAGCACATTTCGGCGCAGATCGGCAGCTTGCCCTCGGCGAGGCGGTTGGCGCCGTATTTGGCGTATTCGGCCGGCGTCGAGTCCGCCTCCGGCCCGCCCGCGCAATAGGTGCACTTGTCCATCTTGCCGCGCGATCCGAAGTTGCCGACCTTCGGATATTGCGGCGCGCCGAACGGGCAGGCGTAGAAGCAATAGCCGCAGCCGATGCAGAGGTCCTTGGAGTGCAGCACCACGCCGTCGGCGGTGGTGTAGAAGCACGACACCGGGCAGACCGCGGCGCACGGCGCATCGGTGCAGTGCATGCAGGCCATGGAGACCGAGCGTTCGCCGGGCTTGCCGTCGTTGATCGTGACGACGCGGCGGCGGTTGATGCCCCAGGGTACTTCATGTTCGTTCTTGCAGGCGGTGACGCAGGCGTTGCACTCGATGCAGCGGTCGGCATCACACAGGAATTTGACGCGAGCCATGATCTATTCTCCTCTCACGCCGCTTGGATCTGGCACAGGGTCACCTTGCCCTCGTGCATGCCGGTGACCGGATCGTAGCCGTACGAAGTGATCGTATTGACGCTTTCGCCGAGCACGATCGGATCGGCCCCCTTCGGATATTTGCCGCGCTGGTCGACGCCCTGGAACCAGCCGGAGAAGTGGAATGGCATGAACGCGACGCCTTTGCCGACACGGTCGGTCACCAGTGCCTTCATGCGTGCTTTCGAGCCGTTTTCCGGACCGGTCACCCAGACCCAGCCGCCGTCCTTGATGCCGCGCTCGGAAGCGTCAGACGTGTTGACCTCGACGAACATGTCCTGCTGCAACTCGGCAAGCCACTTGTTCGAGCGGGTTTCTTCGCCGCCGCCTTCATATTCGACCAGGCGTCCGGAGGTCAGGATGATCGGGAATTGCTTGGCAAGCCCCTTCTCCACCGCCGCCTTCTGGATCGAGAAGCCGAGATTGGCCATGCGGAACTGACGGCCGTCCGGACGCGTCGGATATTTGGCGACGAGATCGGGCCGCACCGTATAGATCGGCTCGCGATGCACCGGCACCGGATCGGGCAGATTCCATGCCACCGCACGCGCCTTGCCGTTGCCATACGCCATCACGCCGTGTTCGAGCGTGACGCGGATGATGCCGCCGGAAAGATCGACCGCCCAGCCGACGCTGTCGGGGTTGTTGCCGCCGATCTTCTGGATCGTCGCCAGTTCGGCCTCGGTGAGTTCCTTGTCCCAGCCGAGCTTTTTCAGCAGGCCGAAGGTGAACTCGGGATAGCCGTCGGTGAGTTCCGAGCCCTTGCTGTAGGAGCCTTCCGACAGCAGGTTGACGTTCTTCACCGAACCGTCTGGCTGCTTCTCCTCATATACCACGCCGAAGCGGGCGCGGAACGTGCCGCCGCCTTCCTTGGCATGGAGGTTGGTGTTGTAGAGCGTGTGCGTGCCGGGATGCTTGATCTGCGGCGTGCCCCAGCACGGCCACGGCAGGCCGTAATATTCGCCGCCGATCTCGGGCTCGTCCGCCTTGGCGCGCAAGGTCACCAGGTCGAACTTGCCCTGGTTCGCCATGTGCGCCTTCAGACGCTCCGGCGACTGACCGGAATAGCCGGTCGAGAAGCCGCCGCGGTTGATTTCGCGCAGCACGTCCTCGGGCACGGGACGGTTGTTCTCCACCTTGATGTTCTTGAACATCCGGTCGGCAAAGCCGAGCTTGGTCGCAAGCCGGTAGATGATCTCGTAATCGTCCTTGGATTCGAAGATCGGCTTGACGACCTGCTCGCCCCACTGGATCGAGCGGTTGGACGCCGTGCGCGAGCCCGAGGTCTCGAACTGGGTGCAGGCCGGCAGCAGGTAGGTGCCGTTCTTGCGCTCCGAGATGGCCGCGAACGTCGTCGGATGCGGATCGGCGACCACGAGCAGTTCGAGCTTCTCGAGGCCTTTCACCATCTCCGTCATGCGCGGGATGGTGTTGCCGCCGTGACCCATGATGAAGACGCCCTTCACGGCATCCCGCTGATCGACATCGTCGGGATTGGCCAGCGTGGCATCGAACCAGCGGGTCCACGGAATGCCCGGCAGTTCCATGTTCTGCTTGCGGGTGCGCGCAGGACGGCCAGCCTTGGCCGGCACTTCGTCGAAGCGCGCCTGCAGATAGTCGTACTCGACTTCCCAGACCCGCGCCCAGTGTTTCCACGATCCTTCGAACAGGCCGTAATAGAGCGGCAGCGTCGTGATATCGAGGCCGATATCGGTCGCGCCCTGCACGTTGCAGTGGCCGCGGAAGATGTTGGCGCCGCCGCCGAACGTACCGACATTGCCGGTTGCCAGCAGCAGGTTGCAATAGGCGCGGACGTTGGCGGTGCCGACCGTGTGCTGGGTGCCGCCCATGCACCAGATGAAGGTCGACGGCCTCTGCTTGGCGAAGGTCTCGGCGACCTTCTTGACCTGCTCTCCGGGAATGCCGGTGACGCGTTCGACTTCTTCCGGCGTCCACTTCGCGACTTCGGCGCGGATCTGGTCCATGCCGTAGACGCGCTGCTTGATGAATTCCTTGTCTTCCCAGCCGTTGTTGAAGATGTGGTGCAGCATGCCCCAGATCACCGCGATGTCGGTCCCGCTGCGGAAGCGGACATATTCGGTGGCGTGCGCCGCCGTGCGCGTGAAGCGCGGGTCGAGCACGAACACGTTGGCGCGGTTGATCTCCTTGCCGGTCAGGATGTGCTGCAGCGATACCGGGTGCGCCTCGGCGGCGTTCGAGCCCATGAAGACGATGGTCTTCGAGTTCCGGATGTCGTTGTAGGAATTGGTCATCGCGCCGTAGCCCCAGGTATTGGCGACGCCGGCGACGGTGGTGGAGTGACAGATGCGGGCCTGGTGGTCGATCGAATTGGTGCCCCAGAAGGCCGCGAACTTGCGGAACAGATAGCCGCCTTCGTTGGAGAATTTTGCGGAGCCCAGCAGATACATCGAATCGGCGCCGGATTTGGCGCGGATCTCGAGCATCTTGTCGCCGATCTCGTTGATGGCCTGGTCCCACGCGATCTTCTGCCACTCGCCATTGACGAGTTTCATCGGATATTTCAGGCGGCGGTCGCCGTGCACGAGTTCGCGCACCGAGGCGCCCTTGGCGCAGTGCGAACCGCGGTTGATCGGCGAGTCCCACGCCGGCTCCTGGCCGACCCAGACGCCATTCTGCACTTCGGCGATCACGGTACAGCCGACCGAGCAGTGCGTGCAGATGTTCTTTTTGATTTCCGTCGGTGCGCCGACGATCTTCGGGCCGGCCTCCGCCTTGCGCACCGAGCCGAGCGGCATCAGTCCGATCGCCGCGCCTGCACCGGCCGCCAGGCCGGAGCGCCGCAGAAACGTACGGCGGTCGAGAACGCCAGACGCGAGGCCGGCGGCGATACCCTGCAAACGCGCCCTGCCCGCGGATCCGTCTTTTCGTTTTGTCAGCATGTGCGTTGTCCCATCAATAGCGGTTGACGCGATAGAAGTTCTTGACGTGATCGGTTTCCTTGTAGCGCGCCTTGACGCGTTCGGCCTGCGACTCGTCTGCGGCAGCCTCGCCGGCGGCAAGCGGCACGACGGCGGCGGCTGCGACTGCTGAACCGCCCATCAGAAACAGGCTGCGCCGGTCCACTCCCGCGGCGCGTGATTTGCCTTTGTCGTCAGATGGCTTGCTCATTGCGATCTCTCCTTTTCGCGTTGCCTTCGCCGTCACTCGGACAGCGTGAAGGCCTCGGATTCCAGTTCCATGAAGACGCGGCCGGCGCGGCCGACGGCGCGGTAGAAGCGCGCCGATGGCGACATTTCGAGATCGGCGAACATCCGCGCCGCCCACGGCTTGAGATGCCGCTCGAAAAAACGCGCCTGCTCGGCGAACTCGGCCTCGAAGTCGTTGCGCGCAAGACCCGCCATGACCTCGAGCAGGATGGCGATGTGATCTTCCGGCTCCCGCGAGGCGCCGGCGCGCTCGATGCCGAGCGCATCGAGGTCCTCGCGCACCCGCGCCAGCGGGCGCTCGTGAAGGAAACCGGTCAGGTAGTAGGAGGCGTAAGGCAGCAGTTCGCCGCGGCCGAGGCCGATGAACAGATCGAAGAATTCCTTGCTCGCGGCGCGATCGTCGGTCGCCGCGGCCGCCGCGGCGAGTTCGACATGCGCCATGCCGAGTTCGGACGCGTCGCCTTTCAGCGTGGCCACGCGGCGGAGCGTATCCGCGTCGGGCGCTTTGCCGAGCAGCAGCGACAGCAAACCGTATTCCGCGGCGCGCAGCTGATCGATCTCGTCGACATCGGCGTTCGATTTCACCTGATCCTCGCGCGATCCATAAAGATCGGGGCGCAGGACGAAGCGCTCGATTTGCGTCAGCGCCTCGACGGCGAGGACACGTTCGGCCGGAATGCGCGACCACGCCGAGACCGATGGTTGCGCGATGCCAAGCCCTCGCGCCAACGATCCAACGCCACCCGCTGCCTTAATAGCTAGTTCCAGTCCGGCATCACGCATGGTGCTACCGATTCTCCTGCCGCACTCGCGCCCGCCCGTGTCCCCAGGCAAACAAACTTAGAACTGGAATTATTCCAAGCAGAGAATTTCTAACATAGGCTGTGCCTATGTTCCCAGAAACTTTTGTCTAAAGAATCGGTTTTGCGGTGCCATGACGTCGCACTGCTCGTTGCGGTGCAGCAGCCGCCGGCTGGAACTCGGCAGCGGGCACAGATTTGCCGTCATTGCCGACGGCCGTTGAAATAGCTTCCATTTCTTCCACTGCCACGGTCGGATCGTCCGTTCGTCTCAACGATTCCGGCGAATCGCTATGCCGTTCTTCGACCGAGTCGGGAGCTTCGTTACATTTTGTTTCTGAATTGACGGTTTCAGCCGCAGCTTCGCCCATGATCTGCGACACCAGCCGTGCCACATCGACACCCGCTCCAAGTTCACCGCCACCGGGAACCCCGCCGGGCGCATTCCAGTCATACGCATATTCGAGTGCGGGACTGACGTAATTGCGAATAGCGGGGTCCAGCGCCCACGATTTTCGCAAGGCCGCGTTTCGCAATTGTTCGGGCACCCCTTTGCGCAGAAAGGCGGTGATATCGGTGCTTGCGGTCAGTTCCTCCAACTTCGGCAAGGTCGAGAGGTCGATTTCCGGCGCACTGTCTTCATTCTGCAGCGCGGCCGGGCCTGACGATTCGTCATTTTCCGCCGCTGGCGCGTCCGGCTTTCCGTCCGGCTGTCGCGCCTGCTGCTTGCGTTGCGACCATCGCGCCAGAAAACCGCGGTCGGCGTCATCAGGACCACTCATCGGCGCCCCGTCCGTTCATCCGGCACGCGCGGCCGGTCGTCCCTCGCGCGATCCCGCTTGCGCTTGTGGAACACGCGCTCGACATGGAAGCGATCGACGAAAGCTGCTATCCACGATGCGATGGCCGGCGGCATCGGCACGGTGCCGATCACCTCGCAGCCGCTTTCGAACATCGCCTCGCCTTCGGTCGGATCGGCAGTCACCTTGGTCAGTTCCAGTTCCGCGCCGCCATCCTGGCGGCGCAGCGCGACCCAGATCCGCGGCGTGCCATCGGCCAGGTTATCGCGATAATTGGCCGTCTCGGCGCTGAACAGTTCGATCGTGGCGGACCCCGCATAAAAAATCGTGGCGTCGGCCTCGGTGGACAGCACGGTCCACGGCGCGGTCGCAGGCACCTCGTCCAGGATCAGCGCCGGCGACCACAATTCGTCGATCCAGGGATTGTCGACGGAGCGGCGCCGCACCACTACGCCGACCTCGCGGGACGATTCCGTCATGCGCGCTCCTTTCTGCGACGGATCATGTCACGGCCGCGGCTGCCGCCAGCGGAAGACCCGCGATCAGATTCTGCGGCTTCAATCTCACCACCTTGTCCGCGCCCATGGCAAGGATGAGGTAGACCGGCTTGTTGCCAACCCGCTCGTCCACCAGCCCTGCATCTTCAAAGGTCAGGCGCATCAATGCCACGATACGTTCGGCAACGTCGCTTGCCACGCGCTCGCCGCGCCACAGCGCGTTGCCGATCCGCGTCGCCTCGCTGTCGAGGCCGACAAACCAGCGCCAGTCACGGTCCTCGATCGAAGCCGTGGTTTCGACGCTGACGGTAACACCGAGCAGATGCGCGATCCAGCGCTCGATGACACGGCACAGCCCGGCGCGCGCCCTGGCGTTGCCGCCGAGATTCATCGCCATCGCATGCGCATCCGACCGCGACCAGTAGGTCCAGGCGTTGTCGTCGTCCATCACATCCATTTCGCCGAACGACTTTGGCTGTTGCAGCATGGCCGCGAGCGGCGAGGCATGCAGGTCGTGCCGGGCCTGCTGCTCGGCCTCGATCACTTCCGCATCGGCCAGCAGCAGCGTGCCATCGTGAACGGCCGCCAGCTGGCTGCGATAGAACAGTTCGGCCGCGCGCAGCACATAGGGATCCTCGCAGCCTTCCAGCGCATTGCGCAGGATCAAATGGCAGAGCTGCGACAGGAAAATCGGCGGCAGGTCGCCGGCGCCCTTGCGGGCCAGCGCGACGTAGACCGCCTCCAGCGATGGCGCCGCCAGCAGCCGGTCGCGGAAGTTCATCATGAAGGACCAGTTTTCGCGGGCGTCGGCATCGGCCAGCCGTGCGATCTCGGCCTCCGACACCGCGCGCAGCGGATCGGCCATCAGGCTCGCATGCAGGCCGCGCTCGGCATCGCAGGCATCCGACGGCGGCATCAGTTCCGGCCGCGCCAGATAGGCCATGATGAGTTCAGGCGTCGCCACCAGCCCGCCATGGTCGGCGCGGCGCGTCAGATGATGGCCCGAGGCGACCCAGAATTCCCTCATTTTTGATCCGTGGTCCCAATCAGCCCGCGAAGATCGACCTCTTCGGCAGGTTCGCCCTCGCCTTCGACTTCATGGAAGGTAAAGGCGCTGCTATGGCCGTGCAACCGGTCCGCCGTCGCGGCACCCAGGCGAGGCTTGAGCGTGCGAAAGCGTTCGCGGATCTCGCCGTCTTCGACGCTGCGCTGCACAGCGAGCAGCGTCTGCGGCGGATGATCGCATAGCGAACTGGCGAAGGCGATCTCCTCCTCGGCGGCCAGCCGTGCCGCTTCCATGTCTGGCGCGCCGAATTTCGCCATCAATTGCCCGGCGAGCCGATCGATCATCGCCTGCCGCTCCGCCTCCGTCGCTTCGGTGACGATGGCAAGCGTTGACCACCCAAGGCTGTCGATGCCGAGGAAGCCGGAACGCAGCGCGACGCGCTGCTTCTGTTCAAGCGTGGCCGGATCGCGATTCCAGAATACGAAGGCGCCCGACACCGCCCATTCACCGGGTTCGGCGGCCGGTGCGAACACAAAAGTGTCCGATGGATCCAGCCTGATCGTGCGCGGAAATTTCAGCATGCCCGCCTCATCCGAGTTTTGGACCGCGCGCCTGCGCATCGTACCAAGTGGTGCGTCGCAGCGCATCCACAAGGCTGCGCCGCGCCGGCGCTTCGCGGCTCGCCGGCAGGCCGGTCAGCAAATCGCCGTTGACGTCGATCGCGCGGCGTTCGCCGGCCTTATGCTTGGGAAGCCGCTCCAGATAATCGCGCGCGATCGCCTCAAAACCGCGCTCCTTCCAGCGATCGAAGGCGGTCATCAAATGCCGCGAAAAACTTTCGATAATGGCATCCGTTTCGACCATATCGAAACCTTCGCCCAGCAACGACACGCCGGCGGCCACCTGCGTCTCCGGAACATGCGCCATGTCGGCGGCGCGCAGGATCACGCCGAAAACCAGCCAATCCGGGATGGCGTCTTCGGCGCATTCGGCTGGCCAGCCCAGCCGCCCGCCGCCGAGCAACCCGGTGTCGAAACGGATCGCATCCGGCCAATCGAACGTCACCTCCCGCTCCGGTGGACAATGCGCGGCAATGGCATCGGCCAGCGCGTTCATGCCGGCGAACAGCGCCCGGCGCGCCGAGCGCAGCGGTTCGTCGGGCTCGAGCACCACCGCGAACTCGACCAGATCGTAGCGGCGCACCCATACCAGTGTTCCGGCGCCCGCTTCCGCCGCGATCGCGCAGGCATGCGCAAACGCATCGCCGAGCTCGCGCAACGCGACCAAAGTATAACCGGGCGGCAGATCAAGCGTCTGTACCGTATCCGCCGAACGAGCGCTCACGAAAAACTATTCCCTCACAGCTTCCATGGCCTCAGGTGTATGCTACTTCACCGGCCATTGTGTCTTGCGGATGTCTCTGCGAGCGGTTACCGCAGAACCGTGGGATCAGGCAATCCGGTTAAGGTATTACAAATGAGTGCGGCGTCTCGCCTCCTGATTTGCAGTTGCGAGAAGACCATGCCGCTCGATGCGGAAGCGATAGGGCGTGGCTGCCCGGCTGAAATCGCGCAGGCGAACCAGCTTTGCGGCCTCGAACTCGATCTTTTCAAGCGAACGCTGGCTAAGGGCGCGCCGATCACGGTGGCGTGTACGCAGGAAGAGCCGCTATTCCGGGAAGTCGCGGAGAACAGCCCGCAGGCGCAGCTCACCTTCGTCAATATCCGCGAGACCGGCGGCTGGTCGAAGGATGCCGAAGCGGCCGGACCGAAAGCCGCCGCGCTGATCGCCGCGGCGAACGAGGAGATGCCGCCGATCTCGCTGGTGACGCTCGAAAGCAGCGGCGTCGCGCTGATCTATGGCCGCGACGAGGTTGCGATCGAGGCGGCGCAGCGCCTGGCCGATCGTCTCGACATCACCGTGCTTCTGACCAGACCGGGCGACCTCACGCCGCGCCGGGCCAATGAATTTCCGGTGCTCAAGGGCACGATCCGGAACGCGCGCGGACATCTCGGGCAGTTCGAACTCGCGATCGACGACTACGCGCTGCCGTCGCCCTCCTCGCGCGCAAAACTCCTGTTCGGCGCATCGCGCAACGGCGCGACCTCGACCTGCGACCTGATCCTCGATCTCTCGGGCGGCATGCCGCTGTTTCCCGCACATGAACAGCGCCCGGGTTATCTGCGCGCCGATCCGCGCGACAAGGCCGCCGTCGAGCGCGCGATCGCGGAGGCCGGCGCGCTGGTCGGCACCTTCGACAAGCCGCGCTTCGTCGATTTCGAGCCGTCGCTGTGCGCGCATTCGCGCTCGTCCATCACCGGATGCACGCGCTGTCTCGATCTCTGCCCGACCGGGGCGATCACGCCCGGCGGCAACGCGGTGGCCATCGACGCCAATGTCTGCGCCGGCTGCGGCTCCTGCGCATCGGTATGCCCGACCGGCGCGGCATCCTATGCGCTGCCGAGCGCCGATGCCTTGATGCGGCGGCTGCGGGCATTGCTGCACACCTACCGCAAGGCGGGCGGCAGCGACGGCGTTGTCCTGTTTCACGACGGTGAGCACGGCGACGACATCATCGATGCGCTGGCAAGGTTCGGCGATGGCCTGCCGGCCCACGTGCTGCCGCTGCGCGTCAACGAGATGACGCAGCTCGGCCCGGAACTGATCGCCGGCGTCTTTGCCTATGGCGGCTGTGGCGCCGTGCTGGTGACGCGCGCGAAACCGCGCCACGACATCGCGGCCCTGCGCCGCGCGCTCGAGACCGCCGATCGCGTCGTCAGCGCGCTGGGTTTTGGCAACGGCGTCGTCCAGATCATCGAAACCGACGACCCCGACCAGTTGCGCGCGATGCTGGATGCTGTTCCGCGCGGCGTCGCCACGACAAGCCCGGCGGGCCTCGTCCCGCGTGGCGCCAAACGCGGCGTGCTCGAGACGATTTTTCGCGAGCTTCACCTCGCCGCCCCGGCTCCGGTCGATGTCGTCCCGCTGGCGCCAGGGGCGCCGTTCGGCACGGTCAAGCTCGATGTCGAGGGCTGCACGCTGTGCCATGCCTGCGTCACCGCCTGCCCGACCGGCGCACTTTCGGACAATCCCGACCGCGCCATGCTGCGCTTCACCGAAAGCCTGTGCGTGCAGTGCGGGCTGTGCCAATCCACCTGCCCGGAAAAGGTCATCACGATCGAGCCGCAGCTCGACTTCCAGGCCTGGAGCCGTCCGCAGCGCGTGCTGAAGGAGGAAGAGCCGTTCCACTGCATCGCCTGCGGCAAACCGTTCGGCACCAAAAGCTCGATCGACCGCGTGCTGGCAAAGCTCGGCGGCGAAAGGCACTGGATGTTCCAGGGCCCCAATGCGCGGCGGCTCGACGTCATCAAGATGTGCGCCGATTGCCGTGTCGAGGCGGTCGTGAACGAAAGCTTTGACCCGCACGCTGCGCCGCAGCGTCCGCCGGTCATGTCGACGGAAGATTATCTGCGCGCGCGCGAAGCGAAGAAGGACGGTCCGCCCGGATCGTGAGCCGCCTGTGTCTCCTTCCCCTCCCCATCTGCAAGCCCGCGCCACGTCAAAAGCCGCCGGCATTCCCGGCGTCAAGCACGTCATCGCGGTCGCCTCCGGCAAGGGCGGCGTCGGCAAATCCACCACCTCCTGCAATCTCGCGCTGGGCTTTGCCGCGCAGGGATTGAAGACCGGCATTCTCGACGCCGATATCTACGGCCCGTCGCAGCCAAGGCTGTTCGGGCTGCGCGGAAAGCCGCGGCAGATCGGCCCGCGCCAGCTGGAGCCGCTGGAGCGGTTCGGCGTCAAGGTGATGTCGATCGGCTTCCTGGTCGAGGAAGACAGCGCCATGATCTGGCGCGGCGCGATGGTGATCTCGGCGATCACGCAGATGCTGCGCGAGGTGGCGTGGGGCGATCTCGACATTCTCGTCGTCGATCTGCCGCCGGGCACCGGCGACGCCCAGCTCACCATGGCGCAACAGGTGCCGCTGGCCGGCGCCGTCATCGTCTCGACGCCGCAGGACATCGCGCTGATCGACGCAAGGCGCGGCATTGCGATGTTCGAGAAGGTGAACATTCCGATCCTCGGCCTGATCGAAAACATGTCGAGCTTCTGCTGCCCGACCTGCAACCACATCACCCCGATCTTCGGCCATGGCGGCGCGCGGAGCGAAGCGGAACGCCGCGGCATCCCCTATCTCGGCGAGATCCCGCTCGACATGCAGATCCGCCAGACCTCCGACGACGGCCGCCCCATCGTCGCGATCGAACCCGACGGCGTCCATGCCAGACACTATATTGCGATAGCGCGCGAGATCTGGACGGCGATCGTCACCGGCGCGGCCCACCGGCCGCCGCCACGCATCGTCATTGAGTAGGCGCTGCGCCTTATTATTTGGGCATGATCTTTTCGGAAAACCGGTTTCCACTTTTCCGGATCATGCCCTACCGCGCCTCTTCAAACCCGCCGAGCGTCGCGGTGAGGTTGGCGCCGAGGATATCCGAGAGATAGCCGCCTTCCTGCACGAGCACGGTCGGAAGACCGAGCCGCGCAATCGCAGCACCAATGCGGCGGAAACCCTCCGTCGTCACCGCAAGGCCAGCCAGCGGGTCGCGCTCCGACGCATCGAGACCGAGCGCGACGACCAGCGCGCCCGGCGCGAACGCGCGGATGGTGGCTTCCGCCTCGCCGAGAGCCTTTATATAGGCGTCGTCACCCGTGCCCTTCGGCAACGGAATGTTAAGATTGGTGCCGAGGCCGGGGCCTGCGCCGCGCTCATGCGCGTAGCCCCAGACGTAGGGATAGAAGAACACGGGGTCGGCATGGATCGACACCGTGAGCACCTCCGCCTGTTCGTAAAAAATTCCTTGCGTGCCGTTGCCGTGATGCACGTCGACATCGAGGATCGCGACCCGCTCATGCTTCAGCTTAAGGTGAGCGGCCGCGACCGCGCTGTTGTTGAGAAAGCAGAATCCGCCGGCGGCATCGCGAAAGGCATGGTGCCCCGGCGGCCGGCACAGCGCGTAGGCCGCATCTTCTCCGTCCATGACGAGTTGCGCCGCCGTGGCGGCAACATCGGTCGCGGCGCACGCCGCAGCCCAGGTTCCCGGACCGATCGGGCACCCGGTATCGGCCGTATGCCAGCCGAGTCGACCGACGATATGAGTCGGGTACGTCGCGACATGGCGAACCGGATGCACGTTGGCGATCATTTCGGGGCCGGCGTCGCCGAGCGCGCGCCAGGCCTCCCATGCCTCCTCGAGAAACCGCAGATATTCGGCGCTGTGCACCCGCGCCCGCGGGCCCTGGCCGAACATGGTCGGCGCGACCAGATCGTGCTTGCCGGCCTTCAGTCCCGCCAGCAGCCGATCGGCGCGTTCCGGCTGTTCGGTGGTGCGCTGGACCACACCGCGCACCAGAAAGAATTGCGGGTCGTGGCTGCGGTGCAGTTCGGTATAGACGGCCTTCACGCGGATGCTCCGATGACTGGAAATGACGATGGCTGCCTTGCGGGCAGCAGCGCCGGCCGCAATGGCACGGGCTCACCGACGGTAAAGCAATTTCCAGTCCGGATGGGAACTCAGGCGCCGGCGTGCGGCAGCGAGGCGGCGGCAATGGCGACGAGCTGGGACAGCTGGCGTCCGATCCGGGACGACGTACGGCGCAGCAATGAACCAACCTTCCGCATCTTCGTGTTCCCAATGCGCCGGGGGCAAGGCGCCTTGGGGAAAGATGGTCCTATCAGGCTAAGTAGTCGATATCTCTGGCAAAATAGCAACAGACGCTTCGTCGTGCGCCGGTTTGGCAGTAGATTTGTTGCCCCGATCGTACCGCCGGCGAACGAGATTTTCTCTTGCGGATTCGGCACCTATAGGCCGGTGATTCCGCTATCGACCGCCAAGGCCTGCGCGTTGACGTAGACGCTTTCGTCGGAGATGAAAAACAGCGCCGCATAGGCGATTTCCCAGCCGGTCGCCATCCGTCCGAATGGCACGCCTGCCGCGCTTCGCGACGGCCGACCGGCGCTGGTGTGGCGGCCGAGCGGCGTATCGACCAGGCCCGGATAGATGATGTTGGCGCGAACGCCGCGCCGCGCGCCCTCCTTCGCGACGTTGCGCATCAGCCCGCCGAGCGCCGCCTTTGAGGCGTCATAGGCGATCAGCCGCGAACCGGAACGCAGCGCCGCGATCGAGGAAATGAACACGATCGAAGCGCCGTCGGCGATGTGCTTGAGTGCCTTGCGACAGCACAGCATCGGCCCGGTCAGGTTCACCGCGAACGTGTCGTTCCATTCCTTTAGGTTCACGCCGTCGAGACCGAGCGCGCCGACCCCGATGCCGACATTGAGCACCATGCCGTCAAGCCCGCCGAGACCGTCGATCGCCTGGTCGATCATCCTGTTGACGTCTTCCTCGCACGCGATGTCGGCCTGGATCGAAAGCGCCCGGCCTCCCTCGGCCAGCACACGCTGCACCGTATCGTCGGCACTGGCACGGTTGACGTCGGCAACCGCGACATGGGCGCCTTCCCTGGCAAACAGCAGCGACATCGCCCTGCCGTTGCCGACCGGATCGGTCGCGGCGTCGAACGTTCGCTGCCCGCCGCCGACCACGAGAATCCGGCGGCCCTGCAGCCGCCCGCGACCCGGTGCTTGACCCGCGGATTCTGCGCTGGGCTGGCGAACATAACGGACCTTGTCGGACATTCTTCTTTTACCTCACCCCGCCTGAGCGGGCTGCGGCGCATCGAGAAAGCGCCGCAGCGCCTCCAGCACCACCTCAAGCCGGTCATGATGCAACCAGTGCCCGGCGCCCGCGATCTTCTGAAACTCCACCTGCTTGAAATGCTTCAGCAGGCCGGCAGCTTCAGGATCGGGAAGGTAACTTTCGTCACCCCACATCAGAAGGGTTGGACACGTAATCCGCGACCACAGGCCGGTGTAGTCGTCCGGCGACAGCCGGTACGGCGCCCTCGCCCGCAGATGGTGGTCGAACTTCCAGCGATACAATCCATCATCGTGCTGACGCAGGCCGTGGCGGGCCAGATGCAGCGCAAGCTCCGGCGTCAGGCGCTTGTTGCGGGTCGAAAGCCGCTGCGACGCTTCCTCGATCGTATGGAACGTGCTCGCCTCGCGCTCGCCGATGCGATCGAGCTGGTCGATCCATCGCGACATCTGCTCGTGAATCGGTGTCCGCCGCGAGCCCGCCAGAAAGATGCCGTCCAGTATGCCGAGGCGCGACACCTGCTCAGGGTAGGTCCCGGCATAGGCCAGCGAGACCATCCCGCCCATCGAGTGGCCGGCCAGGGCCGGGTCCTTCAGCCCGGCGTGCCGGATCAGCCTGGAGAGATCATAGACGTGATCGGCCAGGCTGTAGCTGCTGCCCCTCGCCCATTCGGAATCGCCGTGCCCGCGCAGGTCGGGTGCCAGGACATGGAAATGCGGCTGCAATTCGCGCGCGATCGCATCCCAGTTGCGGCAATGGTCGAGCCCGCCATGAACCAGCATCAGCGGCGGCGCGGCCTCATTGCCCCAGTCGACATAGTGCAGCCGCAACCCCTGCGACTCGTAAAAGCGGTCTGCCGGTTCGGCCGTCATGGTTGATTCTTACTTCGGCGTGAAGCCGAACGCACGCTCGAACCGCTTCACATAGGCCGGCCACACTTCCGGATTGATGATGCGCGGCGGACGCTTGCCGTCCAGCGCGTCGAGCATCTGCTCGGCGGCGATCCTGCCCATGTTGATCCGCGCTTCCTTGGTGACACCCGCGGTGTGCGGGCTCGCCAGCACGTTGTCGAATTGCAGCAGCGGATGCTCCGGCGGCGGCGGCTCCTTGTCCCAGACATCGAGGCCGGCGCCGGCGATCTTCTTGTCGCGCAGCACCTCGTACAGCGCCTCCTCGTCGTGGATGAAGCCGCGCGCGGTGGTGACGAAGAAGGCGTGCGGCTGCATCAGCGCGAATTCGCGGGCGCCAATCATGCGGCGATTGTCCTTGCTCAGCGGGCACGAGATCGAGACGAAATCCGCGCGGCGCATCAGGTCGTGAAGTTCGACCTTCTCTGCGCCGCGGGCCGCGATCTCTTCCGCGCTGAGGTAGGGATCGTAGGCGATCGCCTTCATGTGCAGCAGGCCGGTGCAGAGTTCGGCGATGCGGCGGCCGACATTGCCGATGCCGACGATGCCCACCGTCTTGCCCTGGACCTCGTTGCCGATCAGCGCGTTGCGGTTGACGTTGGCCTCGCGGCGCAGCGCGCGGTCGGCCTCGAGGATGCGCTTGGACAGGGTCAGCATCATCCCGAGCGCGTGCTCGGCAACCGAATTGGCGTTGCCACCGGATTGGTTGACGACGACCACCCCCGCCGCGGTGCAGGCATCGACGTCGACGGGGTCGAATCCCGCGCCGTTCGAGGACACGATCAGCAGGTTCGGCGCCCGCTTCAGCAGATCGGCGTGAACGTGGAAATGCGGTGCGATCTCGTCGCGCGCCGCGCCGACCTGGTAGGCATGCGCCTCCGCCAGGATGGGGGCGGCGACCGCATCGGGGCTTTCGTTCTCCAGCCGGTCGAGCCGCACGTCGGCGCGCTTCTTCAGGATGTCGCTGTAGATCTCGTGGGCGAGGTATTTGACGTAGAAGACGCGCTTGTTGTTGACGGTCATGTCTGCTGCAAACTTTCAGTTCGGGAAGCCGTTTCAATTCGGAAAGCGATGGAGCCTGGCGGGGTTGTCGACGGGAATGCGCTGCCGGGTGGCCTTATCAGGGGCCCACACCTGAAACAACTCGAGCAAATGCCCGGCGTCGGGCATTTCGCCCTCAACGCGCGGATGCGGCCAACGGCAGCGATCCGGACCACCTCCCATCTCGTCTCTCCCAAATTCTCTTCCTGTTTATCTCACATCGTCGCATCCCTGCTGTAGCGGCGCGCGCAGGGCAGGATACGTTCCGGACATGTTGACAATCTCGCCGATGACGTCAAGTTCGCTGCTCCAAGGGATGGAGCGCAAACGAAAGATCGTGCGCATACAAAGGAGACAAAAATGGCGGTTGCGGAGGAAAAAACCTCGCCCGAGAAAAGCTGGCACGGCATCGTGCTGCAGACCCTCAAACGCAACGAGATCCGCCTTGTCCCCTATGTACCCGATCGCGTCCTGACGCCGCTGATCAAGAACCTGCACGCCGACCCCTATTTCACGACCTTCGCCACCGCGCGTGAAGAGGAAGCCGTCGGCATCGTCTCGGGCGCCTGGATGGGCGGCATGCGCAGCGCCGTACTGATGCAGACATCGGGTTTTGCCACGCTCGCCAACGTGCTGGCGTCGCTGGCGATCCCCTATCAGATTCCGCTGATCATGTTCGTGTCCGAGCGCGGCACGCTCGGCGAGTTCAATTACGGCCAGTCGCTGGTGTGCCGCACCATGCGCCCGGTGCTGGACTCGCTCGCGATGGAGCACCACACCGCGACGCGGATCGACGAGTTCGAGTTCATCGTCGACCGCTCCATCAAACAGGCCATCACGACGCAGGCGCCGGTGGCGCTGATCCTCTCGCCGCTCCTGACCGGCGGCAAAACGTTCGACAAGTGAGCGATCCCATGAGCAACAGTCCTGCCCGCAACACCAAGGTCATGAACCGCTTCGATCTCACCTCGCGGCTGGTCGCGAAGCTGACGAACGAGGAAGCCGTAATCGGCGGCATCGGCAACACCAATTTCGACTTGTGGGCCGCCGGCCACCGGCCGCAGAATTTTTACATGCTCGGCAGCATGGGCCTCGCCTTCCCGATCGCGCTCGGCGTCGCGCTGGCGCAGCCGGAACGGCGCGTGTTTGCGCTGGAAGGCGACGGCTCGCTGCTGATGCAGTTGGGCGCGCTCTCGACCATCGCGACGCTCAAGCCGAAAAACCTCATCATGGTGGTGATGGACAACGGCATCTATCAGATCACCGGCGCACAGCCGACGCCGGGCTCAGCCGTCGCCGACATCGTTGCGATTGCGGTCGCGAGCGGACTGAGCAACTCGAGCTGGGCAGCGGACGAAGATGATTTCGAGCGCCTGATCGAGCAATCGATGTCAACCGACGGTCCGACGCTGATCGGCGTCCGCATCGACGACAAGCCGGGCACCGGCACCACCCGCCGCGATCCCGTCCAGATCAGGGAGCGCTTCATGCACGGGATGGGCGTGCGGGAACCGCTCTGAGCGGCAATTAACCACGGTCATCGTCGTTCGCCCAGGCGGGTCTTTCCGGCGCGGGAATCGTGCTATGGCACCGCGATGACCTTTATCCTTCGACTGATGGCCTTGGGCCTCGCCGCCGCCATCGCCTATGCAACGCTCGGCCCGGCGGAACAGCGGCCGCATTCGAACCTCGGGCAAAACGGCGAGCACGCGGTCGCGTTCGCGCTGCTCGGGCTCGCTTTCGGACTGGCCTATGCGCGCGCGCCGGGGCGCGCGGCTGTTTTCGTCCTCGTCTATACAGGCCTCGTCGAGGTGCTGCAGTTTCTGGCGCCCGGCCGCCACGCGCGGCTGAGCGACTTTGTGGTCGATGCGCTGGCGGCCTGCGCGGGCCTCGTCGGCGCGAGGGCGATCGACTGGTTGATCGGGCGCTTCCGGCACTCGGCAGCCTAGCAATGGGCACGAAAAAATCCTCGCAGGGACGAGCCCCACGAGGATTCATTCAGCAGGCTTCAATCGGTCAGTCGATGATCTTGACGATGCGGCGCGTGCGCGGCTCGACGATCACGCGGCGGTCGTTGACAACAGCGTAGCGATACTCGGTGTATTGCGGCACGGGGCGCAGTTCGACGGTCGCCGGCAGCGGCTCGCCGACAACGACGCGTTCCCGAACCACGACCGACCGCTCGCGCGGCAGGCCGGTGATCACGGCATTCGGGATTTCCACGGCCGCACCGACCGCAGCACCCACGGTGCCGCCGACCATCGCGCCGATCGGGCCGCCGACCTGGCCACCCGCAGCAGCGCCATCCGCCGCGCCCTGGGCGGTGGTCGACTGCGCCAGCGCCGCGCCCGGAATCAGCAGAGAAACAGCAACCAGTGAAACAGCCAAACGTTTGTTCATCGCACCCTCCAGTGAATTGACGATGCGTCTCAACTTCGAGAAGCGCGAGATGTTCCGGTTCCAAAGCGCAACAAGAAGGCCGCGCCGGGTTTCGGCGCGGTTCCGTTCACGGGGAGAACAGGTTAAATCTTAAGCAGCCTCGTTAGGATTCAGCCTTGCGCGACCTGGTGCTGCGCCATCATCTCCAGCGCCCGTACCATCCCTGAATGATCCCAGGCCTTGCCGCCGTGGGCCGTGCAGGAACTGAACAATTGCTGGGCCAGCGCCGTGCTCGGCAGCGAAAGCCCGAGCGTGCGCGCGCCCTCCAGCGCCAGGTTGAGATCCTTCTGGTGCAGTTCGATGCGAAAACCTGGCTCGAAATTGCGCTTGATCATGCGTTCGCCATGCACTTCGAGAATCCGCGACGATGCGAAGCCGCCCATCAGCGCCTGGCGCACCAGCGCCGGATCGGCGCCGGCCTTCGATGCGAACAACAACGCTTCGCTGACCGCCTCGATCGTCAATGCCACGATGATCTGGTTGGCGACCTTGGTTGTCTGCCCGTCGCCATTGGCGCCTACCAGCGTGACGTTCTTGCCCATCTTGTCGAATATCGGCTTCATGGTGTTGAACGCGCGCTCCGGCCCGCCCACCATGATGGTCAGGCTCGCCGCCTTGGCGCCGACCTCGCCGCCCGACACCGGCGCATCGAGATAGTCGGCGCCGAGTGCTTCCACTTTCCTGGCGAACTCCTTGGTCGCCAGCGGCGAGATCGAACTCATGTCGACGACGATCTGCCCCTTTGACAGCCCCTCCGCGACCCCGTCCTTGCCGAACAGAACCGCTTCGACATGCGGCGTATCCGGCACCATGATGATGACGACCTCGGACTTCTCGGCGACTTCCCTGCCGGATTTGCAGAGCACGCCTCCGGCCGAAACAAGCTCGGAAGCAACGGGCGCGACGTCATGCAGGAACAGGCGATGGCCGGCGGCCTGAAGATGGCCGGCCATCGGGCGGCCCATGGTCCCGAGGCCGATAAAACCGATATCGATCATTTCAACTCCCTTTCGACGTTTTTTGTTTATGTGTCGGCCGTCAGTGCGGCGTGCCAACCGAGACCTTCGACGGTCGTCGTCCTCGGCTGTATTCGCACCCGACCCAGCCACGATAACCGATAGCCTCGCGGTGACGGAACAGGAAGGAATAGTTGATTTCGCCGGTGCCCGGCCCGTTGCGGCCGGGATTGTCGGCCAATGGGCATTAGCCCTGCGCAATCGCCTTTGACCATGCGCGCCCGATTGCGTCCGGCCCGAGAGCCCTGCATATGACACGGAGCGGTATTTCCCTCGAACCAAAGGCTGGCAAGAGACCATGCGTTTTTTCCAGCGACTGAAGACAGCGGCGGCCGCCGAGTGGCGCGCCTATACGGAGCATCCGTTCACGGACGGCATGGCCGACGGTTCGCTCCCGCAGGCGGCGTTCCGTCATTACCTCGTCCAGGACTATCTGTTCCTGATCGAGTTTGCCCGCGCCTATGCGCTCGCGGTCTACAAGTCGCCCACGCTCGCCGACATGCGCGAAGCGGCGGCCGGGATCTCGGCCATACTCGACGTCGAGATGAACCTGCACGTCAAGCTCTGCGCCGGCTGGGGACTTTCGCCGGACGAACTCGAACGCGCCGCCCCGGCGTCGGAAATGCTGGCCTACACCCGCTACGTGCTCGACGCGGGCATGCGCGGCGACCTGCTGGCGCTCAAGGTGGCGCTCGCGCCCTGCGTGATCGGCTATGCCGAGATCGCGACGCGACTAGCCGCGCGGCCGAACGCGCTCGCAGCCAACAACTCCTACAGCGTGTGGATCGCCGAATATGCCGGGGCCGCCTATCAGGACGTCGCGGCAAAGGCCGAGGTGCATCTGGAGGCGCTTGCCGGCCGCTACGCCACGCCGGCGCGCGAGGCGGAGCTGATTGCGATCTTCAAGGAAGCCACCCGGCTCGAAGCCGATTTCTGGGAAATGGGCTGGCGCGCGGGCCAGGGCTGATTTTCAAGCGTGGTCTCGTAGCTTGATCGTAGCCTGCATGAGCGGAGCGACATGCAGGTCCCCCCGGCAGAATTCCCGGGGGTCGCTTGCGCCTCCGCCCGGTCGAACTGCGGCGGACAAGGCGCTCACCGAAGCCACGCTTCGTCAATTCAGCCGCAGTTCCGTGATGTGCCGCGGGTCCGGCTTTAACTCGCCGCGCTCTACCCGCTTGACGATCTCGGTCAGCGCCGCATTCGCCGGGCAGGACAGGCCGAGCTTCTCGCCCTCACGCACCACGAGGCCGTTGAGGAATTCGATCTCGGTGCGCCGGCCCTTCTGCATGTCCTGCCCCATCGAGGGGCGTTGCGCGCTCGAGGTGCGCTTGCCGTCCTTGAAGCGCTGCTCGTCGCAGACCCGCATCGCGGCTTCGTCGCCCTCGCCGGCGCGCGCGATCGTGTCCGGCGGCAGATGCAAAATCTCTTCGAGCTGGTAGCCCTGGGCCTGGCCGACGCGGATCGCCTCGCTGCCGAGCCGCGTGGAGAAGCGGCGCAGCGGTTCGCTCTGCAGCACGTCGCCGCCCGGCAGGCCGGTGCAGGCAGATAGCCCGTTGCCCATGACGTTGGCGACGAGTTTCGACCAGCGTTCGCCCCAGAGGTTTTCCGTCACCTTGGCGCTGTCGGAATAGGCGACGAGGCGGCAGACCTCCTCGGCCCGCGGCGTGATGCGGCCATGCACCTCGCCGGCACGGAACACGGTGTGCGCCGCCCCGCCCTTGCCGGCGCCGCGATGGATATGGCCGGGCGCCGGCAGGTTCACCGTGATGCTGCTGGCGATGCAGCCCAACGTCTTGCCCCAGCCGACGATGCCGGCAATGGTCTCCTCGTTCATGCAGTTCTGCAGCGACACGACAAAACCGTCCGGCGCCAGATATTGCCGGATCAGCATGGTGGACCACGCCGTGTCGTAGGACTTCATGCAGACAAAGGCGATGTCGACCGGCTTCTCCTTGGCAAGCTGCTGCGCGTCGGTGACGTGGAGCGCGCGCACCGGGACAGAGAATTCAGCGACGTCCATCGCGTGGGTGACGCGCAGACCATGTTTTCGCATATGCTCGACATGTTCGGGCCAGGGATCGATGAAGGTGACGTCCTCGCCGGCCTGCACCATGTGCGAACCGACATAGCCGCCGACGGCGCCCGCGCCGACGATCGCGATTTTCTTGCCCATGGTTCTCCCTTGCGTTTTCTTCTACAGGCGACACGACAGACTACACCGGTCTGGCGAGACGGTGGAAGGCCCCAGCCTCAAGTCTCCAATGGCGGCGGTGTTGCCCCCGCCCGATCGATCCGCCTATATGGCCGAAACCGGCCGGAGTAACTGCATCCCATGACTGATCGAGCCCACGCCATCGCCGCCAAGATCGAAACCTTCATCCGCACCGAGGTGATTCCTTACGAAAAGGATCCGCGATGCGGCGCGCATGGCCCGAGCGACGAGCTGGTGCAGGAGCTCCGCGACAAGGCCCGCAAGGCCGGCGTGCTGACGCCGCACATCCTGCCGGACGGATCGCATTTCACGCAGCGCGAGACCGCGATCGCGCTGATCAAGACCGGGCTCTCGCCGCTCGGCCCGCTGGCCTGCAATACGATGGCGCCCGATGAGGGCAACATGTACCTGCTCGGCAAGGTCGGAAGCGCCGAGCAGAAGACGCGCTTCCTGGAGCCGCTGGTGTCGGGACGCGCGCGCTCGGCGTTCTTCATGACCGAGCCGGCCGACAGCGGCGGCGCCGGCTCCGATCCCTCGATGATGCAGACCACCTGCCGGCTCGACGGCAATCACTGGGTCATCAACGGGCGCAAGAAATTCATCACCGGCGCCGAGGGCGCCAAGGTCGGCATCGTGATGGCGAAATCGGACGACGGCGCCTGCCTGTTCCTGGTCGACCTGCCGGACCCCGCGATCAAGACGCTGCGCGTGCTCGATACGATCGACAGTTCGATGCCGGGCGGGCACGCCGAGATCGAGATCGACAACCTCCGCGTCTCCGCCGACCAGATGCTCGGCGCCTCCGGCGATGGTTTCAAATACGCGCAGATCCGCCTCAGCCCGGCGCGGCTGTCGCACTGCATGCGCTGGCTGGGGCTCGCGATCCGCGCCAACGAGATCGCCACCGACTACGCCTGCCGCCGCCACGCCTTCGGCAAGCCGCTGGTCGATCACGAGGGCGTCGGCTTCATGCTGGCGGAGAATTTGATCGACCTGAAGCAGTCGGAATTGATGATCGACTGGTGCGCCGGCGTGCTCGACACCGGCTCGCTCGGCACCGCCGAAAGCTCGATGGCCAAGGTCGCGGTGTCGGAGGCGCTGATGCGGGTCGCCGACCGCTGCGTGCAGGTGATGGGCGGCACCGGCGTCTCGACCGAGACCATCGTCGAGCAGGCCTTTCGCGAGATCCGCGCCTTCCGCATCTATGACGGACCGACCGAAGTCCACAAATGGTCGCTCGCCAAGAAGATCAAGCGCGACTGGAAGACGGCGCCGCATTAAACCGGCGTCGGCGGGCGCGGTTCAACCCGCAGCTCGTTGCGATGTCATGGCAAAGAGAAGATGTCCCGACCGCCACATCCGCTCGCACACGGCGCGGGCGAACTTCGCCCGCTGGTCTGTTCCGGACCCGGCAAACAAGGGTAGAGAGAGGATGTCCGAGATGCGCTTGCGGCCGTCGATCTGCTCCAGCATCAGCGCCTCCGCCCGCGATATTGGCGTGACCACGGTTCCCTGCGGCGCCGCGCGGGTCAGCACCGGAGCGTTGGCGTCGCCGGCCAGTTTGATGCCGGCTCGGACGTGCGGGACGTAGGACAGATAATCCTCGGTATCGAAGCGGACGACGAAACGCGCGCTTTCCGGCTTCCTGACAAAAAAATCATGCCTCGCATTCATCAGGGCCAGATGTTCCACGATGGCCCACTGCTCCGCGGGCGGAAGCGCCAGCACCCTTTCCAGCATCGCTCCGGAGAGAAACCGATCGGCGCAATAGTCGGCATGGTCGTTCCAGCCGAAGAAGATCAGCCCGGCCGCCGCGACGAACTTCATGAGCTCGGGTACCGAGTAGGCGCGGTCCTGGGGATGCAGCAGCATGTCGACGATCCCGGCGTCCTGCGCGAGGTCGATCGGCAGCTTGCCGTTCGGCTCGAACAGATAATGGTGCTGAGGCACGAATTTCAAAAGCTCGCGGGCGGTCGCGAGGCCCTCTTCATCCGGACCGGCGCCCAGCCGTCGCAAGATGTCCTGAACCTGATAGACGCCGGCGCGCGCGGCCTTGCCGTACAGCATGATCCCCATGCTGCCCGATGGCTCGAGCACATCGGCAAGCGCCTGCAACCCGGCATCGGGATCGGGAAGGTGATGAAGAACGCCGGTGCAGAGGATCAGGTCGAAGGTGCGGCTCAACTGGCCGACGTCGAGCAGGCTCATTCGCCGAAGTTCGAGGTTTTGCAGGCCGTGCCGGTCGCGAAGCCGGTTCGAATGCTTAAGGCTGGTCTCGGAAAGATCGATGCCGATGACGGAACAATCGGGATTGTTGAGCGCGACCAGCGGCGCCTGCGAGGAGCCGCAGCCGGCGCACAGAATGCGCAGCTCCTGCCGGGGCCGGCCCTCCGGCCATAACTGGATGCCCGCAAACCGGGGATCGCAGGTCAGCGGCCCCCATTGCTTCAGGAATGCCGCGGCATCCTCGATCGGCGGCGGATAGCTGTATGCCTCGTACTGTTGACGGACCGCGTCGGTAATCGTGTCTTGCATGACGCGACACTAGTTCGGAGCGGTCCGGCCAGCAACATGCCAAACACGCCTAGAGCAGGCCCGCCCCGCGCGCCCATTTGTATTTGGCGCCGAGCACCTCGACCGGCATTTCGGTCGAGTAAGCATAGGCCGGAATGCCGTTCTGGTAGAGATATTCGGCGGCCTCCTCCACCTCGACGTCGCCGGCGAGCGAGGCGACGATCGGCTTCACAAAACCCTTCGCCTCCATCTCCTTCTTCACCTCGACCATGTTGCGGGCGAACACCATCGGCGGCGTGACGATGGTGTGCCAGTAGCCGAGGATCAGCGAGTGGATGCGCTCGTCCGACAGGCCGAGCTTCACCGTGTTGATGTAGGTGATCGGCGGCTCGCCGCCGGTGATGTCGACCGGGTTGCCGGCCGCGCCGAACGGCGGGATGAACTTTCTGAACGCCGCGTCGAGATCCGGCGGCATTGCCATCAGCGACAGGCCGTTGTCGACGCAGCTATCCGACAGCAGCACGCCCGAACCGCCGGCACCGGTAATGATCAGCACGTTCTCGCCCTTCGGCGTCGGCAGCACCGGCATGCCGCGCGCGAATTCGAGCAATTGCCGCAAGCTGCGGGCGCGGATCACGCCCGACTGCTTGAAGACATCCTCATAGATCTTGTCGTTGCCCGCGAGCGCGCCGGTGTGCGACGAGGCCGCCTTGGCGCCGGCCGAGGTACGGCCTGCCTTCAGCACCACCACCGGCTTCTTCTTCGAGACGCGCTTGGCGGCGTCCGCAAACGCGCGGCCGTCTTTCAGGTCTTCGCAGTGCTGCGCGATCAGATTGGTGTTGGGATCCTGCTCGAAGAACGCCAGCAGATCGTCCTCGTCGATATCGGACTTGTTGCCGAGGCCGACGATCGCGGACACGCCCATCTTCGCCGAGCGCGAAAAACCGATGATCGCCATGCCGATGCCGCCGGACTGCGACGACAGCGCCGCATGGCCCTTGACGTCGTAGGCGGTGCAGAACGTGGCGCAGAGGTTCGACCAGGTGTAGTAGAAGCCGTAGATGTTCGGCCCCATCAGGCGGACATTGTACTTCTTGCCGACCTCGACGATTTCGGCCTGCAGTTCGGGCGCGCCCGCTTCCGCAAAGCCCGACGGAATCAGCACGGCACCGGGAATTTTCTTCTCGCCGCATTCGGCCAGCGCGCCGGCGACGAATTTTGCCGGGATCGCGAACACCGCCGTGTCGATCACGCCGGGCACGTCCTTGACGCTCTTGTAGGCCTTGTAGCCCAGAATCTCTGGAGCCTTCGGGTGGATCGGATAGATCTCGCCTTTGTATCCGCCATTGATGAGGTTCTTCATCACGGAGTTGCCGATCTTGCCGTCCTCCGCGGAGGCGCCGATCACCGCGACCGCTTTCGGCTGCATGATGCGGTTCATCGCGGTGACGATCTCTTCGGTCGGGCGCGGCGCCGGCCGCGGCTTGTAGTCGAAATCGACGACGATGCGCACGTCGGCGGCGATCGCGTCGTTCTTGGTGGCGAAAACCGGATTGAGGTCGAGCTCGACGATTTCGGGGAAATCGCTGACGAGCTGCGACACCTTGACGATGACGTCGGCCAGCGCATCGCGGGAAACCGGATCGCCGCCGCGCACCCCCTTCAGCATGTCATGGGCCTGGATGCCATCGAGCATCGACAAGGCATCGTCCTTGGTGGCGGGCGCAAGGCGGAAGGTGATGTCTTTCAAAATCTCGACCAGCACGCCGCCGAGGCCGAACGCCACCAGCTTGCCGAACGAGCCGTCGGTGATCGAGCCGACGATGACCTCGGTGCCACCGGCCAGCATCTGCTGCACCTGAACGCCCTCGATCCTGGCGTCGGACTTATATTTCTTCGCGTTGGCGAGAATGGTGTCATAGGCCTTCTGGGCATCCTCGGCGGTCTTGAGTCCGACCACGACGCCACCGGCCTCGGTCTTGTGCAGAATGTCCGGCGAGACGATCTTCATCACGACCGGGAAGCCCATGCCGGACGCGAGCTTGGCGGCCTCGGCGGCGGATTTTGCCACGCCTTCTTTCGGAACCGGGATGCCATAGGCGTCGCAGACCAGTTTGCCTTCGGGCGCGGTCAGGCTGGTACGCTTCTCGGCCTTCACCGTATCAAGCACCCGGCGGACAGCTTCTTTGGCGCCCGGCTCGGCGATCTTGCGCGCCGCATCTGCAGAATTTGACATTGGCTTCCTCCTGGGGCAAGTTTTATGGCATTTGGTATGCCAGTGTTCCGATTGTCAAGACAAACTATCGCGCAGAATCCGCGAAAATTCCGGCAACTTGACATTCTGGCATTTGGCATGCCAAAAATATTCGAGCGTTTCTTCTGCTAAGAAGACGTCTCCAACACAGGGAGGAGACGAGTCGTGCCCGCACGTAAAGAACCAAAGGCGCCGCCTGTCATGGCTGAGGCAGACATCGCAATCGTCCGGATTGCGCCTGAGACGAGCTTCAAGAACAAGGCCTATGAAGCCTTGAAGGAAGCCATTCTCAAGATGGACATCTATGCGACGCCCGAGCAGGTGATGCTGGACGAGCGCGCCCTCTCCGAACGCCTCGGCGTCAGCCGCACGCCGATCCGCGAAGCCATCGCGATGCTGGAACAGGATGGTTTCGTGAAAACCGTGCCGCGCCGCGGCATCGTCGTGGTCCGCCGCACCAAGACCGAAATCGTCGACATGATCCGCGCCTGGGCCGCGCTCGAAAGCATGGCCGCGCGCCTGATCACCACCACCGCGCGCAAGAAGGACATCACGGCGCTGCGCGACTTCTTCAAGGATTTTGGCAAGGACCGCCTGCCGCAGGACCATGTCGAGGAATACTCCAAGGCCAACATCGCGTTCCATCAGGCGCTGATCTCGCTGTCGGAATCGCCGGTTCTGGTCGACATGACCAACGATATCCTTTTGCACGTGCGCGGCTATCGGCAACTGACCATCGGCCGGAAGGACCGTACCGCGACTTCCCTGCCCGAGCATCTGGCGATCATCGAGGCACTGGAAGCCCGCGACACCGAACTCGCCGAAAAACGCGCGCGCGACCATACGCTTGGCCTTGCCTCCTATGTCGAGGCGCACGGCCAGGAACTCTTCACCTAGAGACTCACACCAGAAGACGACGAAAAATCGTCCGACACAACGACCAGGGAGATGTTGCCCATGCTGAATACCGCGACCAAGTCCGAAGCACCGGGCACCGAGCAGGAGCTGACCGATGGCTTTCATCTCGTCATCGACGCCCTGAAGCTCAACGGCATCAACACCATCTATGGTGTGCCGGGCATCCCGATCACGGACCTTGGCCGCATGATGCAGGCCGCGGGCATTCGCGTGCTGTCGTTCCGCCACGAGCAGAACGCCGGCTACGCCGCCTCGATCGCCGGCTATCTGACCAAGAAGCCGGGCGTCTGCCTCACCGTCTCCGCGCCCGGCTTCCTCAACGGCCTCACGGCGCTGGCGCACGCCACCACCAACTGCTTCCCGATGATTTTGATCTCCGGCTCCTCCGAGCGCGAAATCGTCGACCTGCAGCAGGGCGACTATGAGGAGATGGACCAGCTTGCGATCGCCAAGCCGCTCTGCAAGGCGGCGTTTCGCGTGCTGCACGCCGCCGATATCGGCATCGGCCTCGCCCGCGCCATCCGCGCCGCCGTCTCGGGCCGCCCGGGCGGCGTCTATCTCGACCTGCCGGCAAAGCTGTTCGGCCAGGTGATGGATGCGGCCGCCGGTGCCAAGTCGCTGGTGAAGGTGATCGATGCGGCACCCGCGCAGATCCCCGCCCCGTCCGCCGTCAAGCGCGCGCTCGACGTGTTCAAGGGTGCCAAGAAGCCTCTCATCATTCTCGGCAAGGGCGCGGCCTACGCGCAGGCCGACGACGATATCCGCGCCTTCGTCGAAAAGACCGGCGCGCCATTCCTGCAGATGAGCATGGCCAAGGGCCTGCTGCCGGACACCCACGCGCAGTCGGCGGGCGCCGCGCGCTCGACCGTGCTGAAGGACGCCGACGTCGTCATGCTGATCGGCGCCCGCCTCAACTGGCTGTTGTCGCACGGCAAGGGCAAGACCTGGGGCGACGCGCCGAAGAAATTCATCCAGATCGACATCGAACCGAAGGAAATGGATTCCAACGTCGAGATCGCGGCCCCCGTGGTCGGCGATATCGGCTCCTGCGTCTCCGCGTTGCTCGCAGGGATGAGCGGCAACTGGCCGGCCGCGCCGGCCGAGTGGCTCAATACGGTTTCCAAGAAGCGCGACGAGAACGTCGCGAAAATGGCGCCGAAGCTGATGAGCAACGCCTCGCCGATGGATTATCACGGCGCGCTCGGCGTGCTGCGCACCATCGTCAAGGAGCGTCCGGACGCGATCTTCGTCAACGAAGGCGCCAACACGCTCGACCTCGCCCGCGGCGTCATCGACATGTACAAGCCGCGCAAGCGCATCGACGTCGGCACCTGGGGCGTCATGGGCATCGGCATGGGCTATTCGATCGCCGCCGCCGTCGAAACCGGCCACCCGGTGCTCGCAGTCGAAGGCGATTCCGCGTTCGGCTTCTCGGGCATGGAAATCGAGACGATCTGCCGCTACCAGCTTCCGGTCTGCATCGTCATCTTCAACAATGACGGCATCTATCGCGGCACCGACGTCAACAAGGCCGGCTCCGATCCGGCGACCACCGTCTTCGTCAAGGGCGCACGCTACGACAAGATGATGGAAGCGTTCGGCGGCGTCGGCGTCAACGCCACCTCGCCCGACGAACTCAAGCGCGCGGTCAACGCCGCGATGGATTCCGGCAAGCCGACGCTCATCAACGCCGTGATCGATCCGGCGGCCGGATCCGAGAGCGGCCGCATCGGCAACCTCAACCCGCAGAGCGCCTTGAAGAAGAAATAGCCGCGTTCAACCCATTCCATCCTGCACAGGCACTAGACACAGTACGGAGCAAACACGATGACAAAGGCGCTTACGGGCGTTCGCATTCTCGATTTCACCCACGTCCAGTCGGGTCCGACCTGCACGCAATTGCTGGCCTGGTTCGGCGCCGACGTGATCAAGGTCGAGCGCCCCGGCGTCGGCGACATCACGCGCGGCCAGTTGCAGGACATCCCGAATGTGGACAGCCTGTATTTCACCATGCTCAACCACAACAAGCGCTCGATCACGCTCGACACCAAGAACCCGAAGGGCAAGGAAGTCCTCACCGTGCTGATCAAGACCTGCGACGTGCTGGTGGAGAACTTTGGCCCCGGCGTGCTCGACCGCATGGGTTTTCCCTGGGAGAAGATCCAGAGCATCAATCCGAAGATGATCGTCGCCTCGATCAAGGGCTTTGGCCCCGGGCCGTATGAAGACTGCAAGGTCTATGAGAACGTCGCGCAGTGCACGGGCGGCGCGGCCTCCACCACCGGCTTCCGCGACGGTCTCCCGCTCGTCACCGGCGCGCAGATCGGCGACAGCGGCACCGGCTTGCACCTGGCGCTCGGCATCGTCACCGCCCTCTATCAGCGCACCGTCACCGGCCGAGGCCAGCGCGTCACCGCCGCGATGCAGGACGGCGTGCTCAACCTCGCGCGCGTCAAACTGCGCGACCAGCAGCGCCTCGCCCATGGCCCGCTGAAGGAATACAGCCAGTTCGGCGAAGGCATTCCGTTCGGCGACGCCGTGCCGCGCGCCGGCAACGATTCCGGCGGCGGCCAGCCCGGCCGCATCCTGAAGTGCAAGGGCTGGGAGACCGACCCGAACGCCTACATCTACTTCATCACCCAGGCCCCGGTGTGGGAGAAGATCTGCGACGTGATCGGCGAGCCCGGATGGAAGACCGATCCGAACTACGCCAAGCCCGCGGCCCGCCTGCCCCGGCTGAACGAAATCTTCGCTCGCATCGAACAGTGGACGATGACGAAGACGAAGTTCGAGGCGATGGAAATCCTCAACAAGGACGACATCCCCTGCGGCCCCATCCTGTCGATGAAGGAACTGGCCGAAGACCAGTCGCTGCGCGCCACCGGTACCGTGGTCGAGGTCGATCACCCGACCCGCGGCAAGTACATCTCGGTCGGCAATCCGATCAAGCTGTCGGACTCACCGAGCGAGGTGACGCGCTCGCCGCTGCTCGGCGAGCACACTGACGAGATCCTGCGCGAGGTGCTCGGCTTCAGCGATCATCAGGTTGCCGAAATCCACGATTCTGGCGCCCTCGACCCGCCGCGCAAGCAGGCGGCGGAGTAACGAGGCCATCGCAACAACACGAAAGGCCGCCGGTTTTCGGCGGCCTTTTTGTTTGGAGAACGCAGGCTCTATTCTTCGACGATCTGGCCGCCGTCATAACCGCACGCGATGCGTCCAAGCGCTGCGCGGAAGGCTTCGCTGTCGACCATCGATGCGATCGCTCCGATGTCGCGGCCCTCGCTCATTCGCCGGGCGCGTGCGAGTATCGACGTGACAAGGCCCGGATCGAGATGCGGCAGGCTGGCCCAGAAGCCGCGCGCCAGTTCCCGCGCCAACGCGTGGTCAGGGTGCTGCGGATTTTCAGGCGCGCGGCCGATCTCGTACATGTGCCGCACGGCGTGCCATGGCGCCCGCTCGCGCGGGAAGCGCGCCATGATGTCGGGATGTTCCTGCGCCACGTAAAACCGGTTGAGCGTGTCGAACAGCGCAAACTGGTAGCCCTGCGCCAGCAGGAACGGCTCCCACTCGTGCCATGTCGGCTCCGACGCCATCGGGCTGACCGCTTCGGCGACGATCACCCTGGGCCGGAACCGCTCCCAGTCGCCGCCGAACAGCACGTCGCTTTCGGCACCCTCGACATCGATTTTAAGGAAGTCGACGACGCCGACGTCGTGGCGCTCGCACAATTCGGCCAGCGTGGTCACGGGCATTCGAAGCGTGCGATAGTCGGCGTCGTAGGCTCGAACGTTTTGCGCGACGTCTTCGCGCGTCGTCGAGAGCCCGTGCAGGCGGTCGACCAGATGAAAGTCGGCCTCGCCGCTTTCCCGCCCGACCAGGCTGCGGCTCACGACATCGCGTGGACGCAGTTTTTCGTAAAGCGCCGCGAGTTCGGATTGCGGCTCGACGACAATCCCTTGCCATCCGCGCTCGTAGAACCAGAACGACACGTTGTCCGCGATCGGATGTCCCGCGCCGATATCAATATAGAAGCCGGTCGGTTGCCCGGCGAAAGCAAGCGAGAGATGATAGTCTTCGAGATTTTGTGAGTAGGATAGCTCCATCGCGCCCGAGTCCTTTGTCCACCTTGCCTGCTTCGTGCTGTCACTTGAACGGACCGATCCTTGCCGGACCGTAGCACGGGGTGCAGGTTCCAACCGGAAATCCCTGAGCAGTCAGTTGCGTCGAACACCGCCGATACAGCGATAGCCCGCTCCGGACGGCCGTCTCTTGCGTCGAATAGCCGGCTTGGGAGTGCTACCTCTGCGAGTTACCGCAATGCAACTAAATCGATCGAAATCTGGCATCTGGTATACCTGACCTAGTTGGACGCGGAGCGAAACCGGCTCGGCACCCAGGATTAAGGCCACGGCTACGTCCCGGACTGCACCCGTTGGCATCGTTGGCAACTGCTCGGCCACCTGATGCCTCCCTCGATCCCCTGTTGGCCGCCACGCCGCACGACCGTCCGCAGTGACGACCCGCCCTGTATCGGTCTCCGAGCTATGAAATATAGGCATTTTCGCCTTGTTGCGGTCCGACGAACGATATTGAGCGAACGTATTGCCCACCCCTGTCGCCGAACTGCCGAGGTCATTTCTTGGCCAGCTTGCTGCATGCGTTTACCAGCAACTGCGACAAATTGACCTAGGGTTGGATCGAATGCAATATCACGGTTGCTTCCTGGCATATCGCATACAAAGATGCCTCCAACGCGCTCGATAAAAACCGGAGCGCTTGGGGAGGTAGGCCGTGCAGTCCACGAGGACAGTCAGGGCGATGGGGCGACAGGCGCCGGCGATGTCGCCCGCCGCTTCTCGCTTTTCGACAAATCTCCCATTGGCCGAAAGGAGCGGATGCCGCTCTGCCTGGTCCCCCGTACAATTCATGCTTGCACCGGTGACATCAATGGAACCGTTGCAGTCGGACAGTCATGAGTGCGAGAACGCTCTCGTGCGCGCTTGCAATGAGCCAAGCCGGCGACAGACCGGCATAACGATAACTGGATGGGAGTGAAACACATGAGACATGCTGCACAAACTGCGTTGGGGGCACTTGCTGCGCTGTTTGCCGTCGGAACACTACCTGCGTTCGCCGCATGGGAGCCGGTGCGGCCCGTCGAATTCATCGTGCCCGCCGGCACCGGCGGCGGCGCCGATCAGATGGCGCGGACGATTCAGGGCATCGTCACCAAGCACAGCCTGATGAAGCAGCCTCTGGTTGTCATCAACAAATCGGGTGGCGCCGGCGGCGAAGGCTTCCTCGACGTCAAGGCATCGGCCAACAATCCGCACAAGATCATCATCACGCTCTCAAACCTCTTCACCACGCCGCTCGCGACGGGCATTCCGTTCAACTGGAAGGATCTGACGCCGGTCGCCATGCTGGCGCTCGACGAGTTCGTGCTGTGGGTCAACGCGGAGAAGCCTTACAAGACCGCAAAGGAATATGTCGAGGCGGTGAAGGCAGCGCCCGCCGGCAGCATAAAGATGGGCGGCACCGGCTCGAAGCAGGAAGACCAGATCATCACGGTCGCGGTCGAGAAAGCCACCGGCAGCAAGTTCACCTATATTCCCTACAAGGGCGGCGGCGAAGTCGCCGTTCAGCTGGTCGGCAATCACATCGATTCGAGCGTCAACAACCCGATCGAGGCGGTCGCGCAGTGGCGCGGCGGGAAGGTGCGTCCGCTCTGCGTGTTCGATTCGCAACCGATGAACTATGACGACAAGATTGCCGACGGCAAGAGCTGGAAGGATATTCCAACCTGCAAGTCGCAGGGCCTCGACATGGAATATGTGATGCTGCGCGGCATCTTCATGGCGCCGCGCGCGACCAAGGACCAGGTCGATTATTACATCGATCTGTTCAAGAAGGTCCGCGCCACGCCGGAGTGGCAGGACTTCATGAAGACCGGCGCGTTCAACACGACCTTCATGACCGGAGACGAATACACCAAGTGGGTCGAGGGTGAGGAAAAGCGTCACCAGACGCTGATGAAGGACGCCGGCTTCCTCGCCCCTGCGGGAAACTGAACGAACGATTGAGCCACGACGGACTGTAGCACCGACGCCGGGCCTTGCAGGCCGGGGCCCGGCTTCGCATGGAGTTTCGATGACAACAGGTTCAAGCAACGCAGGCCCCGCCCACAAGCTCGTCGAGGCAGGTGTCACCCTTCTGATCGCCCTGTTTGGCGCGATCGTTATCGCCGGCAGCCTGAAAGCCGGCGTCAACTGGGGTGCGGAAGGTCCGCGCGCCGGTTTCTTTCCTTTCTACATCGGGATCTTCATCCTGGCCTCGAGCGCAATCAACCTGTGGAACGGGCTGCACGAAGGCGACGACAGCGTGTTCGCGGAATGGGGACAGCTGCGCCAGGTCATGAGCGTCGTGATACCGACCGCGATCTATGTCGGCACCATGCCGTTCATCGGTCTGTATGTCGCCTCCGCCGTCTTCATCGCCTGGTTCATGCGATGGCTGGGCAAGTATCGCTGGGTAACCGTGCTGGCGGTCGCGATCGGCATGCCCGTCGTCACCTACTTCATTTTCGAGCGCTGGTTCCTGGTCCCGCTCCCCAAGGGGCCGGTCGAAGAATGGCTCGGGCTCTAGTTATTTGCAGCAGCAGGAATCACGATGGAAGAACTCGTCAATCTGTTTCACGGCTTTGCGGTAGCGCTGCAACCCTTCAACATCATGGTGATGGTGCTCGGCATCGTGCTGGGCGTCCTGATCGGCGTGCTGCCGGGACTGGGCGGCGCCAACGGCGTCGCGATCCTGCTGCCGCTGACTTTCAGCATGCCGCCGACCTCGGCCATCATCATGCTGTCCTGCATTTATTGGGGCGCGCTGTTCGGCGGGGCGATCACCTCGATCCTGTTCAACATCCCCGGCGAACCATGGTCGGTCGCAACGACCTTTGACGGCTATCCGATGGCGCAGAAGGGCAAGGCCGGCGAGGCCCTGACCGCGGCGTTCACCTCTTCCTTTGTCGGCGCGCTGTTTGCCGTCGTCATGATCACGCTGGTCGCGCCGCTGGTCGCGAGTTTCGCCTTGCAGTTCGGTCCGGCGGAAAAATTCGCGGTGTATTTCCTGGCGTTCTGCAGTTTCGTCGGCCTCAGCAAGGAGCCGCCGTTCAAGACCATCGCGGCGATGATGATCGGCTTTGCGCTGGCCGCCGTCGGCCTCGATTCCATCACCGGACAATTGCGGCTGACGTTCGGCTTCACCCATCTGCTCAATGGTTTTGACTTCCTGATCGCCGTCATCGGTCTGTTCGGCATCGGCGAGATCCTGCTGACGATGGAAGAAGGGCTGGCGTTCCGCGGCGGCAACGCCAAGATCAATTTGCGCGTGGTGCTGCAGACCTGGAAGGAACTGCCGTCCTACTGGGTCACCTCGCTGCGCTCCTGCCTGATCGGCTGCTGGATGGGCGTCACGCCGGCCGGCGCGACTCCCGCCTCGTTCATGAGCTACGGCATCGCCAAGCGCGTCGCGAAGAAGGGCAACAATTTCGGCAAGGGCGAAATCGAAGGCGTGGTCGCGCCGGAGACGGCGGCGCATGCGGCAGGTACCGCGGCCCTGCTGCCGATGCTCTCGCTCGGCGTGCCGGGTTCACCGACCGCGGCCGTGCTGCTCGGCGGCCTCCTGATCTGGGGCCTGCAGCCCGGGCCGATGCTGTTCGTCGAGCAGAAGGAATTCGTCTGGGGCCTGATCGCCTCGATGTATCTCGGCAATATCGTCGGTCTGCTCGTCGTGCTGACCTGCGTGCCGGTGTTCGCCGCGATCCTGCGCGTGCCCTTCAGCATCATCGCGCCGCTGATCCTGGTGCTGTGCGCGATCGGCGCCTACTCGGTCCATAGTTCGACCTTCGACGTGGTGCTGATGCTGGTGTTCGGCGTGATCGGCTACCTGCTGAAGAAGTGCAACTATCCTCTCGCCCCGCTGGTGCTCGCCATCGTGCTCGGCGACAAGGCGGAGGAAGCCTTCAGGCAATCGCTGCTCGGATCGCAGGGATCGCTCGGCATCTTCTTCTCCAACGCGCTGGTCAGTACGATCATGGCGCTCGGTCTCGTCGCGCTGTTCTGGTCGCTGATCCAGCAGGGCTACACAAGGCTGCGCGGCGAGGTTCACAAGCCGGCATAGGCGATACAGACAGCACCGGATTCTCGAAGTCGCGAGGCGGCGGAGCAATCATGCTCCGCCTTTTTCGTTCGCACGCGCGACGACCACCGTCGCAGACGAAACTGCGACATTCTGAGAATAACCGGCGCGAACATCCTCGCCTCGCCGATCTGGCATACTTGAGCGGATGTGGAGTGCCTTCTCGGCTCTCGATGGGCCGGCGCCAAATGATCGAAGTGTCAGCGATGCTGCCTGTTTATTGAAAATTCCAAGCTCAGATTTGCATCACGAAGCGCAGTTGACATTTGGCATTATGTATACCAGAATTTACCTGATTTTTTCACCCAGGAGGTTGCCATGCAAGTCGGAGATATCCTGCGCAAGAAGACCGGCCGTGTTGCAACGGTTCGCATGAACGAAACGGTCGCCATTGCCGCGCAATTGATGCGCTCCAGCAATATCAGCGCGCTCGTCGTGAAGGACGTCGTTCGCACCGAGGGCAACACCGCCGTCGGCATGTTCACCGAACGCGACGTGGTGCGCGCGGTCGCCGAGTTCGGCGCGGCCGGCATCGGCATGCGCGTGTCGCAATTCATCTCCGTGCAGCAGCTCGTCTCCTGTACGTCCACCGATACGATCGAGCACGTCCGTCACCTCATGAGCAAGCATCACATCCGCCACCTGCCCGTGATCGACAATTACAGCCTGATCGGCGTCGTCAGCATTCGCGACATCTCGACCGCCTTCGATGACGAGGCTACCCCGTACAAGCTGGCCGCGACCGCCTGAACGGCTGATTCGAACCCTGCCGTCATGCCGCGGACGCGCGGCGCGGGATGACGGCCACGGGATTTCCCGGCGGCGAGGTGATCCAAATCCCTGCCGCGCTCGTTTACCGCAGGGTATGTTCCCTGAGCGGCACGATGTCCCGTGGTTCCCAAACGATCCGAATGCTGTCAAGAACGCCGCGCCCGACGGCACGATTCCGGTCGGGCTGGCGACCAAGAAACGAAAGGCCCAGGCTGACGGTGGAGTGGGCGAGCCTGATTGGACGCGTCGCTGACGGTGACCGGGCGGCGTTCCAGCGCCTTTTTGAGCATTTCGCCCCGCGCGTAAAAGGGCTGATGCTTAAAACAGGCGCCAGCAACGATGACGCGGAAGAGATCGCGCAGGAAACCCTTCTGGCGGTGTGGCGGAAGGCTGCGCAGTTCGATCCCTATTCGGCGGGCGCCGCGGCCTGGATCTATACGATCGCCCGTAACCTGCGGATCGACTGGGTTCGGCGGGCGGCGCGTACGGGCGCCGTCGACCATGACGCCGAACTCGACTATCTCGTCGATCCCGCCGAGCCGGCCGATGACGTCATGGCGCGCGATGACGAGACCGCCCGTGTCGCAAAAGCTCTCTCCAGCCTCTCCAACGAGCAATCCATGGCTATCCGTCTGTCGTTCATCGAAGAGCGCCCGCATCCGGAAATCGCCGCCACCCTCGGGATACCGCTGGGAACGGTCAAATCCAGGATCAGATTGGCGATGAACCGCCTGAGAGCCCAGTTGGACGAAACGAAATGAGCGTGACCCACCATCCCTCCCCGGAATTGCTGGCAGGTTTTGCCGCCGGAACCCTCGACGCCGGCGAGCATCTCGCCGTGGCGGTTCATGTGTCGGGCTGCCCGGTATGCCGGCGGCTGGTACGTGCGGTCGAAGGCGTCGGCGGATCGGCGCTGGAGGCCGTCGAACCTGCTCCGATGACGGCCGGCGCGCTGGAGTCCGTCATGGCAAGGCTCGATCGATCGCCACCCCGGCGCCGCGCGCCCGCCGACCCCGCGGCCGACGAGGATTTGCCTGGTATCTTGAAGAACTACCGCATCGGGCGCCGCCGCTGGGTCGCCCCTGGCGTCAGCATGCGGCCGATCGAATTGCCGGGCGGGTCGAGCTCCCGCGCGTTCCTGCTGCGGTCGGAGCCGGGTACCCATATGCTGGAGCATACCCATACCGGTACGGAGCTGACCTGCGTCCTGCGCGGCAGCTTCAGCCACGAGGGCGGCCGGTTCGGTCCGGGCGATTTCGATTTCGGAGACGACACGCTCGATCACCAGCCGACCGTAAGCGACGGCGAGCCCTGCCTTTGCCTGGTCGCCATGACCGGCGATCTTCGTATCAACGGTCTCTTCGGCCGCCTGATCGGTCCCTTCGTTCGGCTGTGAGACGAAATGATGCCGGCCGCCGCGGTCCGGTGATCCAGCTACCCGATGGCGTCGTTTCCATCCCCGGGAGCAAGCTTCAACCCGGGACCGTCGGAATGAACATCAGAACCACATCGACCGCCGAGCGCAGGGATCATCTTTCCGTTCTGATCGCGCGCTCGGCCAGGGGCGAAGACGCTGCTTTCTCCGAACTCTACGCACTGACCAGCCGCAAGATGCGCAAGACGATCTCCACCGTTTGCCCGCGCGGCGCCGACACCGATGACATTCTTCAGGATGCCTATTTCAAGATCTGGCGGAGCGCGCAGAACTTCGATCCGGATCGCTCCTCGCCGATCAGCTGGATGTCCGTGATTGCCCGCAACACCGCGATCGACGCGCTTCGTCTCAAGACGCTTCCGACTGCCGATCTCGACCTGGCCTTGTCGATTGCAGAACCCGTGCCTGACAGCGGCGACGAGTTCGACTACGACCGCGCCCGGCCGATCGCCGCAACCGCCATCCGCCAGCTTCCGCATGACCGCCAGACGCTGCTGTCGCTCGCCTATATCGACGGCGAAAGCCGGCAGTCGCTGTCAAAGCGCTTTGGCGTGCCGGTCGGCACCATCAAGACCTGGCTGCGACGAACGCTGGAAACGGTGCGCAGCGACTGCGCCGCATTCGAGGCCCAGGCGGCGGGCTGACCCGCGCTTCGGCCGGCAAAGGCCTAATTCAGGCGAACGATTTCGAAGTTGAGCAAGGACGCAAAGCCGACCCACGCGGCATAAGGGACAAAGCCAGGCAGAAATCCTGTCAAGCGACCATTGCTTTGCGACGAATGCGAGAACGGCGGCGAGAAGCAGTAGTATCACGGCAAGCGCCGCACCCGGCGAATGCGCCGTAAAGAAGATCGGCGACCACAGCCAGTTGAGGGCCATTTGGTTCCACCACAATGTCATGGCCCACCCGCCACCATTGCGTTCCCAGGTTCGCCAGCCGGCGACCGACACCAGCAAGTAGATGATCGACCAAACCGGCGCGAACACCCAGTTTGGCGGGTTGAACGCTGGCTTGGCGAGCGCGGCGTACCAGCCACCAGGGCGGTTGAGCAGTCCGATCGCGAAGCCGACACCGACAACGAGAACGACAAAGACTGCAAGTCGCAAGTACCGCATCGCTCGGTGCCCTCTGCCAGACTGAACAGCAACGTCGAAATGACAGCCGCGGATCAGACCTGCACGCACGGTCCGCGACAATGTTCGCACTGCGGAACGAACTGCGCTTTTGCATGCTGGCGTTGCCGTGGGGACCATCCACCCCCGGTAGACTTTTGCGGGGCGGGACGGCATCCTTGGCCCTCGAAATCTCACCAACGACGCGCGGAAGATCCGCCGGCGAAACGACAACAAGAGCATTTTCCCGAAAGCAAACAATGCTCATGGAAACCAGAGGGCAGACATGAAGACGCGATTCACCGAGCTTGTTGGCGTAGAACACCCGATCGTGCAGGGCGGCATGCAATGGGTCGGCCGCGCCGAACTGGTCGCCGCCGTCTCCAATGCCGGCGCGCTCGGGCTGATCACCGCGCTGACGCAACCGACGCCGGAAGATCTCACCAAGGAAATCGCGCGCTGCCGCGACATGACCGACAAGCCGTTCGGCGTGAACCTCACCATCCTGCCCGCGATCAAGCCGCCACCCTACGCCGAATACCGCCAGGCGATCATCGAGGCCGGCATCAAGATCGTGGAGACTGCCGGCAACAAGCCGCAGGAGCATGTCGACGAATTCAAGAAGCACGGCGTCAAGATCATCCACAAATGCACCAGCGTGCGTCACGGCCTGTCGGCGGAGCGGATGGGCGTCGACGCCATCTCGATCGACGGTTTTGAGTGCGCCGGCCATCCCGGCGAGGACGACACGCCCGGGCTGATCCTGATCCCGGCCGCCGCCGACAAGATCAAGATTCCGATGATCGCTTCGGGCGGTTTCGGCGACGGCCGCGGACTGGTCGCCGCGCTGGCGCTCGGCGCCGAGGGCATCAACATGGGCACGCGCTTCATGTGCACCAAGGAGAGCCCGATCCACCAGCTCGTCAAGGAACGCATCGTCGCCAATGACGAGCGCGAAACCGAACTGATCTTCCGCACCATGCGCAACACCTCGCGCGTCGCCAAGAACGCGATTTCGACCAAGGTGGTGGCGATGGAGAAGGAAGGCGCGAAATTCGAGGACGTGCGCGAACTCGTCGCCGGCGCCCGCGGCAAGATGGTGTATGCGACCGGCGATGCCGACGAGGGCATCTGGTCGGCCGGCCAGGTCCAGGGCCTGATCCATGACATCCCGACCTGCGCCGAACTGGTGTCGCGGATCATGCGCGACGCGGAAGCGATCATTCGCAGCCGGCTCGAAGGCATGGTGTCGGGCGCGCAGCGTCAGGCTGCGGAATAACGGTTGGCGCCGTCCAAAAAATAAAGAGAAGTGCCCATGAAAGCCTATGTCTACGGCGCCAACGGTCCCGAAATCACCGACGTCGCAAAACCGTCGCCGAAGGGTACGCAGGTTCTGGTCAAGGTCCATGCCTGTGGCCTCAACCGGGCCGATCTCGGCATGACCAAGGGCCATGTGCACGGCTCGGCCGGCGGAGTCGGCACCGTGCTCGGCATGGAGTGGGCGGGCGAAGTCGCCGAACTCGGGCCTGACGCCAAAGGCGTCAGGGTCGGCGACAAGATCATGGGCTCGGGCGGTTCGGCATTTGCCGAGTACACGCTGGCCGATCACGGCCGGCTGTTCCGCGCGCCCTCGAACATGAATTTTGAGGAAGCGGCCACCCTCCCCGTCGCGCTAGCCACCATGCATAACGCCGTCGTCACGGCCGGCGCGCTGCAGAAGGACCAGACCGTGCTGATCCAGGGCGCCAGTTCCGGTGTCGGGCTGATGGCGATGCAGATCGCGAAATTCAAGGGCGCCAGGCTCGTGGTCGGATCGTCCACCAACGCGACGCGCCGCGGCCGGCTGAAGGAGTTCGGCGCCGATCTCGCGATCGACTCCAGCGACCCCGGCTGGGTCGATCAGGTGCTGCAGGCCACCGGAGGCGAAGGCGTCGACCTCATCGTCGACCAGGTTTCAGGTCCGGTCGCCAACCAGAACCTGAAGGCGACCAAGGTCAAGGGCCGCATCGTCAATGTCGGCCGGCTCGGCGGCACCCATGGCGATTTCAATTTCGACCTGCACGCCGCCCGCCGCATCAACTATATCGGCGTCACCTTCCGCACCAGGACCATCGAGGAAGTCCGCGAAATCTTCGACGAAGTCCGCAAGGATATCTGGGGCGCGGTGGAATCGCGAAAACTGCAACTGCCGATCGACAAGGTCTATCCGTTCGCCGAGATCGGCCAGGCGTTCGAGCACATGGAAGCCAACCAGCATCTCGGCAAGATCGTGGTGGCGCTGTAGGTGACGGCGCTGCCTGTACAACTCAGTCCAGCGGCCGCTCGGTCACGTCGAGGATCGAACCGACGCCCTGCCGAAGATCGCCGGTGGCTGCGCCTTGCAACGCAAAGGCGCATAATGATCGCCCCGTGATGTCGTAGACGTGGCCGAAGGAATATGTGGCCGGCGCCATCTCAGGCTGTGCGGTGTCGATCAGGCCGACCCAGTGCCGGCCTTCAGCGACCTCGGGCAACGTGAAGGGCACGACGTCATGATGGGCGTTGAAGACGAGCAGCAGCGTCGCATCCGATCCGCGCCGTTCGATGCCGCTCTCCTGGGCGCGGCCGTCGAGCAGCATGCCGAAGCAGCGGGCGTTGCCGTCCTGCCATTGCTCGGTCGTCATCTCGGACGCCGCCGGCGTGAGCCAGGTGACGTCGGTGACGTCGAGTTCCTCGTTGCGCGAGCCAACCAGAAAACGGCTGCGGTAAAGAATGGGAAACGCCTTGCGCGTCGCGATCAGGCGACGGGTGAACTCGCGTAGCGCGCGGCCCCTCGCCGATATGTCGAGCCAGTTCGGCCAGTTGATCTCGTTGTCCTGCGCATAGGCGTTGTTGTTGCCGTTTTGCGTATGGCCGAACTCGTCTCCCGCCAGCAGCATCGGCGTGCCGTGCGACAGCAGCACGGTCGCCAGCAGGTTTCGCTTCTGCCGCTCGCGCAACTCCAGGATTTCGGGATCGTCGGTCGGCCCTTCCACGCCGTGATTCCAGGAATGGTTGTTGGAATGGCCGTCGCGGTTGTCCTCGCCGTTCGCCTCATTGTGCTTGTCGTTGTAGGAGACGAGATCGTTGAGATTGAAGCCGTCATGCGCGGTGACGAAGTTGATGCTGGCCCACGGCTTGCGGCCGCGCTTGTTGAACAGATCGCCCGATCCGGAGATGCGCTTGGCGAGGTCGGGCAGCAGCCCGGCGTCGCCCTTCCAGTAACTGCGCACCGTGTCGCGAAACTTGTCGTTCCATTCCGCCCATCCCGGCGGAAAGCGGCCGACCTGGTAACCGCCCGGCCCGATATCCCAGGGCTCGGCGATCAGCTTGACGCCTGACAGCACCGGGTCCTGCCGGCAGGCATCGAGAAAGCCGCCGCCCTCATCGAAACCATACGGCTCGCGCGCGAGAATGGTGGCGAGGTCGAACCGAAAGCCGTCGACCCGCATCTCGGTCACCCAGTAGCGCAGCGAATCCGCCACCATCTGGAGCACGCGCGAATGCGAGAGGTTGACCGTGTTTCCGGTGCCGGTGTCGTTGATGTAGTAGCGCTTCTGGTCCGGCAACAGCCGGTAATAGCTGGCGTTGTCGATGCCCTTGAACGACAGCGTCGGGCCCAGTTCATTGCCCTCGGCGGTGTGGTTGTAGACGACGTCGAGGATCACCTCGAGACCATGGGCATGAAACTGGTTGATCATGGTCTTGAATTCGCTGGCTCCGTCGGTACGGAGGTAGCGGGTCTCGGGCGCGAAGAACCCGATCGAATTGTAGCCCCAGTAGTTTCGCAATCCCTTCTCGACCAGGTAGCTGTCGTCGATGAAGGAATGGATCGGCAGCAGCTCGACGCTGGTGACGCCGAGCGAGCGCAGATAGGCCGGGATCGCGGGATGGGAGAGACCTGCGAACGTCCCGCGGTCGGCTTCCGGAATCAACGGATGGCGCTGCGTAAATCCCTTGACGTGCATCTCGTAGATGATGGTGCGCGCCCAGGACGTCTCGGGTTTTCGCGACGGCCCCCAGGTGAATGCGGGATCGATGACGCGGCATTTCAGCATGTAAGGCGCGCTGTCGCGTTCGTCGAAGGATTTGTCCTTGTCGGGGTGGTCGACCCGGTAGCCGAACAGCTCCGCCGCCCATTTCAGCTCGCCGACAAGCTGCTTTGCATAGGGATCGATCAGCAGCTTGTTCGGATTGAACCGGTGGCCCGCATCGGGTTCATAAGGTCCGTGCACGCGATAGCCATAGACGGTGCCGGGCCGCGCGGTCGGCAGGTAGCCATGCCACACCTCATCGGTATATTCCGGCAAGTCGAAGCGCTCGATCTCGCTCTCGCCCGCATCGTCAAAGATGCAAAGCTCGACCCGGGTGGCATGCGCCGAGAACAGCGCAAAATTGACGCCGAGGCCATCCCACGTCGCCCCCAGTGGAAACGGCTTGCCTTCGCGGATGGTCGAACGCCGCAAGCCCATGGCGGCGCCGAGCAGCGACTGGTTTGGTGATGGTTTGATCGGTTTCATGTGACGGCCCCCTGCTGGACGGCAACCGCTCGGCAGGCCGATAAGTTCCACCTTGCAAGGAATTTTGCGCGCCGTTAGCCGCTCACCGCGCCTCGCCGGAAAATCCCTGCCGCAACGCTGCCAAGCGGTCGAGGGCGGCCTTCGGCAGTGGGCCTTTTTCCACGGCAGCGAGCGCATCTTCGAACTGCTGCGGTGTCGCCATGCCGACCAGGATCGTGCCCATCGCCGGGTGCGACAGCGCAAACCGCGTGGCGGCTTCGGTGAGGCTGGCGGCAAACCCCTCCTCCACCAGCGGCATCAGGCGGCGGGCGCGGTCGATATCGGCCTTGTAATGCATCGCCGAGCCGATCGGCTCGGGCGCCGGGCTCGCGATCGGATGCCGCTCGGCCGAACCGGACAGCGCACCGCCGGCCAGCACGCGTATGCCGACCACACCGACGCCGGCAGCCGTGGTCGCATCGAACAGTCGTCCATAGTCCTGCGCCGGATAGCGCGCCGGCAATGCGACGGCTGCCGAAGGATTGAGCATGTTGTAGACGACCTGTGCGCTGTCGAAGAGACGCGTCGCGATCACCTGATGCAGCGCCGCCGTATCGCCGACCGCCGTCAGGCCGAGCAGGCGGATCTTGCCCTGCTCACGCAGTCGCGCGAAAGCGGGCGCCACTTCGTCGAGCACTTGCCGGACACTGAGCGACGATCCGTCGCCCTTCTCGGTGATCGAATTATGCAAATGGAAGATGTCGATCCGCTCGAGACGCAGCCGCGCCAGGCTGCCATCGAGCGATGTCGTCACCGCGTCCGCGATGCGGCCGAACTCACTCGCCGCCACGCGGACCTTGGTGCCGACGACGACATCGGCCGGCTTCAGCTTCTGGAGGATGCGGCCGAGATTCCTTTCCGACTCGCCGTCGCCATACAAAACCGCCGTGTCGAAATAATTCACGCCGGCCGCGATCGCGCGCGCGATCGTCCGTTCCTGATCGACGGCATCGCCGCGCACCATCAGGCCACCGACCGCGCCGCAGCCAAAGCCCAGTGCCGAGAGCTGCATTCCGGTGCGCCCAAAGACCCGCCGTTCCATCGCCGTTCCTCCGGATGACCCGGAAGATTATGCGATGTCGGATGGCGGTAGCTCAACCCCGATCTGCGCGCGGCTCGTTGTCGCCGGGCAGGACGACCTCGACGACCTTGCGGGGCCTAGATTTCCCGGAACGATACGAGGCGTTGCTGCGCCTCGTCCCACAACACCAGCTTTACGCACTGAAAGCTCTGCACGAGCGTGATGCGGCCCACGTCGCGCAGTTCCGGGTGGTCGCGCAGCACACGCGGCAGCCGGTAATAGGGAATACGGCTGGAAAGATGATGCACGTGTTGAATGCCGATGTTGGCGGTGAACCAGCGCAGCAGCGCCGGCAGGTCGTAATGCGAACTGCCGTGCAGCGCAGCCCGTTGCAGGCTCCAGCTCTCGTTACGGTCCCACATCGTGTGCTCGAACTGGTGCTGGACGTAGAACAGCCATACGCCCGCGGTGCCGGCCAGCAGCGTGATCGGAAGATGCACCAGCAAAAAGGCCTTGATGCCGATGAACCACATCAGCGTCGCAACGACGGCGACGATGGCGAGATTTGTTATCATCGTGCTCGCCCAGGGCTGCCACCCTTTGCGCATGAGGGCAGCCGGCGGCATCCTGTGTTGCACGAGAAACAGATAGGCCGGCCCGACCCCGAACATGATCAGCGGGTGGCGGTAAAGCCGGTATGTCAGGCGGCCCCATACCGACAGAGAGCGATATTCAAGCACCGTCAGCGTATCGAGATCGCCGATGCCACGGCGATCCAAATTGCCGGTGGTGGCGTGATGAATCGCATGTGTATGGCGCCAGCAGTCATAGGGCGTCAGCGTGATCACGCCGAGGACGCGGCCGACCCAGTCATTCGCCAGCCGGCCGGCAAAGAAGGTACCGTGACCGCAATCGTGCTGGATCAGGAACAGGCGGACGAGAAAGCCGGCGGCCGGGATCGCGATCAGCAACGATGCCCAGGCATGACCAAGATGAAACGCGAACCAGGCCGCGGCCCACAGCACGATGAGCGGCAAGGCCGTGATCGCAATCTCGGCAATGCTTCGCAGCCGGCTGGGCTTGGTGTAACCGCTCAGGATGCGCTGCCAACGCCGCGCGTTGTGGAGGTCGTCGTCGATCCCCGGCAACGAATTAAGGCCGGAGCCCTCGCCTTGCGTGTCGGGCCGCAGGCCAGCTGTGCTTTGCAAAGAAATCCCCTTCTGAAGATGCACCGTGAGATCGCGGCATCCTGAGATCGCGGCATCGAATGAGTCGACGCCGTCGTCCGTCGATCGATGCCTGCAGAAGGGTCTGAAGCCTGCGTGCCGGTCGGTGGGCAACGCAAGGCAGCCCAGCCGTTCGGCCAAGTGTCGATGCCCGCATATGGACATGAATGGCGGCGGCGTCAAGCACGCTAAAATACGTTTTGTCAACGCGGCGTCGTCCATCCGCCCCGTTGGCTAACGTTCCCCTAACCCGTCTTGGGCGACCAACGATAGGCCTTGCTGCAGGCGCCGCCCATCAGCATGGCGCGCTCGCTGTCGCTCAGACGGCTAGTCTTGAGGAACGGCTCGACCGCCTGCTCGTAGTTCACGACGGCGAACGCCCGCGTCCAGTCGGTGCCCCAGAGGCAGCGCTCGAAACCCCAGGCGTCGAACACGCGGGCGAGCGGGTCCCAGATGTCGGGAAACGGATATGGCTCGCGCGACAGCGTGCACGCACCGCTGACCTTGATCACGCAATTCGGGCGCTTGGCGAGGTCGAGCACTTTTGGGAGATTGGCCCACGGCTCAAAGGGTGCGCCCGGCGCCGGCGGCACCCGCGGCTGCAAAATGCCGAGGTGGTCGATGATGAACCGCGTATCGGGATTGCGGTCGATCAGCGCGATGCCAGCGTCCAGATTGTCCCAGCACAGGATGTTGAGCGGAAAATCGTAGCGAACGGCCGCCCGCGCGATCCGGTCGAGGCCGGGATCATCCACCGCCCGCTTCTCTTCCTTCCGCAGCATGACCCGAACACCGACCGCGCCCGGCGTCTTCTTCCACTCCGCGACCACATCGGCCACGCCGGGATCATCAGGGTCGAGCGGCTTGACGATGGCCATCCTGTCGGGATGCGCGCGCTGCACCTCCACCGCATAGCTGGAATCGTAGCGATACAACGAAAACGCGGAAATGAAGATCGCGCCGTCGACCCCCACCCTGTCCATCGCCGCCACCATCTCGTCGCCGGTGACGTGATCCGGCCAGTTCGGCACCGTATGCCACGGCCGCTTCGGCGTGTTGGCCTCATAGGCATGGACCTGGGAATCGATAATCATCGTCGCCTCCGCTATTTGCGCTTTTGCCGGCGATCTTGAACGGTGCGGCGGGGACGTGTCCAGACGGTGCGCACGCTCTGCTGCAATGCATTTGGCACCACCAATTGCGGCGGAAGCGTCATGGCCGCCACGACATCGACCGCCCGCGACGGGCGCAGATCCCGACGCGCGGCAGAAGTGCCACCGGTCGTGCTCGCTCGAAGATGGCTGGCGCGTCCGGGATCGATTCTGGAGAAATTTAACTTCTCCAGCAAATTCAAAGTGATTTCCCGCGTCCAGACCCTTCATTAAAAATAAACCGCTTCGCCCTTACCCCAAATCACCCTTACAAGTCCCGCCATCCCGTCCCACCCAGAGGGGCGTTGGCCATCGTCACGAACGTTGGGGCGGGTTGCGGTGGACGCGGCGGCGTCGGGCGCGTGGTGGTGTTCGCAGGGCGGGCTTTCGCCCGTGAGCGAATACAGCGCGCAGACGACCGGCGCTGAAGCGTACGGCAAAGCCGTGTGGTTCTGGCACCCGTGGCTGGTGTCAAGCCGGCGGAGGATGCGTCGACCCAACCGGGTTTCGACGATCCTTCAATCCGCCGGCGATGGAGGCAAAAGGAAATCGTCTCCAGGAAGAGCGCGGTATAAGCCGTCAAACCACTGCGCAGGGAATGCCGGGCTGCTCCGGCTGTACCTGTATGCTCGTGTGCGCATCTCAACTGCATCTTGCACACGGGACCGTGGGTGCGGCAAGCACCCGGCATTCCCTGCGCCCTCTGATTTCGGAGGGACAAGGCTGAGGCAAAACTCGGGCGCGACGCGCCGCGAGAATGCGCAGGCCTATTCAATTGTCATGGTTCAAAAGCGGTCGATCCAGGATTCCAGAGGCGGCATTGATTAAATCGACAGGCCACGGCGTCCTGAATTCTCCGCCTGCTCGGGGGACGACCCGCATTTTTCAGCGATCAATCGCCCGCCATGGCGCACATCCCGTCGATAACAGTTCGCAACAGCATTCTCCTGCAAATGAATGGCAATTGCGTCGCCCGGCGCCGGCTTTGATCTTGAATGCCCACCTGCTAAACCGCCGCGCATGACAGGCAGTTCCTCGATCAAGACCAACGTCGCGGCGATCTCGATCTTCGCCAGCGCGAGCATGGCGATCGCGAAATTCGCCGTCGGCACTGCGATCGGCTCACTTGCGCTGATCTCGGAAGCGTTGCACTCCGCGGTCGACGTGGTCGCCACCATCATCACCTGGCTGGTGGTGCGGGTGTCGGACGCGCCGGCCGACGACGAGCATCATTACGGCCACGGCAAGTTCGAGAGCCTGTCGGCGCTGTTCGTCATCGCGCTGCTCTACGTGCTGGCCGGCGGCATCCTGGTCGAATCCTGGAGCCGGCTGACCGAGGGCGCGCCGCCGCCAAAGCTCTCCGCGATCGCCTTCGCGGTGCTGGCGGTCGATATCGCGGTGAACTTCTGGCGCGCGCGGGCGCTGCATCGCACGGCGCGCGAGACCAACAGCCAGGCGCTGGCGGCCGACGCGCTGCACTTTGCTTCCGACGTACTCGGCTCGACCGCCGTCATCATCGGGCTGGTGCTGACCGGCCTCGGCTATCCCTGGGGCGATTCGGTCGCCGCGATCGCGGTTGCCGTGATGATCTCGATCCTCGGCCTGCGGCTTGGGCGCTCCACGATCGAAACGCTGCTCGACCGCGCGCCGGAGGGCGTGGCTGAAAAGGCCGGCGATGCGATCTCGGCAGTGCCGGGCGTGCTCGCCGTCGAGCGGCTGCGCGCCCGCATGGTCGGAGCGACCACCTTCATCGACGCCATCGCCAATGTGCCGCGCACCTACCCGATCGACCGCGTCGAGGCGATCAAGAAAAATGCGCAAGCCGCGGTCCGCGACGTTCTGGGCGACGCCGACCTCACCTTCACCGCGGTGCCGGTGGCGCGTGACAACGAGAGCGTGCGCGAGCGCATCATGGTGATTGCGCGCAATTCCGGCCTCGCCGTGCACCACGTCACGGTTCACGATCTCGGCGGCAAATTGACGGTCTCGATCGATCTCGAGGTCGACGGCGACATGCAACTGTCCGCCGCGCACGACATCGCCCATGCACTGGAGCGCAGCATCCGCGAGGACTTTGGCGAAGACGTCGAGGTCGACACCCATATCGAACCGCTCGAGCCCGAACTGCCGCACGGCACCGACGCCGCGCCCGAGCGAATCGACGCCATCAAGGCTGCGTTGTCGCGCTTCGCGGCTGACGGCGCTATCCACGACATCCATAACGTTCGGGTACGCGACACCGACGCCGGCGAAATCGTCAACTTTCATTGCCGCGCCGCACCGTCGATGAGCGTCGTCAAGGTGCACGAGAGTGTCGACGAGATCGAGCGCGCGCTGCGCCGCGCGTTCCCCACCATCAAGCGCGTGATCAGCCACGCCGAGCCGACGCGCGCGTAGTTTTACTGGCGCGTTCTCGTTTCGGACTCGCCTGCGCGGCGCCTTAATTCGCGTTGGACAACATTTATTTTCAATTAACGAATCGTTGACTCTCGACAGCCCGAAAAATCTGGATTCAAATCATCATGATTCGGAATGACGCGGGGTTCCTTCCGGACAAGGTGCAAAAGAGCCTTCGGCGGGGGTCTAAAGCATGGCGCGTGCGCATGCCGCGAACGCATGTGTTCAATCCGACTCGATCAAGGGATTGGCGCAGTCGATCGCAAAGCCTGCCTATCACCGGCTGCTCACCGCCGAGCCGGCGCTTCGCCGCGCCGTGCCGACCCTCATCATCGCCTTCCTCATCACCATCTGTCTCGGCGCCTTCGTCCAGGTGATCGACCAGAGCCGGCAGAAGCGCTCCTCCATGAAGCGCGACCTCGCCGCGCTCACCGACCTGCTCGTCGAACGCCTCGACCGGATCGGTTCCATCCGGCAGGACCGCGCGGCCAACATCGAGCGGCTGCAGAGCCTGCTGCCCGACCTGATCCCGGCCTGGGGTGCAGCCAGCGGCCGCCACATCATCATCACCGGCACCGACCACCGGATCCTGGCCCGCGTTCCGATCGAAGGCGGCCTTGGCAACAGCGACCACGTCCTCGACATCATCAGCACGGCGCAACTGCTCACCACGCCGGGCCAGCAGGGCGTCGTCACCGACATGACGCTGCCGAACGGCAACGGCGCCATGGCGATCTCGCGGCTGATCAAGTCGCTGCCGGGCCAGGTCATCGTCATCCAGGAAAAGAACGAGCCGCTGTGGGGCTCCGACGCCGCGTTGTCGGTGACGCTGTCGGCCACCACGGGCTTCGTGGTGCTGATCCTCGGCTTTGCCTTCCATTGGCAGTCGACCCGCGCCCGCGAAGGCGACCTCATCAACGACGCGGTACGCGGCCGGATCGACACCGCGCTCAACCGCGGCCGCTGCGGCCTGTGGGACTGGGATCTGTCGCGCGGCAGGATTTTCTGGTCGGCGTCGATGTTCACGATGCTCGGGCTGGACTCCCGCAACGACCTCCTCACCTTCGGCGAAGTCAACGCACTGGTGAAATCCGACGACATCGACCTGTTCGCGATCGCCGACCAGATGATCGCCGGGCAGCTCGACCACATCGACCAGACGTTTCGCATGCAGCACACGGACGGCCACTGGATCTGGCTCCGGGTGCGCTGCGAACTGAGCCTGGCCTCGGGCGACAGCGCCCTGCATTTGATCGGCATCGCCGTGGACATCACCGAACAGAAGAGCCTCGCCGAAAAGACCGTGGAGGCGGACCTGCGGCTGCGCGATGCGATCGAGACGATTCCGGAAGCCTTCGTGCTGTGGGATGCGGAAGATCGCCTGGTGCTCTGCAATTCGCACTTCCAGCGCCTGCACAAGCTGCCGGATTCTGCCGTGACGCCCGGTACCTCGTACGAGACCGTGATCGAGGTCGGCAGCATGCCGGAGGTGCGCACCCGCCTGCAGGAGACCGGCGTGCAGATTCCGGGCGCCCGAACCTTCGAAGCGCAGCTCGACGACGGCAGCTGGCTCCATATCTCCGAGCGCCGCACCAAGGACGGCGGCTATGTCTCGGTCGGCACCGACATCACCCGCATCAAGGCGCACGAGCAGAAGCTGATCGAGAACGACAGCCGCCTTCGCGCCAACGTGATCGATCTCAAGCGATCGCAGGCCGAACTTGCCGACCTCGCCGAGAAATACTCGAAGGAAAAGAACCGCGCCGAGGAAGCCAACCAGGCGAAATCGAAATTCCTCGCCAATATGAGCCACGAACTGCGCACGCCGCTCAACGCCATCATCGGCTTCTCCGAGATCATGGGCAGCGGCA